>DYNJ01000125.1 GCA_020721085.1 Sulfurovum sp. | reverse complement strand
GAGCAGCAATCAAACTGAGGGTCAATAAAGCCTTTGACATGTTAAATGAATACATGAGAATCCTTTTTAAAATTTATATCCGCCAATCAGACGTAGTGCGTAGGTGTCTGGTTCATGGGAAAGCTGATATTGCTCATACATAACGAGGTGTTAAATTCCCACTTTTTATCACCTTTGAAATATGAGATTCCGATTTTGGAGAAATCGTAACTCCCTTGGAATTTATAGGAAGCGGCGTTTTGGAGGCTTCCTGCTTCAAAAAAGTGAAATACCATACCGTTGGCAAAATTATTTTTTTGAAAGAGCATTTTAATTTTATCATAAAAGTGTACCATTATTGTTGCTGCCGCCTTTAAAATTGATTCTATCAATAAAAAAATTTTACCATAAGACTAGTTAGGATACAGTAACTTGCCGAATGCTATAATATTTCTATGAAAAATATTCATGACCAGCTCCTCTCTTGGTATAAGCATCACGGCAGACATGAGTTGCCATGGAGAAATAGAAGGGATATCTACGCAATTTATCTCAGTGAGGTTATGCTCCAGCAAACTCAAGTTAGCAGAGTGTGGGAGGAGTATTATCCGAAGTTTTTGGAGAGGTTTCCTACTCTTGAGAAGCTGGCTAACGCACCGTTGGATGAGGTGTTGGCTTTGTGGAGCGGACTGGGGTACTATTCAAGGGCAAGAAATCTTCACGAGAGTGCAAAACTCTCAAACGGATTTTTGTCTGATTGTCCAACAAAACTCATGAAGCTTCCTGGAATTGGTCGATACACTGCAAGCGCAGTATGTAGTTTTGGGTATCATCAAACTATTCCGGTAGTGGATACCAATATCGCCAGAGTACTCAGGCGATTTTTTGCTCTAAATTGCGGAGATGATCGATTGGTATGGCAAAAAGCTGAAGAGTTTTTGAATCTAAGTCAAACTCGAAGTCATAATCTAGCCTTGATGGATTTGGGCTCAATGGTCTGCCTGCCCAAGAGCCCTCAATGCTCACTCTGCCCACTTCAAGATGGGTGCAAAGGCAAAGAGAATCCAGCGCAATTTACATATTCCAAGAAAAAAGAATATGAGCAGCTGGAGCTATTCTACGGCGTGTGGATCCAAGACGGCAAAATAGCACTTACATCCGCAACCGGTACAATGTATAGGGGTATGTATGAGCTGCCCAGTGTAGATCCTGTCTATGAAGATTTTTTGGGGAGCTATAAGCACTCCTATACAAAATATCGCCTTAATGTCGCTCTTTACGCGATTGATGATTGCGTAGAAGAGGTGGTTTGGGTTGATTTGGATAGTTTTGATACTCTGCCCATCTCTTCTTTGACCAAGAAGGCAAAGTGCCATATCGTGCATGACAAGCGGATGTCGGTTTGATGAGGCTTGATTGCTTTTTACAAGAGTCTGGTTTGGCGCAGAGCCGTACCAAGGCGCAGCAGCTCATCAAAGAGGGAAATATAACGGTTAATGGGAAAGTGGTTGATAAGGCTTCGTTTGATGTGGATGCTACGATGCGGGTAGAGGTGGCGGATGTGGTACAATATGTCAGCCGCGCGGCGTATAAGCTCAAGGGATTTTTGCCGGTCACTGGATGGGATATCAGGGGGCTGGATTCATTAGATATCGGTTCAAGCACGGGCGGCTTTACGCAGGTGCTGCTCGAAGAGGGTATCCGCAGCGTCACCTGCGTGGATGTGGGCAGCGGTCAGCTGCACGCTTCGTTACGCAATGACAAGAGGGTGAAGCTCTATGAGCATTGTGATATCCGCACATTTATGAGTGAAAATAGATTTGATATCATCACCTGTGATGTCTCATTCATCCCTCTTGAGCGTATCTTGGAAGCTATGGACAGATTTGCTAACCGGTATATAATCATTCTTTTTAAGCCGCAGTTTCAGGTCGGACGCGAAGCGAAGCGGGACAAAAACGGTGTGGTCAAAGACGACAAAGCTATAATCAAAGCGATGACCCGTTTCGAGGATGCGTGTACCATGCTGGGATGGCGGCCGGTC
>DYNJ01000124.1 GCA_020721085.1 Sulfurovum sp. | reverse complement strand
GAAAAATATCAGCCTCTCGTCGATTATCTCAACCGTACCCTCGATCAAAAAGTTATTTTGGAAGTTCTGACACAAGAAGAGATGAACGCCAAGATCGCCAAAAATGAACTTGATATTATCACCACTAACCCCACCCATTTTTTGGTGATTCGGCAACAATATGCCCTTAGTGGAGCCATCGCTACACTTATTGGTTTCTCCAAAGGGATCCCGACCAGCCGTCTGGGAGGCGTCATCATCGTATCCCCAAACAGCCCTATTCGAACTCTGTATGATATCGAAGACAAAACAATTGCCACTCCAAGCACTAAAAACATGGGAGGGTTTCGGGCTCAAGCCTATGAACTGTTCCGTGCAGGAATTGATCTTTCAAAGACACACACCAAAATCATCGAAACAAACGGTTCTCATCAAAAGGTTGTGCATGATATTCTGGCACATAAAGCCGATGTCGGATTTATCCGTGACGGTATCTTGGAAGAGATGGTAGAACACGGAGAGATCAATGCAGATGAACTTCGTATCATCAATGAAAAACATGATACGGTACACCCCTATAAAGTATCAACAAAACTCTACCCGGAATGGCCTATTGTGGCATTCCCGAATTCGGATCATAATGATGTCATAGATTTTTTAGTTGCTTTACTCGCACTAGAGCCGACCGATGAAGCGATTAAAAAAGCTGGAATTTATGGCTACACCCTTCCGGCAGATTATCTCGAAGTCGAACAGCTCTCCCGTGATTTGAGACTTCCCCCTTTTGATAAAGCACCCGCATTTACCCTCTCTGATATTTGGAATCAGCACAAAAACAACATCATTATTGCATTGGTCGTATTTGCCTTAATTCTCCTTTATTACATGAGAGAACAGTCTCGAAAAAAGCTTTTCGAATCGCTTCTCTCCAGTATGGAAGAGGGTGTTTATGGGGTCGATAAAAAGGGTAACTGTATTTGGATCAACCAAAAAGCCCTCACAATGCTCGGATATACTCAAAAAGAGGTACTGGGTAAGGACCAGCATCTTCTCTTTCACCATCACAAGCCCTCCAGCGAATTTTACGATGTAACGGAATGTCCGATCTATCTCACCCTTCAAGATTTTGAAACACGGTATGCGGATGAGTATTTTATACGACGGGATGGAACATTTTTCCCTGTCAGCCTTACCGTAGCTCCCAATGACCATCATGGTGTCATCGTCGTTTTTCGTGATATCACGGAACAGGTGCAAAAAGAGCAAGAGCTTCACTCTTTCCAAACAGAACTCAGAGAGTTGAATATAGCCCTCAAAGATAAGAATGAGATGCTCAAAGAGCTTGCTCTATATGACGGATTGACCCATATTCCCAATCGCCGCTTTTTCGATGAAATATTTGAGAAAAAATACAAAGAGGTCATCCGAGAGGAAAGATCCCTATCCGTACTGATGATCGATGTGGATTGCTTTAAACTCTATAATGACCATTACGGACATTTGCAAGGGGATGAATGCCTCATCAAAATCGCTTCATCACTCAAAAATGCACTCAAAAGACCTACAGATATGGTAGCCCGTTATGGCGGAGAAGAGTTTGTCGTTCTCCTTGATAATATCGATCAAAACGGGGTTCTAAAAGTGGCTCAATCGCTTATTGATGCTGTTGCGAATTTGCATATGACACATGAATATTCCGATACAGCCGATCATGTTACTATCAGTATCGGGATAGCATTAAAAAACGCTCATGAAAATATTTCGAAAGAAGAATTGCTAAGAAATGCGGATGATGCTTTGTATAAAGCAAAAGAGAATGGAAGAAATCAAAAATTTATACGAATCCAATAGAGGAATATCTCTGATAGGCTTCTGTGACGCAAGATAGTTCAAGGAAATGGGGGACGAGGCTGCTTTTATCATACATTTTGCTCCTTCTTAAACCTTCCGTGCATTCCTAGCGTTGAAAGAAGTTCGTCTAAGTTGGAATTTTAGCATTTATACGAAATTTGGGGCGGTATCAAAATAGGACTATTCGTTGCGCAAGACGGTAAGCGGGTCGGTTTGTGCAGCCTTTT
>DYNJ01000082.1 GCA_020721085.1 Sulfurovum sp. | reverse complement strand
GGGAGAGTTGGTTGTATCATAATATCAAAAGTGCAAACTATTGATTTTTATGTTAAAATATTCTCTTTAAAAATTTGTACCCCATGAGGAAACGGCTCAGATGAGACACTTTTTGACACTCAAAGATTTCAGCAAAGAAGAGATATTGGAGATGATATCTCTCGCGCAGAAGATAAAGGCGCAGACCAAAAAAAAGGAATTCGTCCCCTATATGGAACGCCAAACGCTGGGGATGATCTTTGAAAAGAGCTCGACGAGGACTCGTGTGAGCTTCGAGACGGGGATATATCAGCTCGGCGGGATCGGACTGTTCCTCTCATCCGGCGATATCCAGCTAGGGCGCGGCGAGCCGATGAAAGACACCGCGCGCGTCATATCCCGCATGGTGGATATGGTGATGATCCGCACCTTTTCGCAAAAAAAGATCGAAGAGTTTGCCCTCTACTCCAGAGTGCCGGTCATCAATGGACTCACCGACGAATACCACCCCGCCCAGTTGATGGCGGACTATCTGACAATGGTAGAGTACGGCAAGGCGGACAATCCTGTCTGCGCTTATGTGGGAGACGGCAACAATATGGCTCATTCTTGGCTGATGCTGGCCTCCAAAATGGGTTTCGAGCTGCGCATAGCGACACCGGCGGGGTACGAGTGCGATGCGGGTATCGTTGCGGATGCGATGGCATTTGCTGCGCAAAGCGGAGCGAAGATATCTATCGGCAATGACCCCAAAGCCGCGGTTAAAGGGGCGGATGTAGTCACGACCGATACTTGGGTCTCTATGGGAAAAGAGGAGGAGAAAGAGCGCAGGGTCGCCGACTTTGCGGGATATATCGTCGATAACGCCATGATGTCATGCGCCCGCTCAGATGCGATATTTTTGCATTGTCTGCCTGCTTACCGCGGATATGAGGTGGGCGAAGAGCTGTTTGAGACGCATGCTGAGACGATCTTCGCTGAAGCTGAGAACCGCCTGCACGCCCAAAAAGGGATCATGGTATGGCTGGATCAGCATCGGCTGGACAAGGTGAGCAATTGAGCAGCATAGATTTAGAAAAGTATAGCAAATACTCCAGACCCGGACCGCGCTATACAAGCTATCCAACGGCATTGGAATTTAACGATAATTTCACTTATGAGCGCTATGTGCAGTATTTGGGAGAGGGTAAAGGAAAGTTGTCTTTGTATGTGCATCTGCCCTTTTGCCGCTCTGCTTGTTATTTTTGCGGGTGCAATGTAGTCTTCACATCCAAAGAGGAGAGGCTGAGCCGCTATGTAAAATATCTCAAAAAAGAGATAGATTTGCTCGCAGCTCATCTTGATACCTCGAGAGAAGTGGTGCAGTTTCATTTCGGCGGAGGCACACCCACTTTTTATGGTGCAGAGGAACTCGATGAGATCATTACGCACATCAAAGCCGCTTTTCCCAACTGGAGCAAAGAGGGCGAAATCAGCTGCGAGATCGATCCTAGATTTTTCAACGAAGCGCAGATGGCGGTGCTGTCTCAACATGGATTTAATCGGATCAGCTTCGGCGTACAAGACTTCGACCCCAAAGTCCAACAGGAGATCCACCGCATACAGCCTTACGATCTGACCAAAGCAGCTGTCAGTCTGGCGCGGCGCTACGGAATCAAAAGTATCAATACCGACCTGATCTACGGCTTGCCTTGTCAAACTTTTGAGAGCTTCCAAAAGACGCTGGAACTCGCCTTTTCACTGGTGCCTGACCGTCTGGCAGTTTTTAACTATGCCCATGTGCCGTGGCTCAAAAAAACTATGCGCAAGTTCGACGAGACCACGCTTCCCGGTCCTGATGTGAAACTGAAAATACTGCGCTATACTATCGATTTTTTTGATCAAAACGGATATAAGATGATCGGGATGGATCATTTTGCCAAACCCGAAGATGAGCTTTTCGGTGCTATCGAGAAGGGCGAGCTTCACAGAAATTTCCAAGGTTATACGACCAAAGGAGGCGCGAATCTCATCGGCATCGGACTGACGAGCATCGGAGAGGGAGAGGGCTACTATGCGCAAAACAGCAAAGATATGGATAGATACGAAGCAGATCTTGATGCCGGCAGGCTTCCGTTTGAGCGGGGTGTGGAGCTGAGCAGCGATGACAAAGTGCGCAAAGCGGTGATTATGGAGCTGATGGCGAACTTCTCTGTCGATATGAAACGGATCGAAAAAGAGTATGGTATCGTATTCGCGACTTATTTCGCTGATGCAATCGAGGCTTTGAGGGAATTTGAAAGTGCCGATCTGGTGACGATTGCGGATCAAAAGATCAGCGCCGGTCCAACAGGAACACTGCTGATACGCAATATCGCGATGCTCTTTGATGCATACATGGACAAGTACCAGGAGAGCAAAAAAAGCTTTTCAAAAACGGTATAATTAACGATTGGTGAAGACAGCGCGTCATCCTGAGCCTGTTTCAGCACGACAGAGCAATAAAGGTTCGCAATGACAAAGGGGGCAAAAAAAGAGTAATGAGTAAAGATATTAAAGATATTTTTGATTTCAGCGCTACCAGCGATGAGTGTATCAAATGCGGTAAATGTATCCCGGTCTGCACGATCCACCAGATCAATCCTGACGAGGTAACCTCCCCGCGCGGATTTATCGATCTGCTAGGCGCCTACCAGAAGGGAAACCTTGAACTGGACATTACCGCCAAAAATATCTTTGAGAGCTGTTTTTTGTGTACCAATTGTGTCGATGTCTGCCCTAATTCACTGGCAACAGATATGGTGATCGAAGAGGTACGGGCTGATATAGCCGATAAGTTCGGGATCGCATGGTTTAAGCGGGGCTTTTTCTTTTTGCTGCGCCATAGATGGATTATGGATATCGTGATGAAATCCGGCTATATGTTCAAAACCTGTGCATTAGCAAACGACTCAAAAGGGCGAGGCTTGAGATCAAGATTTGCACTGCCTATGGTAAAAAAAGGACGGCTCCTCCCTTCGATGGCAAGCAGAAGTTTTCTCAACAGCTACCCGGAAGAGATTCCGGCCAAAATCAATGGCAAAAAACCTCGCGTAGCTATCTTCATCGGATGTCTTGCCAACTACAACTACACCGGTATCGGCGATAGTCTTGTCAAGATACTGGGCAAACTGAATATAGATGTCTTCATCCCCAAAAAACAGCTCTGCTGCGGTGCACCGGCCTACTTCACGGGAGATGTAGGCAGCGTAGAGTATATGACCAAAAAAAACATTGCCTATTTTGAAAGTTTTATGGATGAGTGTGATGCCATGCTGATCCCTGAAGCGACCTGTTCTGCAATGATCAAGCATGACTGGCAGGTATTTTTCAAAAATCACGATATGCCTGAGTGGGAAGCGCGCGCCAAGGCCGTTGGCGAAAAGATCTTTATGGCTACCGCTTGGCTGCATGATAATACAAATCTCAAAGAACTGCTGGCGCTTAAAGGCAAAAGATTTGATGAGGCGGTCACATACCATGACCCTTGCCATGCGCGCAAAGTGCAAGGGATATACAAAGAGCCACGCAATCTCCTGTCTCCAAACTACCCTATGATAGAGATGAGTGATCCCAACCGATGCTGCGGCTTTGGGGGGGTGACAATGCAGACCGAGAAGTTCCATTTCGCAGAGGCGGCGGGCAAGCCGAAAGCGGCGATGATCAAAGAGACCAAAGCGCATTTCGTCTCCGCCGAATGCTCAGCGTGTCGCGTACAACTCTCAGAAGCTATGAACAATGCCGAAGTTGAGACGATATTTAAAAACCCTTTAGAGCTGATAGCGGCGGCATTGAGCGATACGCCAGTCTAGCAACTCTTGGTCTCGCACCCCTTCATCCCGATAATCTCAAATATATTTTCTCCGTTTTCGTACCGATAGCCTAGATCGCATCCGAGTTTTTTGATGATATTTTGAACGATATAGAGTCCCAGCCCAAATCCGCTGCTGCGCTTCTCCTCTTGCGAGAAAGGCTCTATATAGAAGTCAAGTGGATGCTGAAGCTCTTTGCCTTTGGAGATGATCTCAATCTTGTTTTCGTTAACCGTGCGCAACAGCACATGATGGTCGCTTCCATACTTGATGCCGTTATCAAGGAGATTTTTGATAGCCAAAGAGAGAAGCTTGATGTCTGTCTTCAAAACTATATCGCTGATCTCGATAGAGACTCTTCCTCGATCGGCCATCAGAAGATGCTGGCTATTGGCTACCACCTCTTTGAGTGTGGTGGATTCGATTATCGGTTCAAAATTGCGGGCAGTGACCCGTTCTATCTGCGCCAGTTCATTGATCAGCTCATTCATCCGCTCAAAAGCGCGTATCAAAATCCCTTGGGTAGCCTCATCATTGATTGATTCCACTGCGATGCGCCCTTTGGTGATCGGAGTTTTGAGTTCATGCATTATGTTGCGCATAAAGAGGTTTTTGGAGGCAATCAGCTGCTTGATATGTATGATCGCGTCGTCAAAGGTTTTAGCAATTCTGCCGATCTCGTCATTGTACAGATAGGTGATCTTGATATCCATATTGCCTTTGGCGAACTGCTGTATCTCTTTGTGCAGCTTCTTGAGCGGATGGAGCTTTTTCAAAATCGCCAGATAGAGCAGCAAAAGAAGAGCTATCAGTACGACCCCGATCACTGAGGCGATACCTATATTGAAATTCCCCTTGCGGTCGTCTTGGAGCATGAGATTGTACCCGAGACGTTGTATATAGATATAGTGGTTGTCTTCAACCTCAAAAACTCTCACCTGTCCAAATATTGACTTGCCCCCAAAGATCGTTTTGCCGTTTTTGGAAATATCTTTTTTGGCTTGCTCTGCCGAGATGGGCTTGACAGAAAAGTCATCATAGAGTTTTTCAAGCTGCTCCTTTGTCGGATTGAGCTGGACATTGGAGAGAAATGCGTCAGCGATGAGTTTGTAGTGCTGGACCTCTTCGATCTTGCGGCGGTCTTTGTCCCATGAGACGAAAAAAATGAAAGTAGCCATCAAGATCGCAATTGCCAGCGTAAAAAGAATATGAATAAAAGTAGAAACTGAAAGATTCTTCATATATGAGTAGTCAAAAGGTATCCCACTCCTCGGACCGGCTTGATATAGCTGTGCTCTTTGTCGATCAGGGCGATCTTGTGGCGGATACGGGAGATCATCACATCGATATTTTTGATCGAGCTTTCGTCGTCGATATGTTCGCTCTCATAGAGCAGCTGTTCTCTGGATACCGATCCGTTTTTGTGGGCTATGAGCATTGCCAGTATATCGTACTCGGCAGCTGTCAGATCAAGCAACTTGTTCTTGAACAGAATCGTTCTTGAATTTTTGTCCACACGAAAGAGCTCAACCTCGTCAGCTTTGTGATCTTCTGCGGTTGTGCGGCGCAAAATCGTCTTGATGCGGGTGACCAGCTCTCTGGGGTCGTAGGGTTTGGGCATATAGTCGTCCGCACCCCTTTCCAGTCCGATCACTTTATCGGTGATGTCATCCCGCGCCGAAGAGATGATGATAGGTATATTGGACTGCTCCCTTATCTTGGGTATCATCTCCAGTCCGTCCATCCCCGGAAGCGTCAGATCCAAGATCATCAGGTCAAACTGATGCTGTGTCAAAAGAGACAGACCAATATAAGGGTCTTCCGCCTCGATCACCTCCATATTGTGTCGTCTGAGGTAATTGCTGAGGATAAGTGAGAGTTCCACATCATCCTCTATGATCAATATCTTAATTATAATATATCCTTTCTACCTGTTTTAGTGCGCAACCAACAGCAAAACCCTACCACCGCGATAGATATAGATACGCTTGGCACCACTGGGGCTCTCTCGTAACACTTTTGCGACATCTGCCGGCGAGGTTACTGTCTGATTTTCTATCTGAATGATAACATCTCCAACTTGAAAACCATCTTTTTCAGCTCCGCTTCCTTGCGCAACAGCGCTTACAAGCGCCCCGCTCACATTTGAAGGTATCTGATACTGTTGTGTGCTTTTCGGATCTATCTGTGCCAAAGAGAGCCCTTTGAGGCTACTGTCATCTATTGTATTGGATCCTTCATTGGAGCCCAGGGTAATCTCTTTCTGAAGATCTTTTTGGTCCCGTTCAAACGAAACTGTTGCTGTCATACCCGGCTTGATCTGAGAGATGATCCGTTGCAGAGCGTTTGGCGAGTCAACCGTCCGTCCGTTGACAGCGTAGATGAGATCACCTCGCTTGAGTCCTGCCTTGTCAGCTGTGCCGTCAGCTTGAACATCGGTAATCACAGCCCCTTCCCCGTGCTTGTATAGAGGTCTCATCTGCTCGGTCACCTTCGAGATCATTACTCCAAGATACCCTCTTTGAACCTTGCCGTCGCTGATCAGCTTCCCTACCACATCACGCATCATATCTACTGGGATCGTAAAGCCAATACCGTTATTGCCGCCGCTTTTCGAAATAATCGCAGAGTTGATGCCGATCAATGCGCCACGGCTGTCCACAAGCGCGCCGCCCGAATTTCCGGGATTGATCGAAGCGTCCGTCTGTATGAAATCTTCATATTGGTTGATCCCCATCGAATGTTTGTTGAGTGCGGAGACGATACCCTGCGTCACTGTCTCGCCTACACCGAACGGGTTTCCGATCGCAAAGACCACATCTCCCAGCTTGATGTCATTTGCCGTACTGAGCATGACAGGAACAAGGCCGTCCGCTTCTATCTTGATCACTGCAAGATCAGAGCCAGGATCTACACCGATCAGCTTGGCGCTGTACTCTTTGTCGCTGTTATTGAGCGTGACAGTGATCTCATCAGCATCTGCTACGACATGATTGTTGGTCACGATGTAACCGTCTTTTGAGAGGATCACACCGGAGCCCAGTGCACGTTCCAGCCTCTCTTTGGGGATCTGCTGACGGTATCCCGGTCCGAAGAAAAACTCAAAAAGAGGATCATTGGCTTCCGAATAGGGGCTTTTGAAGTTTGATGAGTGTTTTTTGATCGAAATATTGACCACTGAACCCATCGCGTCTTTGATCGCGCTATTGAATGACAGGATCTCATTAGGCGAAGAAGGGATCGTGTGGAGCGGATTGGGGGGAGCGTCGCGGAAAGTGATATTGCCTCCGTAAAGCGCGATGACAGCCATCATCGAAATAGATATTAATTTTTTCATATTATTCCTTTGTGCTTGAAGTTTTGAATATATTATATTACAAAGATTAACAAATAGATACCCAAAAGTAAACAGAAATTGTATTTTTACTAAGGCGGCTATATCCGCCTAAAAGCACATCCGTGTATAATGTGGTGCTATTTTATCACGGAGATTGTACGAATGTATTTTTGGAATCATATCTATGACTTTTTTGATCCTGTCGCACTCGACCTTGGTATGTTCAAGATGCATTGGTATGGCATCATGTATGTGCTTGCCCTGCTTAGTGCGCTTTGGTTTGCCAAATTCATCATCAAGAAAGACTCTATAGCGATCGATAATGCCATCATAGACAGCTACTTCATCTGGGTAGAAGTCGGGGTGATCTTGGGTGCCAGGATAGGCTATATCCTCTTTTATGATCCGCATACAGACTATTATCTAACGCACCCATGGCAGATATTCAACCCTTTTGCTAATGGTGAATTTGTAGGTATCCGAGGCATGAGCTATCACGGTGCGATCGTGGGTGCATTGATAGCGACTATCCTTTTCGGGCGCAAACATCCGGGCATGATCTGGAAACTTCTCGATATCGTAGCCTTGTCGGTTCC
>DYNJ01000010.1:26594-28120 GCA_020721085.1 Sulfurovum sp. | reverse complement strand
CAATCTCCATAGAAACGGTATACTTCGCCATAATTAAACAAAATAAAACTTTTATACAGCAGTATAAGGAACTATAATGACACATCACCATTATGATGTATTGATCATCGGAGCCGGTATCTCCGGCGCCGCGCTGGCGTACGAACTCGCACGCTACACCAATATCCAAAAGATAGCGATCGTCGAAAAATATGACGGTATTGCTACGCTTAACTCTAAAGGAACCAGCAACTCTCAAACCATCCATGTAGGCGATATAGAAACCAACTATACTCTTGCCAAAGCTGCGGTTACGAAACGCACCGCCAAAATGGTGGAGAAATACTGTCTATCGCACGGCTACCAAAACAAGATCATTTTCTCGCATCAAAAGATGGCGTTGGGTGTCGGCGGCGAAGAGGTGGAGTTTATGCTTCAGCGTTACGAAGAGTTTTCTGAACTCTTCCCGTATCTAGAGGTGTGGGACAAAGAGAAACTCAAAATTTTGGAACCTCGTGTTGTGTTTGATGAGCATGGCAAGGAACGCCCTGAGACGATAGTCGGAGTAGGGGCGAAAGACCAATGGACTACTGTGGATTATGGCAAAATGGCGATATCACTTATCGAAAATGCCAAGCTAGAGCCGGATACGACAGTAGAACTGTTTTTGAATTCACAGGTGACCAAGATAGAAAAAAGCGCCGCAAGAGGGTATATTGTGTATGCTAATGATATCAGTTACAGTGCAGATTTCGTCGTCGTCGATGCAGGCGCACACAGCCTCTATCTCGCTCATCAGTTGGGTTATGGGATGGATTTTGCGTGTCTGCCTATAGCTGGAAGTTTCTATCTGACCAGTCAAAAGATGCTCAACGGCAAAGTCTATATGATACAAAATCCCAAACTCCCTTTCGCGGCGCTGCATGGCGACCCTGATGTCTTGGCAGACGGCAATACCCGTTTTGGTCCCACTGCACTGATGCTTCCAAAGCTCGAACGGTACAAAAGCGGTACCTATCTTGACTTTTGGCGAACACTCCGGCTCGACAGAAGTGTTTTGAGCGCACATTGGAAACTCTTTAAAGATACCGATATCCGCAACTATATCTTCCGTAACTTTTTGTTTGAAGTACCTTATCTCAACAAAAGACTATTTCTCAAGGATGCCCGCAAGATCGTTCCTTCTTTGCAAATATCCGAATATGAATATGCCAAGGGATTTGGCGGCATCCGTCCTCAGGTGATCGACAAAAAACAACAAAAGCTGATCTTGGGTGAGGCTTCTATCAATACAGGAGACGGGATCATCTTCAATATGACCCCATCACCAGGAGCTACAAGCTGTCTGGGCAATGCAGAACGAGATGTGCGGTATGTGACGCAATACCTGGGCAAAACATTTGATGAGACCCGCTTCAGCGATGAGCTTACAGACGGTGAATACTGCGTATTGCCGGAACCTATCAATGCGCAAAAACGAACTGTCAACAAAATCCGTGAAGCGATGCAGCGGCATGAGCAAGAGTATTATCAAAATATCAGCGATG
>DYNJ01000010.1:0-26494 GCA_020721085.1 Sulfurovum sp. | reverse complement strand
GCCAATATCGGCTTTGAAGATATCTATCCCAAGTCATTTTATAAAAAGAGTTATTTTGGCTATACATTGACCGGTGCGACGATCATAGGAGCAGGGGCGTTTACCTATTTTACCGCCGGAGCAGGCGCGCCTGCGGCAGTGGCAGGAACAAGCGCAGTGGCCAGTTGGGTTAGCGGCAGCAGTGCAGGAAGCTATATGGCAGGGTTGTCAAGCATGGGAAGCTTGTTTGGCGGCAATGCCGTATTGGGCGCAACTATAATGAATGGAATATCAAAAAATATATTGGGCTCTGATTTGTCAAGTTTTGCATCTCTCTCAACATTATCCAAGATCGATATCATTGATGCAGTGACAGCCTCCGCTCTTGATGGGGTGGCCAATATAGGCGGCAGCTCAAATAGCCAATTGCAATATGAGGTCAATATAAATATTCCAAAAAATCTTGGGAGTGATTCAACAAGAGAGATTGTTGATAAACTTTACGAGCTTGACGAAGAGATCAATGAAGCGACAAAATCAAATGATCCCAAAAGACAAACAAGACTTTATCAATTAAAAGATGATTACAGTAAAGATGCGATAGATCAGTTAAAAAATCATATTGGACAAAAAGAGAGTCAAGAGGATTTGGTAGTACTTGGTATCATCGCTTGGAACAACCATGAGTATGAGCTGTTTGGGCAGGCTGTCAACAATATCAATGTCTACAAGATGGATGATACCGGTTTTTTAAACTATCTTTTCGCACTCAAAAGTCTGCAGTCGGGCGACAAAAACAGCGCCATTTCATATCTGGAAAATTCTATCGACGAAAACAGCTATGCGATCGAGCCTATCTTGCTCTATATAAATTTGCTGGGGGATGCCGATTTCGTCGCCAATGAGCAAAAGATTGAGTTGCTTTGCCGTAAGGCTGAAGAGAAGTTTGACAGCGATCAGTACTCATCCAAATACAGCTTGGTCGCGGTCTATTATCGGATGGGGAGATATTATTTCGCCAACAAAAGGTATGTCAAAGCGAGACAGTATTATGAAAAAGCGGAAGATCAGCTTGGAGTGATGCAAAAGTACCTCTCAGATCAGCAGTTGCGCCATACTATAAGGCTCAACATCGCCAATTCATTTTATCAGCTCAAGCAGACTGAAAACGCAGATGATATCTACCGAGATATCCTCGAAGATAGCACAGATACGGCAGAGCAGGACAGGATTAAAGCTATGTATCTTGGCAACAAATCTGACAAACTATGATGTTAACTCAATCTTAAGGCAATTTTCAAGAATATGAAGTCTAAGTTTTTGATATATTTTTTTGCAGCTCACATGAGAAATATTGGTTAGTTTAGAGATTTTGTAAACATTTAAATCAAGAGAAATAAAAGCACTTGATTAGCTGTCTGAATTTTGCTTCAGAAATATGTGAACGATTGTAATGCTTGTTTAATGCCTCGGGATTATTGACTATAGACACACCCTTCTATTTTATTGACTCGTCCTGCATGCCGCCCGCCTTCAAATGTGGTTTCGCAAAAGGCTTCTATCATGCTTTCGATCACCCCTTTGCCCACTACCCGCTCACCGAATGCCAAGATATTGGCGTTGTTGTGTGCACGCGACATGGCTGCCGTGTAGGCATCATGACAGAGCGCCGCGCGGATACCTGTGATCTTGTTGGCAGCGATAGAGATGCCTATGCCGGTACCGCAGATAAGGATGCCGAAGCTTCCCGTATCCGCGACTACGGCATGGGCGCATTTTTGGGCAAAATCGGGATAGTCTACCCTTGTATCCGAATCAGGTCCTAGATCGACAGCTTCATGGCCTTTGGAGGCAAGGTACTCTTTGACAAAATCCTTGAGCGCATATCCGGCATGATCTGTGGCAATATAAAATTTCATCGGTAACTCCTATGATATCAATAGTTTGATGATCCACCTTACAGGTGCAAAAAGCAGATCAGAGAGCGGTGTCACTAAAATAAGTATGATCAAAATCATACCATACGGGTAAATTGCATCATAGAATGAGACGACTTTTTTGAACCCTTGCCCTTCAGCAATGTAGCGCAGAGCATTGGCGCCGTCAAGTGGCGGGATAGGCCAAAGGTTGAAAAATCCCAACAGTACATTGAGTACAATGGTTTGAAATACGAAATTGTTTACAAAAGCGCCCGCGAGAGACTCAGGCTGATCAAGCAAAGGTATCATCAAAGAAAAAAGCACTGCCAATGCGAAGTTATAAACTATACCTGCCAAAGAGACAGCTATCGCACCGTTGGTTCCGCCGTTTTGAAGCACCGTATGCATATTGACCGGTACCGGCTTTGCCCAGCCAAACAAAAAAGGCGCACCGGATAGATAGAGTACCGCAGGGATCAAAATCGTACCGACAGGATCGACATGCACCAAGGGATTGACGCTGAGCCGTCCTTGTGATTTGGCAGTAGTGTCGCCGTATTTATAAGCTGCCCAGCCGTGCATGATCTCATGTCCGATGATCGCTATAACAAGAGCAATGACCGTGGCAGAGATTTTGACAATTTCAAGTTCATTCATTCGATAGGTTGTTCATATTCAATTGTATCAACCTGCCGTCCGATGCGACCCCAACGAACGGTAAACCGCTCCTTCTCCCAAAGCGCCTCACACTCTTTGGAGTCGATAGGCGAAGTTTGGCAGACTCTTCGCAATCCGGCATTGTCCTGTCCGCTCCCATAGGCATCTTCACCTTTGAGCATAGATGTATAGTCACGGCCCTCAAAGCTAAAATAGATAAGCCAAGGCTTGCCGACGATCAGCTTATAGGGCACTGAACCCCAAAAACGGCTGTCGTTTGAGTTATCACGATTGTCGCCAATCATATAGAAGTGATCCGCTTCGACCTTTTTATAGAGCGCATTGACCGGGCGGCTGTCGATCGCATACTCTTGGCTTTGCAATCCATCTATATAGATCGGATTCATATCTATCTCTTTGTCGTAGACATAGTGCTGGAGCAGGGCGTCAAAAATATTGCTTTGGCCTTCAGGCGAATATTGTATGCCGGGATACCGATCCATATAGGGGTTAAGCACCCAAAGTTTTCCCATGAGCGAAAAAATCTTCTCTTTGGAGTAGTGGCTTTGGATATAGGCATCTCCCTCATTGAAGTGGATCAATAGCTTTTTGTCAGCATAGATCAGCTCATCACCGCCGACCGCTACACATCGTTTTACATAATGGATCTTTGTGTTTTTGGGATAGCGGAAGATCACTATATCTTCTCTTGAGGGTCTGGGGCCTTCGATGAGATGACCGTTGTCAAAGATGTCCGGAAGCAAGGGGATCTCAAGCCATGGAAGATGTGGGATAGGAGTACCGTAGCTGAACTTTTTGGCAAAGAGAAAATCCCCGATCAGCAAAGTCCGTTTCATTGAACCGCTTGGTATCACAAACGATTGCGCCACGAAAAAGATTAAAAATAATACGATGATGACAGTGCCTGTCCATGAGCCGGAAAAACGGTATAGCTTGTGCAGAAATTTTTTCATAGAGTTCGCTTTTGGGTAGATTTGAGTGTGTTTTCAAGCAGCATGGCGATCGTCATCGGACCGACACCGCCCGGAACCGGTGTGATATAACTGCATTTTTTGCTCACTTGCGAAAAGTCAACATCGCCGACTAAAGAGCCGTCTTCCAAGCGGTTGATACCGATATCGATCACGATCGCACCGTCTCTGACCATATCTGCCTTGATCAGTCCCGGCACACCCACACCTACGACTATGACATCAGCAGTTGATGTGTGAGCTTTGAGGTCTTTGGTATAGATATGGGTGATGGTCACGGTGGCATTGGCATTGAGCAGGAGGCTTGCCATCGGCTTTCCGACGATATTGCTGGCACCCACGACGCAGACATCTTTGCCTTCAAGCTCTATACCATACTCTTCGAACATTTTCATCACTCCAAGCGGTGTGCAGGGAACGAAACCATCCATCCCTGCCACCAGCCTGCCGACATTACATGCATGGAATCCATCAACATCCTTTTTTGGATCGATCGCTTCTAAGATTTTGGTGGTATCGATATGTTGCGGCAGCGGCAGTTGAACTAAAATACCGTCAATTCTGGGGTTGTTGTTCATCATTTCGATAGTTGCCATGATCTCTTCTTGACCTATGGTGTCCGGCATATTGTGGGTGATCGAGTAGAAGCCGACGCGCTCGCAGGCTTTTGCCTTCATCTTGACATAAGCGTGGCTTGCAGGGTCATCGCCGATCAGGATCACTGCAAGTCCCGGAACGATATTTTTCTCTTGTTTGAGCTTCTTGACTCTGCTGCCAACATCTTCTTGGATCTTGTTTGCAAGCGATTTTCCATCAATTAGTTGCATTGCCATCTCTTTTTTGTGCTTAGGCATCACCTCACAAATTGCCAATATTCTGCCTAAGCTAAATTAATTTTCGGTATTATATCGTAATAATTTGAGAGGAGCCGGTTATTGAAAAAGCTGATCTTTTTGTTGCCTTTGACACTCCTTGGTCAGGAGGATTTTATCTCAGCATTTGAATACGGACAGATGCTCTATAGCAATCCCAGGGGTATAAGTTGTGCTCAATGTCACGGTGCATACGGTGAGGGCACTTCGATCGCCACTTATCAGGATATTGTCAAAGACAAACCTGAAACCAAGGTGATAAAAGGAGCGGATATCCGTTACAAAACACTTGAAGAGATAGAGGATACTGTAGCCAGGGATCATCCGATCATGCCTAAGTATTATCTGACTCACGAAGAGGTAAAAGCAATTTACAACTTTATACAAGAGCTTAACCGCAAAGAAAAAGCCAAACAACAGCAATAAAATACAAGAAGAATACGCAATGATAAATATTATACGGCTTATGCTATTTTTGCTATCTATATTGTTTGCCGATATGGATCCGGCTGCGATCAAAGATGCACAACAATTGATCGTAGTGACTACTCAAAGCTGGCAAAGTTCGAATGGTATATTGCAGCGATACGAACTCAAAAACCATCAATGGAGCAAGGTTGGCACTCCTCACGAGGTCATCATGGGCAAAAACGGCTTGGGATGGGGCATAGGACTGCACAAAACACCGCAAGGCGCAGCTATGATCAAGCATGAGGGCGACGGAAGAGCACCGGCAGGTATATTTAGATTGGGCAATGGCTTTGGATATGCTGATTTGGCTATAAAATATCCATATAAAGTCTATAAACATACGGATCATTGTATCGATGACAGCAGATCTAGATGGTACAATCAGATCATTGACAGCACCAAAACAGGTAAAGACTACAACAGTTTTGAACCGATGCATTTTGCCAAGGAGTACTACAAATACGGTCTTGTCGTAGGTCACAACCCAGGTAAAACTCCAATGGCAGGTTCGTGTATATTTATGCACCTCAAAAAGCCCAACCGTATCCCGACAGTCGGATGTACCTCGATGAGTGAGCAGGAGATGACAGTGATACTCAAATGGCTTGATCCTGATAAGTATCCACTATTGATACAAGCGCCATCTGTTGAAATAAGAAGTCTGTTGCCTGCCGATATTGTACCTATTCACTAACCGCCAATAACCAATAACCAATAACTATTTTTCTATTTGTCTCAAAACTGCAAACGCCACTATAGAAAAAATAGCGATAAGATAAGCCGGCATATACAGATTGCCGCTAAATTTGACAAGCAATGTCATAAGCGCCGGAGTAGCTCCACCGACAAAACCTGCTGCGCTTCCCAGTATGAGCGCGGTAAAAGATGCTCTGTGGCCTTTATGGTCTAAAGCGTTGACAACAGCTGCAAATATAGGCGCTTGATATGCACACAATAAAATAACGATCATAGCAACGCCAATCACTGCCTCAGTAAATCCGCCGTGTACTATCATATACGAAAGAGGTAATATCGCTGCTGCTGTTGCAATGGCGGCGCTTTTCATAACCTCGAATGAACCATATCTGTCTGCAGCCATTGCCATCAGCGGTATGAAAATAACACCGGCTACAATTGAAACAATATTGATAAATCCGGCATCATCCTTTGGAAATCCAACACTTTGCTCCAGCCAGAGAGGCAGATAGATAAAGATAGTATAATAGAACATCCAAATCACAGAAGCGACCAAAGTAAACTGTATAAAAAGTTTTTTGTGATGTTTGAAAATTTCAACGATAGGGATAGATCTTGTCTGGTGCGGCTGGTAATTGTCGGTCAGATTTTTGCGCAGATACAGCCCCGTTCCTGCTATGACGATACTAAAGAGAAACGGAACTCTCCATCCCCACTCAAGCATAGCATCATCTCCAAGATACCAAAATAGCGTTCCGCAAAAACCGGAACCTAGTGCCATTCCGATTTTTGCTCCGATAGATACGAAAGAGCCATAGAGATTTTGACGATTTGTGGTAGATTGCTCGACAAGATATACTATAGAGCTCGCATATTCTCCGCCCACAGAGAGCCCCTGTATCATTCGAAGCAATACCAGCAAAACAGGCGCAATAATACCTATTTGCTCATATGTAGGCAAAAGGCCGATCATAAATGTCGGCAAAGCCATAAGTACAAGTGAAGTCATCAGAGCAAACCGCCGTCCGACTCTATCGCCGATATGGCCAAAAACAGCTGCGCCGATCGGGCGCATGATCATCCCTGCCGCAAATGCACCGAATGAGCCCAGGATAGAGACGAAAGTATCGTTTGATGGAAAAAAGAGCTTTCCCATGATAATGGTCAAAAACCCTATCAAGGCAAAATCATAATACTCGACAATATTGCCGATAATGCCGGCTGCTATGATTTTTTGCTTTGAGTTCAATGACATCAGATCAATACCCTTCAATAGCGTACTGGACGAAAAATTTAATCTTGGTTTTGGTAGCAGGCAGAGGATAGTCTCTGTACGCGATTCGTATCACCTCCAGCGTATTGGCATCAAGAGCCTCATATCCCATCCGTTCATCGAGGCGCAATCCGGTGATATCGCCGTTGGGATGGAGGTAGAACGAGACTACATTGATACCTTGCTGACCGGTACGAAGTGCTGTTTCAGGATATCCGTTGCGGCTCAGGGTCATCTGAGTGATCTGGTGGATCAATCCAAGATTAGTTCGTATAAACTCCTTTTGCTTGGGGGAGTATCCTTCAAATTCACTACCGTAAAGCTGTTTGATCATGCGCCCAGCCGATGAGCTGGCAGATGAGTGCGAAGAGGGGCGTACCGATCTTGAATTATTGGAATTCATCAGGGAATTGGCAAGAGATGATGAGCGGTACGATTTTTGTATTCTTTGCTGTATGACTTTTTTTTGCGGTTTTGGCTCTGTTTTGCGGACAGTTTTTTTGACCGGTTTGTCTATTTTTTTGACAACTTTTGTGATATTGTTCTCTTCTTTGTTTTTTTCGGCGGTGATGATTTTGCGCTGATCAATTTCAGGTTTTTGCTCTTCTGTTTTTTGGGGAACAGGCACTGGCTTGAGCTCAGGAGGGACGATAGGTTGCGGCGCCGGTGGCGGTGCAGGCTGGGGGGTCGGCGGAACGAATTGTGAGAGATCAAGAGAGATTGCTTTGTTTTGCTTGGCAGGAGGAGTGGTCGAGATCCTCTCTTGAGAGATCCAAAAAAGCATCAAAACTACCAAATGCAGCAGTATCGATATGATAAATCCAACTGCTCTTCTGATGTGCTGCCCCCTATAAACCCGAATTATGAGCGGGATAAAATCTTAAACAGTGTATAATTATTGCAATTATACCAAAAAGGATATAGATGAACTATAGCAATAGTATAGAGGCATTTGAAAAGGCGTATCAGGTTATCCCTGGCGGTGTTGATTCGCCCGTAAGAGCATTTAAAAGTGTCGGCGGTACGCCTCTGTTTATTGACAGGGGCGAGGGCGGATACCTCTATGATATCGATGGCAACCGTTATATCGATTATGTGCAAAGCTGGGGACCGCTTATCTTTGGTCATTGCGACAAGGATATCCAAGATGCCGTCATGGGCGCAGTTCAAAATGGTTTGAGTTTCGGCGCGCCTACGACCATCGAAACCAATCTCGCTCAAGAGATAGTCAGTTTGTTTGATGTGATCGACAAGGTTCGTTTTGTCAGCTCCGGTACTGAGGCGGTTATGAGCGCTTTGCGTCTGGCTAGAGGCTATACCGGGCGTGATGATATCATCAAATTTACTGGCTGTTACCATGGACATAGTGACTCGCTGCTGGTACAGGCAGGAAGCGGAGCAGCGACATTTGGCAATCCAAGCAGTCCTGGTGTGCCGAAAGATCTGACCAAACATACACTGCTCGCGACATACAATGATATAGCAAGTGTCAGACGATGTTTCGAAGAGAGCGCGGATGGTGTTGCCTGTGTGATCATAGAGCCGATCGCTGGAAATATGGGATTGGTGCCGGCTTCTGAAGAGTTCCTTAAAATGGTACGACAGCTTTGCGACGAGCATGGCGCATTGTTGATCTTCGATGAGGTGATGAGCGGGTTTAGAGCTTCATTGACAGGCGCGCAGGGGCTCACAATGGTCAAACCCGATATCGTCACTTTGGGCAAAGTGATAGGCGGCGGGATGCCGGTCGGCGCTTTTGGCGCAACTGCTGAGATCATGGGTTATCTCTCTCCTGAAGGCCCGGTCTATCAGGCAGGCACACTCAGCGGCAATCCGGTAGCCATGGCGGCAGGACTGGCATCACTAAGAAAGCTCAAAAGCCATCCGGCGCTTTATGTGACGCTAGGCAATCGCGCTAAACGCCTCATGAAAGGGTTCAAAGATGCCGCCGACAGTGTAGGTATCCCTTTGGTGACTGAAGTGCGCGGAAGCATGTTTGGACTGTTTTTTAGCCCCGACAAAATCACTAATTTTGAAGAAGCGCTCAAAAATGATACAGCGAAATTCGCCAAGTTTCACAAAGGTATGCTCGATCACGGCATCTGTCTTGCCTGCTCGTCGTTCGAGACGGGCTTCATCTCCTCGGAGACAAGCGATGAGATGATCGAAGAGACTATCAGGGTCGCGTATCTCGTCATGCAAGAGATCAAGGGCAATCAAGTAGAAGAATAGAGATATAATTTGAATATAAACATCAAAGGATAATCTATGGAAGACAATAGTACAAAACCGGCGCCGGAATCACCGCCCAAATTCAGAAAGATCGCAGAAGCGGCAGATGGATTGAGTTTGGGTATCTCTATCGTTGTTGCTGTGTTGATCGGTGTGGGACTTGGGATCGGCATGAAAAAGCTTTTCGGGTATGAATGGCTCTTTTGGCTGGGAGTTATTTGGGGGCTGGGGGCTGCTTTTTTGAACATCTACAAAGTTTACAAAAAGCAGCAACGAGAGTTTGAAGAACTTGCCAACGATCCCAAATACAAAAACTACCCACAACAGACCGACGAGGACGAGGATGAGAAGTATTAGCTTCAAAATCATCAATGCCTTGCTTATCATAGATATCGGCATCATTGGATTTTGCATCATCTCCGGACAAAGATTATGGCTCTATAATACCCAGATCGGATTTTTCAGCTCAGCTGCAGTGATAACCGCTTCTATAATGAGTTATGGTAATATGGTGCGAAATCGTTTGGCACACCATCAGGTTTTGCCTGAAATCGAACGAGATGAGCTTGACAAGATAGACGATCCTCATGACCTCTATAGCGAGGGAAGCAACGGGGTTGATATCGATGCAAACCGTGCTGAAGATGATGATGAACCTGGAAGTCATCGGCGTAGCATCTCTGATGTGGCAAGAGACTCAAAAGCATCATTTGCTTTTTACAGAATCGGCGCGTACGCTCTTTTGATACTCGGTTTTTTTTATCTGGATCGTCACGAATATCTGCATATCCCATCCTATCTTTTTGCATTAGGCGTTCCGCCTATTGTTGCAGTGGTATTGCTGCTGCGCCAAGTACGATCATTGCAATCTGACCTTGAGGGCGGGGGAGACCATGAATCAAGAATATGAAGAGAAGATGATGGAGGCTTATATCGGTACACCTGATAGGCTTTTATGGTATCAAAAAGCCTTTGAAACCTTCAAGATGAAATGTGATAAACAGCCTTGCTGGTATTGGAACAGCTGGGCGATGGTAGGGGGATTTTGGTATTTTCTGTATCGCAAGCAGATGAAGATCGCTTTAACAGTTTTAATGGTAACATTGGTAGCCGGAGTGCTTATACCGATAGGGTTATTTCCTCTTGCGTTTGTCATCATGAGCGTGCTTACGGGCGGGTATGGTACATATTTTGTTTATAGCAATTATCTGGATAAAAAGGAGGAGATCGAAGCTGTACTAAGCGATGATGAGCGCCGCGTCATCGCTATGTCGCGACTTGGAGGTGTCAATCGCTGGGTGATCTATGCCGGACTTTTTGCTTTGGTCTCTTCGGTCTTGATAGTGGTCGAACTATTTATACTGGCAGGAAAAACTCCATCTTGATCTCCGCAAGAACAGATGATCTGCTCCCATTTTCTTGAAAAACATTTTTTGATCATGCCGGCACGATGGGGCAGGGTGCATTCGGAGCAGTTGCAATGTATAGAGTCCCCGCTCTCAAATACTCCACGCTCTTTGGCGTTGATACTGCAATAGCTGTATACAGTTTTGCCGTGCACCTTTTGGACGCCGTTATCATCATATCTAAAGTATGGACAGCCGCACAAATAGCAATTGAGTTTGTCAATATCATGGCATTTTTGGTTCATGCCGTAGAGCGGACAAAAGTCAGGATGTGTACTCTTCATATTTTCATAATCAAAATAGGCGATCACTTCATCGTCGCTTAAATGCGCAAGTTTTTCGACGATTTTGGCGTGTTTCAGAGCGTGTTCTTGATACCATTGGCTGTATGTCATACAAAAGTCTTTAGCGTGCCGAAGGGGGTTGGAGATCTTTTTTGGAGATCTCCTCAAGAAAGGTGGTAGCATAAGCGCCTTTAGGAAGTGTGAAACAAAGCTCCATCGTCCGCGAAGTTGGCTCGTATCGGGTAGAAAAATGCTCCGGCCAGATCCATGCAAATCGCCGGTCGCCTCTAAGAGCGCTGAGCTCTTCATCATCATATGGCGATTCTAGATGATACGCATCACTTTGGGAGCGCATCGTATGAGATCCGCACAGAAGCCCCGTAGGGGAGATCTTGTGTTCGCTAAACTGCTTGGCATCTGCTGCCATATCCCGCAGGTAGCTCAAGCTCCCGGACGGATACGACATCATCATATCACCCAAAAAAAGCTTGAAAAATTGTGGTTGAGCAGCCAAAACCTTGACCAGTTCGATAGGATAAAAGAGGCTTTTTGCCGCTTTTTGGGCAGGTTCGGTGGCGATAGTGTGTGAGATTTTTACCCGCTCGCCAAGCCAGCTGTTGAAAAGATGACTTTGGTAGGCGGCTACTAGAAGTTTTTCTTTGGAGCCTTTGAGCTTTTTACCGCTTTGAGCGATCTCTTTGCCTTGCAGATAACTGAGTTTATCTTCACCAAAACGCTGATAGCCGAAATAGTTGGGAATACCGCCCTGTACCATTTCTAGACCGGCTATTTCGATCATTTTCGCCGCATCATCAGTGACACCGTATAGTTTGATGATGAAGCGATTACCTTTGAGCTGACCTATCTTAATAGGGCTTTTGTGGTATGTTTTTTCCAATATCTCGATCTTTTCGGTAGTGAGATTTACAAGTTCTCTCTCAAACTGTTTTGGCAATGAGAGGTATTGGATTGTGGTCGCGCTCTTGTCTTTGAGTCCGCCATAGCCTATATCATGCTCTCTTGCTCCGGTGGCTTTAGTCAAGACATTGATCAACTTCCAAGTACTCATATCGCTCTTTTTGATCTTGAGAATGAGATAGTTCCCATTGCCGGTGAAGCGAAAAAGAGGGATCTCTTCGACAAAAAAACGCTCGATAGTCTGTTTGAAGTCAAAATAGATAGGCTGATGAGTGTAAGCGTACTGTTTCATGCGGTAGTATAGCGTAATCTTGGTCTAATGAGGCGATTCATTGTTTTATTCTGTTACACCTCAGAAAAAAGTTTTGTATCCGTGTTTGATAATACTTTGGAATTAATCTAATAGGTGGTAAAATGAATTACACTAAAATTAGGAGGAAAATAAATGGCTACATTTGAACAAAACAGTTTAGATTACCACAAAGCACGAAATGAGTTTGATACAAACGGTAAAACAGGCACACTGATCACCAAGCCATGCGATACTATCGCTGAACTTGCTATGGCGTACAGCCCGGGGGTCGCGTATCCTTGTCTCGAGATCGAAAAAGATATTCAAAAAGCTTATGATTACACCAACAAAGGCAATCTTGTAGCAGTTATTTCAGACGGTACAGCAGTACTGGGTCTTGGTGACATCGGACATCTTTCAGGCAAGCCTGTCATGGAAGGCAAATGCGTGCTTTTCAAAGCGTTTGCCCATGTGGATGCAGTAGATATCGAGATCAATACTAAAGATACAGAGGCTATTATCGCTACTGTCGCCGCGATCGCGGATAGTTTCGGCGGAGTCAACCTCGAAGATATCGGAGCGCCGAAGTGTTTCGAGATCGAAGAACGGCTCAAAGAGATCTGTAATGTTCCGATATTTCATGATGACCAACACGGTACTGCGGTGATCACTACAGCCGGACTCATCAATGTACTTGAGATGAGCGGCAAAAAAGCAGAAGATCTCAAGGTCGTCGTTATAGGTGCGGGAGCCAGCGGTATCGCATGCGCTACGATGTATAAAGCATTGGGTGTCAAAAACATCACTATGCTTGACTCTAAAGGGGTGATTCACTCCGGCAGAACCGATCTGAACAAACAAAAAGCGGCATTTGCATTTGAGACTGCTGATCGTACTCCCGAAGATGCGGCGAAGGGCGCTGATATGATACTGGGCCTTTCGGGTCCCGATCAGATCAGCAAAGAGATGGTTGCTTCGATGGCTGCCAATCCTATTATCTTTGCTTGCGCCAATCCGATACCTGAGATCATGCCTGATGTCGCAAAATCAGTCAGAGATGACCTTATCATCGGAACTGGTCGAAGCGACTTCGCCAACCAAGTCAACAATGTACTCGGCTTCCCGTTCATCTTCCGCGGTGCACTGGATGTCAGAGCGACTAAGATCACAGAAAATATGAAAATGGCTGCGTCACAAGCGCTTGCTGCATTGGCAAAAGAGCCGGCACCTGACTATGTCGCTAAAGCGCACAAAAGAGATGATATGGTATATGGACCAAACTACATCATTCCTTCTCCGTTTGACAAGAGACTGCTTGTATGGGTCTCTTCAGCAGTTGCAGAGGCTGCGGTTAAAGATGGTGTAGCGGGTGTCAAAGATTTTGATCTTCAAGCCTACAAAGCCAAACTCCAAGCGCTTTCTGACCACTTTGCCAAATAACTTTTCACTCCCTTATTTTTGGGGAGTGAATAAAGCCTATATTCAGAAATTCACCAAATCAGCACCAATCATTGCAGTATCGGATATTTTGCAAAAAATTATTAAATTGCCAAACAGGCGTCCTTCAATTTGTTACAAAGCCTACTGCTGCTTGACAAGCTTCTATCGCATAATTCTTGTTTATGGTGTGATGGTATGTTCTATAAAAAGTACAAACATGATCAATAGGGTGATGCCTGCCGGCTTGCTATAGAGTTTATTGATAGTCAAAAAAACCAGCATGAGGGTAGCTATGATCATTGTCGCGATATCAAAAAGATGAACCGGCATATCTATCTGCAATGGTTTGGCGAGAGCGGCGCTGCCCAATACGGCTGTGATATTGGCAGTACTGGATCCTATAATACTTCCTATGGAGATGTTTGTTTTGCCTTTGATAGCGGCTGAGATGCTCACGATCAGTTCTGGCAGAGATGTCCCTATGGCGACCAGTGTGATACCAATTATCCAATGTGAAATATGGAAAGTTTTTGCAATATCCAAAGCGCTTTCTATTGCAAAATCGGCTCCTCCGGCTATCAGGGCAAATCCAAATAAAAGCAACGATATGGTTTTTGGCCAGAAAAAACCATTGTCTTCCTTTGGCGGCAGTTCTTGTTTGGCTTCGTGTGTTTGTTGCATAATCATGCTTTTGGCATCTTTGACAAGAAAGAGGATATATGTAGTCATAAGCAGCAAAAGTAAAAATGCATCAAAACGGGAGACGACCCCATCAAGAGCCATCAAGACAAAAACAAGTACAGATATTATCACCCAGTTGCTGTCTTTGGCAAAAAAGCCCATATTATGATATGTCTTGTGCGTAAATATGAAGATCAAGCCTAAGATAAGCGTATTGTTGAGTATAGTGCTGCCGACAATGCTCCCGATCGCCAACTCAGGCTTTGCACCATAACCAGCCAAGATGCCGACCGCCATCTCCGGCAGGCTGGTGCCAAGCGCAATGAGTATAGCACCGATCGTAAACTCTGATACGCGCAATCGTATCGCAAGTCGTTCGCTTTCCCTCACGAGCAGATCTGCTCCTAAGAGCAGAAAAGCCACAGAGAGGACAAAGATGACAAAGCTCATACTTCCATTCCTACTCTTTTTCGGTACGCACAATCAGGCTTTCGGGCAATCCAAGCTCCCTGATCAGCCTCTCTTCCA
This sequence comes from Sulfurovum sp., assembly GCA_020721085.1. Lineage (GTDB taxonomy): Bacteria > Campylobacterota > Campylobacteria > Campylobacterales > Sulfurovaceae > SZUA-451. The sequence continues at coordinate 11,854 of DYNJ01000010.1, read as the reverse complement.
TGGTTCTCATCTCACCTTTGTCTTGTTCGTGATCATATCCCAAAAGATGCAAAAGCCCGTGAATGAAGAGAAGCTGCAACTCATCATCCGGTGTGTGTCCCAGCTCATGAGCCTTTTGGGTCACATGATCTGAGGAAATGACTATCGAGCCGAGCGGAAGCATCGGAAAATCCCCTTCAAGAGGGAAGCTCAACACATCTGTCGGATATGCCTTACCCCGATATTCAGCATTGATCTCTTCGATCGTTTTGTCATCACAGATGATAAGCTCTATCTGACGAAGTGTCATTTGCCTGGCGATTGATTCTATCTGCTCAAGCTGAAGCGAAAAGCCAGTTTGATTGTCTAAAATTATTTGCATTAGAAATTATAGCTAATGTAGGTAAAATTATAGGAGCAGATCCAAAGGAGATTATCTTATGTCAAAAATAGCGATATGTATCGTTTCTGGTGGAATGGACAGCGCTTTGAGCGTTGCCATCGCAAAAAATGAGGGATATAAGCTCATAGGTGTGCATTTCAACTACAAACAACGCACCGAGGCAAAAGAGCTGGAGTGTTTCAGGAAGATCACGGCGCATCTAGGCACAATTGAAAATTATGAGATAGACCTTGATTTTTTTGCGCAGATCGGAGCTTCAGCCTTGACAGACAAGACGATTGCCGTCCCGACAGACGGAATAGGCGAGGGGGTGCCGGTGACTTATGTGCCGTTTAGAAACGGTATCTTTCTCTCTATCGCGGCTGCCATAGGCGAAAAACATCAAGCCGGGGCGCTTTATATTGGTGTAGTCGAAGAGGACAGCAGCGGTTATCCTGATTGTAGAAAAGATTATATCAAAATGATGGAACATGCGATAGATCTAGGTACCCGCCATGAGACGAAATTTGAGATCAGGATGCCGCTTGTGGCTATGAAAAAGAGTGAGATAGTAGCAAAAGCGCTTGAGCTTGGAGTTCCGCTGGAGCATACCTGGAGCTGCTATCAGTCTGAGCAAAAGGCTTGCGGAGTGTGTGACAGCTGCAGGCTGAGGCTTAAAGGATTCCTGGAGGCCGGTGTGAGCGATCCTATCGAGTATGTGACAAGATAAACTTACCCATTATACGATCTTTGATAACTTTTTGATATTCTTCGATGACACCGTTCATAGCGATATAGACTCCGTCTTTGGTACAAGATACCAAAAACCCAAAGGCAGAGGTGAGATTGGCAGCAGCCTCAACGGGATCAACACTATAAGGCACCATAGCGCCTGTCAAAACTATCTGTTTTGCAATTTTTGTACCTGCGATCGCCTCGGCGCTTTGATCCATCGTATCTGTGCCATGTACTACAATGATTTTGTTTTTAGCAGATGCGCGGATAGTCTCTGTCAAGAGCGCTCTGTCGCGATCATCCATCTCCAGACTGTCTTTGCCGATGATAGAGATGTACTTGAGATCGTAAAGCCATTTTGAAGTGATATCGCGCAGTGCCTGCGATGTGCCATCTACCATCAATTCGCCGGATTTTGGATCGTATCTTTTATTGAAGGTGCCGCCTGTGTCGATCACCAAAATACTACTCATTTACTGCCTTTTAAAAAGATTTTACCATTGATTGGGTAAAATTATACAAATTAAACCAATCAGGAGAGAAAAAAGATGATCATGGAAGGTAAAAAAGGGGTTGTTTTGGGCATCGCCAACAAAAAGTCTATCGCTTACGGTATCGCCAAAGCTTGTCAAGAGCAGGGCGCACAAATGGCTATCACATTTCTCAATGAACGGTTTGAGGGCAAGCTGGCACCCATAGCCCAGGAGCTTGAGTGTGGCAACAGCTTCTATCCTTGTGATGTGAGTAAGCCGGAAGAGATCGAAGCTTTGAGGCATTCGCTTGAGAAGGATATGGGTCAGATTGACTTCATCGTCCACTCGATAGCCTTTGCACCCAAAGAGGGGTTGAGCGGCAGATTTGTAGATATCCCCAAAGAGGCGTTTGATGTGGCTATGGATATCTCTGTTTTTTCGCTGATAGAGATCACCAAAGCGCTCAAACCCATCCTCTCCAGCCGATCGTCTATATTGACATTGAGCTATTATGGCGGCGAAAAGTATATCCCCAACTATAATCTGATGGGGGTAGCCAAAGCCGCTCTCGAAATGACGGTCAGATACCTTGCCGAGGATCTTGGCAAAGACGGTATCCGTGTCAATGCGATATCAGCAGGTCCCATCAAGACGCTCGCAGCTGCAGGGATTGGCGAGTTTTCATTCATGCTCAAGTGGAATGCAGCACATGCGCCGCTCAAAGAAAATGTCACGATCGAACAGGTAGGAAACTCAGGTATGTATCTGTTATCTGATCTTAGCTCCGGCGTCACGGGCGAAATCCACTATGTAGATGCAGGATACAATATCATGGGGATGCCTGCCATTACCGAAGATGAGAACGGTAAACAACAGATCGCATGGAACGGTGAGTCTTGATAAGACGGGCAGAAAGAAGAGATGACTCAGCGGAGTATCTAGCCAAAAAATCTTTGTATGATAAGATTTTGACTGTCTATGGGCGGAATGTCATTATGGAGGCGCTGGCGGATAGCTCTCTTGTGTTGCGTACGCTTCACCTCTCCAGCTCCAACCGCCCTTCGCAGCAGATAGATGAGATGATCTGTCTAGCAAATGACAGGAAGATTGAGATTCGCTATCATGACAAAGATGCACTCTCCCGTATCTCCAAAAATGCCAAGCAAGACCAAGGCGTGGCGCTTGATCTGTTTTTGGAGCATTATCAAAGCGAAGATGAGTTTATAGCCAAAACAAACAACGGGTATCGTCTTATCGCGCTTGACGGTATCGTCAATCCACAGAATATCGGGATGATCATTCGTTCGTGCGCAGCCGGCAAGATAGACGGCATCATACTGTCTGTCAAGAAATCCGCCAAAATATCGCCATTGATCATCAAGGCAAGCGCAGGGACACTTTTTCGGCTGCCTATCATCAAAAGCGCCGATTTGGCAAAAACACTGGAGCATTTCAAGGCGCAGCAAGCCAAGATATACACTCTCTCCTCACGCGCGGTTCTTCATTATAAAGAAGCAGATTATGGCGATAAAACTATCTTTGTCTTGGGCAATGAGAGCGATGGAGTCAGCGAGGAGATCGAAAAACTCAGTGATTTTGCCATCGCAATTCCTATGGAAAGAGGGGTAGAGTCTCTCAATGTGGCAGTTACAGCATCTTTGCTGGCTTTTATGCACTAAATATTTTTAAAGGACCTTTTTGTTACACGAATTTATCAATTGGATATTGGAGACTGTCGGGGCATGGGGGTATACAGGCATCTTTGTCTTAATGGCGCTGGAGTCTACTGTGCTGCCGGTGCCTAGTGAGTTGGTGTTGATCCCTGCAGGGTATCTGGCATTCAAGGGTGAGATGAATTTTTTGTTGATCATTTTGTCTTCGATTTTGGGGAGTCTGGCGGGTGCTGCATTCAATTATGCTTTTGCGCTTTGGGTGGGCCGTCCGTTTTTAGAACGATACGGCAAATATTTTTTCGTGCGTCCTGAACTGCTGCATAAAACAGATAAGTTTTTTAGAAGTCACGGGGCGATCTCTACTTTTACCGGTCGTTTGATCCCCGGTATCCGCCACTTGATCTCTCTGCCTGCAGGGCTTACACGCATGAATTTCGCTACATTCAGTCTCTATACTTGCCTGGGAGCAGGGATCTGGTCGCTGGTACTGACACTGATGGGCTATTTCATCGGCGGGAATGAAGCATTGATCAAAGAAAATCTGCCATTGGTGACAGTCGGTATCATTTCGTTGGTAGCGTTGATTTTGATAAGCTATTATGTGTGGCAGAAAAAACGGTAACTTATATGGGCGCCTCTGTAAACTATTAATTTTTTTGAGCCACCATAGAAGCCTTCATCGTTTTTGCACCTCTCATATCTTCTGCCCACCTCTCTTGATAATATAAAATCATACAATCTTCCGTAAAAGCGCGCCTTAGTTCTTCGGGTTCCAGTAAAAATGCTCGATCTGACGGGCTGTTTGCATTATCGGGATGATAGACGAATGTCTCATAGATACACAAGCCCCCATCTCGGAGCGCACTGATAATTTGAGGAAAAAGTTCGCGTTTTAGAAAGTAGGTGCAGATGATGAGATCATAATGGCCGATGTGGAGGTCATAGCTGTCGAAATCTACCTCTTTGGCATGGATGTATGGGATGGCTTGAAGTGTCTGGATGGCTGCCGAACTAATATCAAGTGCATCGACATCGTATCCCAATGAGGCAAGGTATCTGCTGTGCCGTCCCATGCCGCATGCGATATCGAGAGCTTTTTTGCCCGCAACTCTAGGTGCGAAATCTGTCACAAGCGCTATAGGTGTATCAGGTATGGGATTGTTTTGATATTTGTCATTCCAGCGAATTTTGTCTTCGATTGCCATGCATTTGATCTTTAAGGGTGTGGATCTCGATGATAAAATGCATCCAGTCCTGCCAAAAATGCGTGCAGTGTATCATCATCGCATGATTTGTATCTATGGCTGGATTCGCTGCGGAAGAGCGCGCTTAGTTCGTTTTTTTTGATATTGTGTCCAGATAGTGCAAAGATATCAAGCATATCCGCCTCTTTGAGATTTAGGGCGATACGGAGTTTTTTGAGGATGAGATTGTGTGTGCATTCGATCTCGGCCTCATTGTCTTTGTGTGAACCGGAACCTCTTTTGGAGAGGATCAAACCGTCCAAAAATCCCCCAAGTTTATCATATCCGCATATTGCGTATCCGTCTTGGGAGTGCTTTTTGAGTATATTTTCGAGATGCGCTTCATCTATATCTACATCTGCCAACCCAAATATCTTTAGTGTCATTGCATTGTCAAGATCCAAAGCATTTTTGATCTTGAACAATATCATGTTGTTGGTCACCCGATACTACTTTGCTGCAGAGTCGTCAGGCAATGATGCCTTGATAGTAGTAGAAAAACTGATGGTGACATCTCTCCAGGTTTTTCCCTCATGAAGATCGTAACAGTTTTTGTTGATCGATGCAAGCGCCGGAAGAGCATTAAAATCAGCAATATCGATCGTTCCTTGGGCGCTGAATCTGTCTATATCGTATTTGTATTGCATTGGGATTACTAAAGATTTTTCATTCATAGTGAACATTACATTGATAATACCTGTTCTTGGTTTGCCTTTGACATACGGATCAGCGTGAATGTCTTTGATGACGCCATCGATAGTTGTCTTGGAAAGCTGATGAAAAAAGAAAGTAACCAGAGTCTTGTCTCTTTGAGGATCATCTGTATTTACAGTAGTAGTCTCGATCTGTACTTTTGATCCTACAAGCAGCTCTTTGAAATTGTTCCCTTCGAGTTTGGCCGGTGTATAGTTGACTGCCGTAAATGTGCCTCCAACACCGATTTTCGCAAATGTTTTATAGGCCCTCCACTCTACATGAATCTTGTTGGATTGTTTGAGCAGATATTGATTTGTGCCTGCGGCTGGCTGAGTCGCATGTGAGATAGTGTAAAGCAAGCCTATAGCCAATAGTAATTTTTTCATTCTTTTGTCTCCTTTGTTTGTTGGGTCTCTTCTTTGCCTGAGCCCTCGCTGCTGTGATCAGCCAGCTCGTCTGTGATGATTTGCAACGCCACTTTTGTCTTGGAGATGATCTCAAGACACTCTTTGTCTTTGATATTATGTTTCAGGGTGTAGTATTCAGGATTGGTATAGGAGATCCAATGATTTCCTTCATAATCACTATAAAAAAGCACCTTAAACGGAATATCCAAGCCCATGGTTTGGTTGCATTTTATCAATTTCGTGCCTATCGCAGGGTCACCGAGCACTACCATCGTATTGGGCATCAGCTCCAATGAGATATTTTTGGCATTTTGGGCATGATCAACTACTTGAAATAGCGTAAGCCCTTTTTCGTCTAGTATTTTTTCAAAGCGTTTAACCCCATCGGCGACAGTGTATTTGCTTTTGATAGTTTCGACAAAGACCCCTTTTTTGTCGCCACAACCATAAAAAAGTACCAATCCTGCTACTAGAATAGCCCATAAACCGCTCTTATATGTCATTCTTCTCCCTTCTTATGTATTATACATTAAATCTAAAGTGCATGACATCGCCGTCTTGGACGATATACTCTTTGCCTTCGAGACGCATTTTGCCAGCCTCTTTGGAGCCTTGTTCGCCATTGCATGCTATAAAATCATCATAAGCTATTACCTCTGCGCGGATGAACCCTTTTTCAAAATCATTATGGATCACCGCAGCAGCTTTGGGTGCGGTAGTGTTTCGGCGGATAGTCCATGCCCGCACCTCTTTGACTCCGGCGGTGAAATAGCTCATGAGTCCGAGTTTGGCGAAACCTTTGCGGATGATCTGATCAAGTCCGGACTCCACTGCGCCCAAAGATTCGAGCATCTCAAGTTTTTCGTCCTCTTCGAAGACCGCCATCTCCTCTTCGATTTTGGCGCAGAGTTTGATTACTTCAGAATTGCGTGAGTCTGCGTATGCTTTGAGTGTCAAATAATAGTCGTTATCTTCGACGAGACCATCTTCGTCTACATTGGCGCCATAGATGATCTCTTTGCCGGTCAAGAAGCGCAGATCTTTATTCAAAAGCAAAAATTGCTCATCCTCTTTGTCTGCAAAAGTTGAAACCGGATTGTTCTCTTCGATATGCGATAGGAGCTTGTTAGCGATCTCTAGCTGTGCTTTCGCATCACGATCACTGCCTCTTGCTTTTCTCCCTATCGTATCGATGCGCTTGAGAAGCTGATCGAGATCAGAGAAAAGAAGTTCTTGTTCGATGATCTCAACATCACGGATCGGATCTATGGAGCCTTCAACATGAGTGATATTTTCATCCTCAAAACATCTTACGATATGCAGTATCATATCTGCTTCACGGATATTGGAGAGAAACTTATTTCCTAGCCCTTCGCCTTTGCTGGCGCCTTTGACAAGGCCGGCGATATCAACGAAATCAAGTGTTGAGTACTGGATACGTTCCGGCTTGACAATGCGAGCCAGCTCGCCTAGGCGGTCATCGGGTACTGGAACTACTGCCTTGTTGGGTTCGATTGTACAAAAAGGATAGTTGGCACACTCCGCATTTTGCGCTTTTGTCAATGCATTGAATGTGGTAGATTTACCCACATTCGGCAATCCAACCAGTCCTATTCCTAAACCCATATCAAATACCTCTTTTGTTTAACCCGAATAATGCAATAAAAATTTACCAAGATACTTCTATCAAATAATTCGAGTTTAAAAATTTTTACATATTATAGCTTAATGGCACTTTTGTTCAACTAGTGTGTCTCCACTTCATTACAAAGCTTCTCCAGCAGTCTTAGCATCATCCGTACTCCGGCACCCGATGCGCCGCTTGGGTTTTCGCCCCAGCTGTGCTCTACAAATGCCGGACCGGCGATATCGATATGTGCCCATCTGTCTTTGTGGTGCTCATCAATAAATTCTGAGAGAAACATCCCTGCAGTCACCGCACCGCCGTATCTGGTATTGGAGATATTGGAGATATCGGCTATATCGCTTTTGAGTGTTTTTTTGAGATAGCGGTTGAAATCAAGTCTGGTCGCCATCTCGCCGGACGCTTTATTGGCGGCATAAAGCGCCATCTCGATCGGTTTGTCGTGGTAACCCATAATGCCTGATGTGTAGTTGCCCAGACCGACCACGCACGCACCCGTCAAGGTAGCCATGTCAAATAGATAGTCAGCATGCACTTCTTGCTGGGCATAGCAAAGCACATCGGCTAAAACCAGACGACCCTCCGCGTCAGTATTGCGCACTTCGATAGTTTTGCCATTTTTGGCTATCAGGATATCATCAGGTTTGTAGGCATTCCCCCCTATCATATTTTCAACTGCTCCCACAAAACCATGCACTTCGATGGGCAGGTTCATCTCGGAAATCCCTTTCATGATGCCCATCACAGCAGATCCGCCGCTTTTGTCTGCCTTCATGGTGACCATATAATCAGCTCCTTTGAGGCTTAGCCCGCCGCTGTCATATGTCAAACCTTTTCCTATGATGGTCACCACCGCTTTTGGGTTTGCCGGTTTGTGTACGAGATGGATGACTCGGGATTCATGGCGGCTTGCCCGTCCGACAGCCAAAAGAGCGTTCATATTCTCTTCTTTGAGCTTTTCGGTATCGAGGATGGTGCATGCGAGGTTGTGCTTTGATGCCAGCTCAAGCGCCATATTCGCCATCACTTCGGGGTAGCAGTCATCCGGCGCAGTATTGACGATATCGCGCGTATAATTGGTGGCTTCCGCTGTGATTTGACCATTTTTTACCGCCCTTTTACAGCTCTCTATATCTAGTGCATAGCCATGATACTCATCTGTGGAGATAGTGATCTTTTGTAGTTCCAGAATGCTTTTTTTGCTCTTGTAGTGTTCAAACTGATATGCGCCAAGCCCGATACCTTCTGCCATGCCGCGCAAAACAGCGGTACATTTGGGATGACTTACATAGCTGGCTATTTTGGCGCTTTCAAACGAAGTGCCTTTGAGTGAACGGATAGCGACAGCAACAGCAGAACGGATATCGGTGCTCTTGATACTTTCTGAGCCTACATAAAGCCTTCCTTCAGCAGCGATGAGGCAGGTCTCTTCATGCTCGCCTTTGAAGCCTGCTTTTTTGAAGGTCTCATTGTCTTTTACAAATGGGTGCCCGAAGTTTTTATCTATAACGATAATGATCTCCAGATCTGCCAAGATAGCATTTATCGTATCAGTAGTTATGGTAATATTCATAATTTTTCCTTATTAGTTATACTTTGATGATATGAATCGCTTTGTTTTAAAGACGCCCTTTATTTGTGAAATTTATCGCCTAGGATTTGCTGTGCTTGGATCATATCTTTGTCGCCTCTGCCGGAAAGATTGACGATGACAGTCTTGCCTTTGATCTCATCGGGAGCCATCTTTTTGAGATATGCGACCGCGTGCGAGCTCTCAAAAGCCGGAATGATCCCTTCTGATTGTGACAACCACACAAAAGCATCTATCGCCTCATCATCCGTGATATGGTCATACTTGACGATGCCTTTGTCCTTGAGATAGGCGTGTTCCGGTCCAATACCGGGGTAGTCGAGTCCGGCAGAGATGGAGTGCGCCTCTTGGATCTGTCCGTCTTCGTCTTGAAGCAGATAGCTCAGCTGACCGTGCAGTACTCCCGGTGACCCTTTTGCCAACGAGCAGCCGTGTTTGCAGTCTAGACCGTAGCCTCCTGCTTCGATCCCGATACATTCCACGCCAGGCTCTTCCAGGAAGTGGCTAAAAATCCCCATCGCATTGCTTCCGCCTCCGATACAGGCAATCACTTTGTCCGGCAAGATGCCCTCAGTCTCTCTCATCTGTGCTTTCGCTTCCCATCCGATGATCGACTGAATATCGCGGATCATCATTGGATATGGGTGCGGACCGGCGACGGTACCGATCACATAAAATGTGTCGCGCGCATGCGTCACCCAATGGCGGATGGCATCATTCATTGCATCTTTGAGTGTTCGGCTGCCTGACTCGACCGAGTGCACCTTGGTGCCTAAAAGTTTCATGCGAAATACATTGAGTTCTTGTCTTTTCACATCTTTGGCGCCCATAAATACTTCACACTCCAATCCAAAAAGCGCCGCGACTGTTGCTGTTGCTACACCGTGCTGACCCGCACCAGTCTCTGCTATGATCTTTTTCTTGCCGAGTCTTTTGGCGAGAAGCGCTTGGGCGATAGTATGGTTGATCTTGTGTGCGCCGGTGTGATTGAGATCTTCTCGTTTGAGATAGATTTTGGCGCCGAGTTCTTTGCTGATATTTTCTGCAAAATAAAGTATGCTCGGGCGACCCACATATTGTTTGTAGTAGTAATCCACCTCTTTCCAAAATGCCTTGTCAAAACGAACAGCTTCATAGTCAAGTTTCAGCTGTTCAAGCGCCGGCATCAATGTCTCAGGGACGAACCTGCCTCCGTATATACCGAAATGCCCCAATTCGTCAGGGTCGTAAGGTGAGGGGGATGGGATGTAAAAATCTGCTTGTGCTATGTTCATTTATAGTCTTCTAGTATTGATATGGGGGTTATTATATCCAATAGAGTTTAAATGTCGATTTGTTGCAGCTTTGGATCCAAAGCCATCATGATGACGGCTAATAAACAGACGGAACGGTATGTCGGAAGGTAATCTTTTTGGGTTGCCCTTTTTTTCTCTCCTCGCGCTCGCCAAAATCAGGTTTCTCAAAATGGATCTTTTTGTATGGAATAAGGCTGAGCAGGTGAGAAATACAGTTGAGTCTGGATCTGCGTTTGTCGTCAGTATCGATGCGGTACCATGGGGCTTTGTCGGTATCGCTCGCTTGTATCATCGCCTCGTATGCCTCTGTGTAGTCCCACCATTTGCGGTACGAGGTGATATCCATAGGACTCAGTTTCCATTGGCGCAGCGGATCATCCACCCGTTTTATAAACCTGCGCTCTTGCTCTTCTTGGTTGACATCAAGGAAATATTTGATCAAGATGATCCCGTCTTCGACCAGCCAAGACTCAAAAGCAGGCACTTCGACAAGAAATTTTTGATACTCCTCGGTAGTGCAAAATCCCATGATTTTTTCTACCCCTGCGCGGTTGTACCAACTGCGGTCAAAGAGGACTATTTCACCTTTGGCAGGCATATGCTGGATATAACGCTGGAGATACATCTGAGATTTTTCACGATCGCTTGGAGCCGGCAGTGCGACGACACGAAAGATCCGAGGGCTGACACGCTCAACGATCCGTTTTATCGTCCCTCCTTTGCCGGCAGTATCTCTTCCTTCAAATACAACTACGATGCGCAACCCATGCTCACGCACATAGCTTTGCAGCATACATAGCTCTTCTTGAAGTTTTTCGAGTTTCTCCTCATACTCTTTCTCCGGCAGGGTACTTTTGCTCATATCTATTTTCCTAAATCATATCTCTAAAACCGAATATACTTCACTCTCGAAACCTTCTCTGCCGCCCAAAAACATAAGCTCCATGATAAAACAGCACTCGACGCACCGGGCACCGACCTTTTCGATGAGATTGGCTGCGGCCTTTGCCGTACCTCCGGTAGCGATCAGGTCATCTACAAGCAAGACCTTGGATCTTTCACCGGTCGGGCAAAGACCGTTTTTGCCGAAGGCGTCGATATGTACCTCTACTTCGTCAAATCCATACTCAAGTGTATATTTTTCTGCGACCGTCGTGTAAGGAAGCTTGCCTTTTTTGCGGACGGGTACAAATCCTATCCCCAGCCTGTCTGCCAATGCCGCACCGAAGATAAATCCTCTCGCATCGATCCCTGCTATAAAGTCCAGATCATAGTTCAAGTAGCGATTTGTCAAATGATTCATGAGTATTCTGAAAGCTTTTGGATTGTTCAGAAGTGTTGTGATATCTTTGAATACAATACCGGGTTTTGGAAAATCATGGATATCCCTGATACTCTCCATGAGTATCGCTTTTTCTGTGTCAATCAATTTACTCATCCTTGCTCCTTTGGAGTCATCTCCGGATTTAAATCCCCATCGACTTGTCTTCTAAAATATATAGGGACTATTGTATCATTTTGAATATGAAACATAATTGAACGGATTGAACGGGAGTCATCTGTTAAAAAACGCCAATTTAAACAATATGCAATTTATTGCATATTAGCGCAAGAGAGGGTTAATCGAAGATTGGTTATCCTTTTTTCATGACAAAATAGGAAATAATATACGAATAAAATTAAGGGCACCTCTAAAAACCCCTTGACGGTATAGCTTGTATGCCATAAGATAGT
>DYNJ01000009.1:18011-28282 GCA_020721085.1 Sulfurovum sp. | reverse complement strand
AAGGGGTTTTTAGAGGTGCCCTGAATATAAGAGATGGCCAAAAAGAGTTGGAAAATTTCTAGTTTACTTGCCATTCTCTTTCAGAAGCGCTTCGATCGTTGAGTTTACATCTGATTCGATATAGTTGATCGCTTGAAAAATAGCATTTTTGATCGCCTTGGCATTGCTGCTTCCGTGGCTGACGATCGCGCAACCATCAATTCCAAGCAGTGGCGCGCCGCCGTATTCTGCATAGTCAACCTCTTTTTTGAGATTGGCAAAGACTTTCTTTTTCATCAAAAGTGCGCCGATCGTCGCAGGCATCGATTTTTTGATATGATGCTTCATCATCCCAAAAATAGTCGCTACTACCCCTTCGCTGGTCTTAAGCAGGATATTTCCGGTAAAGCCGTCACACACGACGACATTAACAGAACCATTGAAAATATCTCCGCCTTCAACATTCCCGACGAAGCCGTCGAGATGCTTGAGCAGACCAAAGGCCTCTTTGGTGAGTTCGTTGCCTTTACTGTCCTCCTCGCCGTTTGCCAAGAGGCCCACCTTTGGAGAACGGATCTTCATGATCTTTTGTGCATATGCTTCGCCCATTGCGCCAAACTCATAGAGATTGTGCGGTTTGCAATCCACAACTGCACCCACATCGAGCACAAGTGTTTTGTGTATACCAAGTGTAGGCATCAATGTGGCAAGAGCCGGCTTGGAGATATGCGGAAGTCTTCCGATCCTAAGTGTTGCCAGCGTCATAGTCGCACCGCTGTGGCCGGCTGAGACGACGGCGTCGGCCAGCTTTTCGCGCACCAGCTCTACTGCTTTATAGATCGAGGACTCTTTTCTACGCAACGCATTGGTAGCCTGATCGCTCATCAAAATCACATCAGAAGACTCTACTATATCAACTTTGTCGATATAGTATTGGGGAAGGAAAGAATATATCTCATCTTTGACGCCTACAAGTATGGGGCGAAAAACCCTCTCATCAAGCGCCTGAGCAACACCTTCCAGGATCGGTTCGGGACCATGATCCCCTCCCATCACATCTATGGCTACTCTAATCATCGAGATTGCCCCTTTGCTTTATGACTTGTATTCACCTGTTGTTGTGTTGATATGGTGCGGCATTCTCCATGTTCCGTCACTGTCTTTGACCGGTCTTGGAAGTGTCACTTTGTAATGTGTTCTTCTTTTTGCTGATCTTGTTTTACTTACTCGTCTCTTTGGTACTGCCATCTGTTATCCTTTTTGTATTAAAATTCTATCTCAAACTCTTCTTCTTTGCCTTGAGCGCACTGTTCACAGTAGTGATATTCGCCTCTAATGGCATTTATTTCGCTTCTCAGGACGAAAGAGATATCAATCTCCCCATCTAAAAACTCTATTATATCCAAATCATCTTTATCTTCTGCTACCACATCACTGAGCGTAAAATCAATCGGGTATGATGCCATCACATCAAAGACCGCACCGCACCGATCACAGTCAACAATGACCTTTCCTTCAATCTCTCCTGCAAGAACAACTTGATGAAGGCTTCTTTTTTGCAATGCACCGCTCAAAACTATACCCTCTTCTTCTATAGAAAAAGGCTTTGGAATCTGATTGATCTTATCAAACCGTATCTTCATAATCTGCCTAAAAGCTTAGATGATCTCTCTTTGCGCAAAGAAGAAGTTGATCTCAATGTGTGCATTTTCCAGACTGTCGCTTCCATGCACAGCGTTGGCATCGATACTCTCAGCAAAATCAGCTCTTATGGTACCGGGCTTTGCCTCTTTTGGATTGGTTGCGCCCATCAATTCTCTATTTTTACCAACCGCGTTTTCTCCTTCAAGTACCATGGCCACGATAGGTCCGCTTACCATAAACTCTACCAGTTCACCAAAAAATGGTCTATCTTTATGAACGGCATAAAATTTACCTGCGTCATATCTGCTCAACTGCAGTCTTTTCATCGCTGCTACTTTGAGCCCATTGCTTTCAAATCTATCGATTATCTTTCCGATAACACCTTTGGCTACCGCGTCCGGTTTGATGATTGATAATGTCTGCTCCATTTTGATCCTTTTATATTATAGTTGTTATATACCGTTTATATCCAGGGAATCTTTTAAATAGCAAGATTATACAGTATAATTTTAGCGGGGGATGATACCATAATGAATATTAATTAGAGATAAAAAACATGATCCAATGCTCTTTGAGCTGGCACAACAATGTAAGCAATCTGCCAGAGAGCCCGGCAGATCAAGCTGTATTAGTCTTCGATGACAGGCGTATCTTTCGCACCTCTTGTAGCAGAAGACGGCATACCGTCCACTACATCACTCCACTGGATACAGCCCTCCGTAGGACAGGCCTCTGCACAGGCAGGCACATCATGATAACCTACACACTCTACGCACTTATCTGCATAGACATAATAGATCTCTTCTCCTGTTGGATTCTCATCCTCATCTACGATCGCCTCTACAGGACACTCATCGATACACGCTGCACAATTTATGCAAGTATCTGTAATTATTACTGCCATTTGTTCTCCTTAAAATCAAAATATCCAAACTATATCACAAGATGTTTAAATTATCTTTAAAACCTATGTAGTATTAGTGAAAATAGGCTTTTATCTCATTGACGCGATCCAGTTTTTCCCAACCGAACCCCTCATCTTCTCGCCCAAAGTGACCATAGGCTGCAGTTTTGCGGTAGATGGGCTTGAGCAAATCAAGAGACATGATGATCCCTTTGGGCGTCAGATCAAAAAGCTCTTCGATACACGCTGTAATCCTAGACTCATCGACTTTTGCCGTACCATGGGTATTGACATATATCGATACCGGCTTAGCCACGCCGATCGCATATGCTATCTGGATCGTGGCGCGGTCGCACACTCCGGCAGCAACAAGGTTTTTGGCGACATGGCGCACCGCATAGGCGCCGCTTCGGTCAACTTTGGTGGGATCTTTGCCGGAAAAAGCTCCTCCTCCATGAGGGCAGGATCCGCCGTAAGTATCTACGATGATCTTGCGTCCTGTGAGTCCCGCATCGCCCTGAGGGCCACCGATCACAAAACGCCCTGTAGGATTGATATGATATTTGACATCACTGCCGATGAGTTCTGCGGGGATTACAGCCTTGATCACCTCCTCCATCACGGCCTCTTGAAGCTTTGTCAAGGTGACATCAGGGTGATGCTGCGTAGAAACCACGATCGTATCGATCGTAGTCGGCTTTCCGTCAACATACCTTACGCTTACTTGTGCTTTGCCGTCAGGACGAAGGAAGGGAATCGTCCCGTTTTTTCTCACTTCAGCAAGTTTGGCGGTGAGTTTGTGCGCCAGAGAAATTGGCAGCGGCATCAGCTCCAGTGTCTCTTTGCACGCATATCCAAACATCAATCCCTGATCACCAGCACCGATCTCTCCGCCCTCTTGATCGACTCCTTGATTGATATCAGGGCTTTGCTCCCCGACGCCATTGAGGACGCCGGCGCTGCGATAATCAAATCCATAAGAGGCATCTGTGTATCCGATCTCTCTTACTACTTCTCTGGCAATATCCTGCATAGGCGCATATGCATGAGTCTTAAGCTCTCCGGCGATGATACAAAAGCCATTACTCAAAAGTGTTTCACACGCAACGCGCGCATTTTTGTCCCGTTCGATGATGTAGTCAAGTACCGCATCAGAGATCTGATCCGCCATCTTGTCGGGATGCCCTTCTGTGACTGATTCGCTTGTAAAAATATAATTCCCCACTTTCATTATCCTTTTGATTTGTTATTGCTCTATTATCGATCAAGACCGTATTATATCCAATTTTTGAACCACTTTCTCGGCAAGCTGCTCTGGCAAAATCCCTAGCGACTCCTCTACTTGTTCTGTATTGCCATGTGTAATAAAGCAATCCTCATACTCGAAAGTTGTCACTGTAACATTGCTGATCTCTTGAAGACTCAAAAATTCCAAGATAGCCGAACCGACACCGCCCATCTTGGCGCTATCGCTAAATACAAACCATCTGTTGTGTGTTTTGGCAAGCCGGATCAACATATCTTTGTCCAGCGGTTTGACAAAACGAAGATCAAGTATTGAAATATCGACCCCTTCTAGATATTTTGCCGTCTCTATTGCGCGACCAACGCCATTGCCATATCCTACAAAAAGAACATCTTTTGCCTCTTTGAGGAGTACTGACCGACCCGGTTCATATGGAGTACTAGGGGCATCATCGGCCATGAAAGCACCTCTGGGATAGCGCAAAGCACAGGGGTGGTCATACTCTTTGGCGAACTCCATTGCCAACCGCAATGTCGTTTCATTATAGGGAGCCATCAGTGTCATATTGGGGATAGCGCGAAGGAAAGAGATGTCAAAGGCTCCTTGGTGAGTTTCTCCATCCTCTCCGACTATACCGGCCCTGTCGATGGCAAACACTACACCCAGATCCATCAATGCTATATCATGAATCACCTGATCATACCCTCTTTGCAAAAAGGTGGAGTAGATCGCGCAAAATGGCTTGAATCCCTCCTTTGCCAACGACCCCATCGATGTTACTGCGTGCTGTTCGGCGATAGCGACATCCCAAAAACGATCGGGATATTTTTCGATAACCATACTGAGTCCCGTACCGCTTGGCATAGCGGCAGTGACACCCACTACCTTCTCATCTTCATCCGCCAGCTCCAAAAGAGCTTCACTAAAGATCGCCGTAGCTGATTTGGCTCCACCTCCGGTCTTGTGTGAGCTTCCTGTTTTGAGATCAAACGCACCTACTCCGTGCCAATACTCTTTGGTACCCTCTGCAATCTCATAGCCTTTGCCTTTTGTGGTTTGAGCATGGACTATTACGGGGCCTTTGAGTTCCTTGGCGATTTTCAATGTTTTGATTAACTCTTCGATATCGTGCCCATCCACGGGTCCTATATACTCGACACCGAGCTCTTCAAATAAAAGCCCCGGAGTGATCAGGCGAAGCGACTCTTCAAATTTCTTTGCCATATAGGTTGCTCCGTCAGGCAAATGCTCTAAAAGCTTTTCTGTTCTTTTTTTTACCTTTTGGAAAAACGGACTTGCCATACTTTGCGAAAGATATCTGCTGATCGCTCCAATCGGCTTGGCAATACTCATCTCATTGTCATTGAGGATGATCACTGCCGGATACTTGCGGTCACCCAACTCATTGAGCGCTTCGTAGACCATACCCGCACTCATACTCCCGTCACCGATCAAAGCCACAGGGATACGGTTCTCTCCCTTGAGCGCGATAGCTTTGGCGGCGCCTATCGCCAAAGAGATAGAAGTAGAGCTATGCCCGGCGCAATAATAGTCATATGGCGACTCTTTGGGGCTGGTATAACCGCTGATGCCGCCAAACTTTCGCAAAGTATCAAAACGATCCCATCTGTCCGTCAAAAGCTTATGTGCATAAGCCTGGTGGCTCACATCAAAGATAAAAGGATCGACTCCCGCATCAAACACATAGTGCATCGCGATGATAAGGTCTGTCGCACCCAGTGTAGAGCTCAGATGACCTCCGTTTTTACTTACTGTATCAAGGATCTTTTTGCGAATATCCTGAGACAGCCCAATGAGCTCTTGAGTATTGTAGTTTTTGATATTTTTATGATTTGTCATCTATTTTCGCAATAGCAGATCAAATGCAGATCTTGCAATGCCCCTCCTTTGACTGTGTGGTCTGCCTCAATGTGCTACCTCCAGATATTTTCGAAAGAATATATCATTTTGGATCGGGGTACCGACTGTGATCCTAAGCGCATTCATCCCGTATGATGCCAGATCACGGATGATCACCCCTTTTTCCAGCAAGCGGTTGGCTATCTGCGTGGAAGATTGTCCATCTCTTAAAATATAGGTGATGAAGTTGGTATAGCTGTCTATATAATTAATCCCATGATCACGGGCAAACGCTTCATATCGTTCGATCTCTTGGCTGTGCAGTGCGATAGAATCATGAACAAAATCCTGATCTTTAAGCGCTTCGACCGCAGCGACCATGGATAGCGTCGTGATATTGAAAGGCGGACGCACCTTAGAAAGCGTCTGGATCAATGCGTGCGGTGCGATGCCGTATCCGATACGCATTCCGCCTAATGCATATGCTTTGGAAAATGTGCCTAGATAGATAACATTGGGATAGATCATCAAATCTTTGGGAGCTATGGAGAAACGATCATCTTTGGCCGAAGCATACTCCATATAGGCTCCATCCACGACGACCAATGTCTCCTCGTCTACAGCTTCGATAATCTTCAATACATCGGCTTTGCTGATAGCGTCTCCCGTCGGATTGTTGGGCGTGCAGATATAGACGATCTTGGGATGATGGAGTTGATAAGCTTCTATAAACTCATCAACTCTGTGCTGATAGCTTGGTGTGCGGATGATCTTTGCTCCCAACTGCTTAGCATATATCTCATACATCGCAAAGGTAACTTGACTCATCAATACACTGCTTTGCTCATTGAGAAAAGCCCTGGCTATGAAGTCCAACACCTGATCGCTTCCTGCACCGATGATGATCTCATTGGGCTCGACGGCATATCTCTTTGCCAGCGCCTCTTTGAGCGCGTACATACTGTCGTCAGGATACAAATGCGCCTTGTGGGCGCTGTCGATGATCGCCTTAAGTACTGCAGGATTTGTCCCTTTGGGGTTTTCGTTGGAAGCCAGCTTCACAACATCTTCCGGAGCGATCCCAAACTCTCGTACCACCAACTCTATGGGCTTGCCTGCCTCATAGTTCTTGAGCGTTTCTATGATCTTATTCGCTTTCATTCCACACCTTTTTGCATTAATAACTTTTGATTAAATATCATCGGCTTCTTTGATGTAGGAGCCCAAAAATTTGATCGAATTTTTATGTTTTTTCAAGATTTTCTGGATCTTTTTGTCCTCTTTGTGACCGTTAAACTCCAAGAAGAAGATTGAGACCCCCTCGACAATATGCGATTTGATCTTCGTAAGGTTGATATTCGCATCTTCAAAATCATTGAGAAACTCCACCAGTGCGCCCGGTCTATCGGGAAGCTTGACCAAAATGGAAGTTTTATCATGACCGCTAGGCGTATTGTCAAAATCGCTGATAATAAAAAACCGTGTTTTATTTCGACCGCTATCTTCGATATTTTCAAACAAAACAGGCAGATTGTACATAGTAGCCGCTACGCTGGCGCAGATCGCGGCACTATTGTGATTTTCACGCGCCAACTTCGCTGCTTTGGCTGTTGACTCGACAGGAATCTGCTCTGCATCTTCAAGACCGAAATCTTCCAAAAAAGTACGGCATTGCCCAAATGCGATATCTTTGGAGTATATTTTGCGGATCTCTTTGAGAGATTCACATGTGGTCGCTAGGACATGATGGATATCTACGACTACTTCTGCAATGATCTTCAGATTGTATTCGCTTAGACAATTGATAGTATCGCTTACTATTCCGTTGGAGCTGTTTTCGATCGGAATGACTCCAAACTTTACCCTAAGTGCGGAAACTTCTCTAAAAACCCCCTTGATCGATCCGACAGGAAGATAAGAGCTCATAGCGCCGAAACGGCTCTCGGCCGCCTGGTGAGTGAAGCTGGCCTCTGGCCCAAGGTAAGCAATGCGTTCCGGGAGCTCAAGATTTCTGGCTACTGCAAAAAGCTCCAGAAAAAGCGCATCGATCGCTGATGGCGTCAATCTTCCGTTGTTATGCTCCTTAAGACGCGTTAAAATCTCCAGCTCTCTTTCCGGGCGATAAATAGGAGCTCCTGTTGTATTTTTGAGCTCTCCGACTTGATGCACAAATTCCATCCGTTCGTTGAAAAGCTTCAGGAGTGTATCATCGATACGGTCTATCTGGGCTCTTAGTTCATCTAATGTCATTGGCTATTCCTTTTCTCGTCTACTCTACTTTTGCCAACTACTGTCACAGGCCAGCTCCAGCCTCACTTGGTCTTCGAAACTCTCTCTTTGCCTTATGCAATGATCATCTCCGTCCGATATGGCAACCTCCGCGGAACGCCCTCTGGTGTTATAATTGCTTGCCATCGTAAAGCCATATGCGCCCGCACTGTGGACCACCAGCAAATCATTGTGTTCCAAGGGCGGAAGCGGAACATTTTTGCCCAAGAAATCACCGCTTTCACAAATCGGTCCAACCACATCGGCAACTCTTTTTTCTCCGTCATCTTTGAGCGCTTCGATCCTATGATACGCCTTGTATAGACTGGGACGGATCAGATCATTCATCGCACCGTCCACGATCACGAAACGTTTGCCGCTGTTTTCCTTCTCGTAAAGCACTTTTGTGACAAAATAACCGGCATTTGCCACCATAAAACGGCCCGGCTCACACAACAGTGTCACATCAAGCCCTTTTGTCGCCTCAAATATCATATCGGCATATGCCTGCACTTCGATAGTCTGCTCTTTATCGTACACAACCCCAAGCCCGCCGCCCACATCAAAAAACTTGATATCGATCTCTATCGCACGCAGACTTCTGACGAGGTTTACCGCGATAGTACACGCCTCTTTGATCGGTTCAAGCTCGGTCAGCTGCGAGCCGATGTGGAAATGTATCCCGATAGGGTTGAGATACTTGGAGCGTTTGGCATAGATATACATTCGTTTAGCCATATCGATCTCTACTCCGAATTTGTTTTCATGAAGTCCTGTAGAGATATAAGGATGGGTTTTGGGGTCGATATTGGGATTGACCCGTACTGAGATGCGGGCTTCGACACCAAGCTCTTTGGCAACTATCTCTACCCGCTTCATCTCAGCTTCGCTCTCGAGATTGAGCAGTAAAATCTCTTTTGTCAGAGCCTCTTTGATCTCCTCATCGCTCTTGCCCACACCGGAAAATATAATCTTATAGCGATCTACTCCTGCAGCCAATGCCCGATTGACCTCACCGATACTCACACAGTCCGCACCCGCGCCCAAACCTGACAGATGACGGATCACTGCAAGATTTGAGTTCGCCTTCACGGCATACAAAACAAGAGATTTGGATCCGCCAAAAGCCTCCTTCATCTGCATATAGCGATCTCTTATATGATCAAAATCATAGAGATACAAAGGAGTATCATACTTTTGTGCCAATGCCTTAAAATCTATTGCCATCGATATTTATCCTGATTTGTCTGTTTTGAGAATATTTTATCCAAAACTTGCATTGGTTTTGGTTAGACGGTCTCTTGATTGGTGGCTGGCAGGACGGACATATAGATTTTCCCCTCCATCCGATCATGTCACCCCAAAACACTTGAAAAGCAGCGAAAGAGAAAAAAATAGTGTATTGTGCGGCAATCTATCAATGCCATCAGATCACCTCTTTATTTTTGACCCAAAGAGCAAGCGCATAGACCCACAAAAGCGAGACAGGGATCAGTATGGCAACCTCAGGCAACAATACTCCATTGTGCCCTATATGATCTAGGGCAAAAAGCACCCCCCATAAGATAAAAATGACAGCAAGCCAAAATGCAAGAACAAGTTGAAGATTTATATAGCGGATGAGAAACGGCATTTTAAAGAAAAAGATCAAAAGCAAAGCAATCGAAAACAGCGGAAAGACTATCTTTTGATAAAGTGTGGATCTGATCTTTTTCGTATTGAGATGCTGATCTCCAAGGAGTTTGAACGCTTCATACCCATCAATGATATTGAGTGCTTTGCCCTCATGGATCGACTCTATCATATGCGGTTTATAGCCTTTTAGTGTAGTCAGTGCGGCGCTTTTGATTGTATCATGCCTCTGCAGGCCTTCTTTGTCATAGATCAGCCTCTTTGTGAGAATATCCCTGGCCTTCCAATCCTCACCATTGAAATGTGCCTCTTTGGCGTGTATCGTGTATAGCAGATCATTGCCGGCTAATTTGAAAAGTGAAATGTTTTGCATTGTCTTTTTGACCGGGTCGAGCTTTTGCACATAGACAAAATCTCCTTTGTAGATAAAAAAGAGATTATCCACCGCATATGGGTTGATGTTTTGTGTAAGCATGGCATCGGCTTTGTCTTTGGCGTATGAAAACTCAGTTGTGTGCAAAGCGGTAAACCCCAGATAGACCAGCACAGCGATACTCAAAAGCGGCAAAACAAGATGACGCTTCGTATAGCCAAAACTATGCAGCGCCGTCATATTGCCGTTTTTGATAAGCATCACCACCGTCATCACTCCGGCAAGAACGATAGACAGGGGATAGAGAAGCGCCAGCGCCTCTTGCCAAATATAAAAAAGATACATAATCGTATGGTTTGATGATG
>DYNJ01000009.1:0-17911 GCA_020721085.1 Sulfurovum sp. | reverse complement strand
GCATACGCTATCCAGTCGCCTAGTCTCTCGCGCTCTTTGGCGGTGAACTCATGAAGTACATAATCGGCAACTTGTGATTTGTGCAAAGGCTTTGCGATACCCATTCTGATACGGAGATACTCTTTTGAGATCATACTGTCTATAGATTTGAGTCCGTTATGGCCGCCGTCTCCGCCACCCCTTTTAAAACGCATTGCGCCAAAAGGAAGGTCGAGATCATCATGGATTACCACTACATGATCAAGTGTAATCTTGTAAAAAGAGAGTACGGCTTGTACACTTTTGCCTGATAGATTCATAAAAGTAGCGGGTTTTAAAAAAAGTAGCTGACCGGCTTTGTAAAGTTCGCCGTGAAAAGAGTTTTTGGAGACATCTCGTGCCTCGAAGCGCTCAACGAGTCTGTCGATCACTTGAAACCCGATATTGTGTCTCGTTTGTTTGTAGTTGGCGCCAGGGTTACCCAGACCAACAAACAGTGTCATTATTTTGCTTTGATCACACCGCAGATCGCCACATCGCCTCTGTCCATCATTTTGCACTTTGCAGGCGCCGGAATATCTCTGACCAGGATCGAATCATCTCTGTCAAGCTCCGTAGTATCCAGTGTAAAGCTATGAGGGATATTTTCGATCGCCCCTCTGACCTTAAGTCTCTTTTTAGAAATGATCAAAACACCTTTGTTTCTCAATCCTTTTGGTATCCCTACTGTCTTGACAGGCACAAGGAAATTGGTCACCTGCCCAGGTACCGCAACCCTGAGGTCAACATGAAGAATATCTCCGGTAACCGGATGCAATTGATACTCCTGCGCGATGACATTGATCTCCTTGTCTCCCACTTTGATGGGGAAAGCAAATGTCTCCTTATTTCTCATGGTTCTGACAAATTCACCTCGCTTAAATGCTGCGTAGATGTTCTCTACACCGTTTGCATAGATATTAGCGATTAGATAACCATCTCTTTTAAGCTGCTTTGCGTTGCTTTTTCCGATACTCTCTCTAACAATACCTTCTAACATTTCTATTCCTTTTTAAAAATTAGGAAAAGATTATACCCAACTGCAACTGAAAATCATCTAAAGAATTTTTCTGCCGCTATGGGGACGGCTCTTTGACTCTTCATCTTCATTTTTGAATGCAACAATATCATTCTCTTCGGCATTATTGGTCGCATTATTGACTTTGACGGCACCCCGTCCGATACCTTGGAGTTTGAGCTTCATATCTGCCGGATTGGTCGCATTTTGCATCACAACCTCCTCGGAAATGCGTCTTTGCTCGAAAAGATCTATTAAAGACTGATCAAAGGTTTGTGTACCGTAGATCTCATTCCCCTCAAAGAGCGCATCAAGTATTTCAAAGTCTCTGTTTTCCAAAATCAACTGCTCTATCCTGGCTGTTTTTTTAAGTATCTCGATCGCGGCGGTTCGTTTGCCATCTTGGGTTTGAACCAATCTTTGTGAGATGACCCCTTCCAGCACAGAAGCCAATGAAGTACGGATACGGTTTTGCTCGTTTGTCGGAAACATACCGATGATCCTGTCGATCGTCTCTTTGGCGTCAAGTGTATGTAGTGTCGAGAAAACTAAGTGACCCGTATTGGCCGCGTGCATAGCGATATCTATCGTCTCAAGATCCCTCATTTCTCCCACCAAGATAATATCCGGATCCTCCCTCAAGGCACCTCTTAGCGCACTGCCAAAAGAGTTGGCATCTTGTCCTATCGCCCTTTGGTTGACCAGACACCCCTTGTCTTTATGGATAAATTCTATCGGATCTTCGATGGTAATGATATGTTTTTTGTCACGATTGTTGATACGGTCAAGTATCGCCGCAAGCGTAGTTGATTTACCGCTGCCGGTAACCCCTGTAACCAGCACCAGTCCGCGGTGCAAGTCGGTAAATTCTTTGATCACTTCAGGGAGCTTAAGCTCTTCGATAGTCGGTATCTTGACGGGAATATTACGAAAAACGGCGCTCAACCCATCTGTTTGATAAAAGAAGTTGACACGAAACCGACTCTCTTCATCCAATATATAAGTAAAATCAAGAGACTTTTCTTTTTTGAGAGAAACGGCTTGGTCCATATTTAATATCTCTTCTGCAAGTATCTCCATATCTTTGGCGGCCATACGCTCCTCTCCTAAAAGCCGCAAGACACCATGCACTCTCATGCGCACATTGGAGCCTGATTTGAGATGAAGATCGCTTCCATCGTTTACCTTTAAACTTTTGAGATAAATTTTCAGTTTTTTTTCCACTTTCTGCCCTTTTACTGGATACTTTTGAGCATTTCGCCAAAAGAATTCTCAAACGCTTCAAGTCCTTCCCTTATCAACCTGCCATAGACCTCATCCATATCGATACCTTTTGAGGCTATCAGCTCAAAATAGCCATCGATCTCATCTGCGCTTACGGGAAGCTTTGGGATCGGCTTGGGCTCTTTGGCATAGGCTTCGATAGTCGCCAATGGAGCGGTATTGACCGAATGAGCGGCCAGAAGTTCTCTGATATAATAATCTGCGCTCAATCCGTCTCCTTTGACTCCTGTACTGGCAAAGAGCGTTCGCACAGATGGCAGTTGACCCTGCTCAATAAGGGCATAAATCTTAGCTGCATTTAGGATACCGGTGCGCGAGGGCGTGATCCCATGCGCCTCTAAAAGCGGATCAAGCAATCTGTCAAAACGGCTTACAAAGACTGAGATAACTGCATCAACCCTGCCATTCTGCTCTGCTTGCTGCAACCCATGCCTTATAGCATCAAGACATTTTTGCGCCTGATCGGGAGAGAAAACCAATGTTGCATTGACCGAAATCCCTCTGCTCAGCAGTTCGGTCATCGCCCCATATCCTGCTTCGGTCGCAGGTACTTTGATCATCACATTAGGTTCGTTGATCGCAGTAAAAAGCCTTTGCGCTTCTGCTACAGTCCCGGCAAGATCATCGCTCAAAAAAGGGTCAACTTCGATACTAATATAACCGTCCCTGCCCTCTTCGTAGATGTGTCGCAGCTTTCTGGCAGCCAAAGTAATATCTTCGATCGCCAAAACTTCGTATTTCTCTTTCGGGCTTTTGTCTCTCAGTGTAGCAAGCTGCTCTTTGTAAGCGCTTGAGGATGTGATCGCAGAAGCAAAAATAGCCGGGTTGCTTGTAGCGCCCTTGATGATATTTTGTTTCAAAAGAGCTTCAAAATCGTTTTTGAGGAAATCGCGTTCGACAAAATCAAGCCACAAAGAAAAGCCAAGCTCACTATCTTCCATCTATATACCTCCATCTCCAATCTTGCCATGAACCCAATTCGCTAGGCTTTGTCAAGCTCTCTTTGAGCTCATCTATAAATCTGTCGCGAGTTATCACGGTCGCCCCCAACTTGACAAGATGCTCACTAACGATCTGGCAGTCTATAAAATCATAGCCTTTGGAGCCTAAAACATCACTTAATGCCTTGAAGGCTACTTTGGAACCGTTCTTTTCAAGCGAAAACATCGATTCTCCAAAAAATGCTTTTCCCATAGAAACACCATAAAGTCCTCCGACAAGCCTATCGTCAAGGTAAACCTCCACACTGTGGGCAAATCCCATCTCGTGAAGCATGATATAAGCCTGCTGCATATCAGCCATGAGCCAAGTGCCTTTTTGACCTTCGCGCGGGACAGTGCCGCAATAGCGGATCACCTCGGCAAACTGATGGTCAAACTTGACTTTAAAATCCCCGTTTCTCAGTATCCTTTCAAAAGATTTATGAAGTCTGAAATCTTTGGGATAAAGTACCAGCCTTGGATCAGGAGACCACCATAGGATCGGGTCAGTAGCGTTGTACCATGGAAAAATCCCCTTTCGGTATGCCGTAAGCAGACGGTTTGCAGAGAGATCGCCGCCGAAGGCCAGCAATCCTTCGCTAGCTGCCAAACGAGGATCAGGAAAGATCAGATCTCTCCCCAAAGGGGCGATCCAATAATCAGAATCAAATATAGATGCCAAATCAATCACCCTTAAATCGAAAAGTCAGCTTGCCATCTTTGAGCCCTGCTTTGACACTGCCGCCATTTCGCAACACTCCAAAAAGGATCTCGTCTGTGAGTCGCTCTTTGATGTGCTCGTCTATCACGCGGGCAATATGTCTTGCACCATACCGCTCATCATGCCCCTCTTGCGCCAAATAGACTTTCGCTTTTTTGTCAACCGTAATGATGATATTTTTCTCTTTGAGTTGAACATTGAGCTTGCCTATTTCGAGATCGACGATCTGCGTCAATGCTTCAAGAGACAGAGGATTGAAATGGATGACAGCACTTAGACGATTTCTAAATTCAGGGGCAAAAAAATCCTTAATGGCGTTTTCTGTTTTGAGGGATTTATCTTTGGCAAAGCCCATCACATTTGCCTCTTTAGTGCCGATATTGGAGGTCATGATCAATATCACATTTTTAAAATCACTCACCACACCGTTATTGTCTGTCAGCTTCGCGCCGTCCATCACCTGCAGCAGGATATGCAGCATATCCGGATGAGCTTTTTCGATCTCGTCGAGCAATAGTACGGTATGCGGATGTCTTTTTATCATCTCTGTGAGTAGCCCTCCCTGTTCAAATCCCACATACCCCGGAGGCGCACCGATCAGCCTGCTCACAGCATGCTTCTCCATATATTCGCTCATATCCAGCCGCGCGAAATGCACATGCATAGTGTGTGCAAGCTCTGTTGCCAGCGCCGTTTTGCCTACCCCTGTCGGTCCCGCGAAAAGAAAACTGGCGATCGGGCTGTCAGGTTTGTTGAGTCCGGCATAAGAGCGCTTGATCGCACGCGCAAGAATAGCGATCGCATGATCTTGTCCGATAATCTTCTCTTTGAGCTCCTTCTCGAGGAGTTGCAGCTTTTGGGTATCGTCTGTACCGATCACAGCCGAAGGAAGTTTGAGCATCTTGGAGACACTCTCTTCGATCTCTTTGGCTGTGACCGTCACATCTTTTTTGCCTTGAAGCATCAAATGTGCCCCCACCTCATCGATGATATCCATCGCCTTGTCAGGCAAAAAACGGTCATGCAGATATTTGACCGAAAGATCGACAGCGCGCCTGAGCGCTTCATCGCTAAAAAAGATGGTATGAAAAGCCTCATATTTATGCTTGATGCCTTGCAGGATCGTCATCGTATCCTCAGGGCTTGGCTCCTCGACATCCACCTTTGCAAAACGGCGAGAAAGCGCCTTGTCTTTGTCGAAAAAATTTCTAAACTCCGTATAAGTCGTCGCGCCGATACATTTGATCTCGCCTCGTGCCAGAGCAGGCTTAAGGATATTGGCCGCGTCCATACTCCCGCCGCTGGTACTGCCGGCTCCGACCATCGTATGTATCTCATCGATAAACAAGACTGCTCTGTCGATCTCTTGAAGCTCTCCCAGTATCCCCTTGAGGCGCTTCTCAAAATCACCGCGGTATTTCGTACCAGCGATCAGCGCGCCCATATCCAGCGCAAAAATCTTTGAGTTTTTCAAAATATCAGGAACATCGTCCTCTGCGATCTTCAGTGCCAATCCCTCAGCAATCGCTGTTTTGCCCACACCCGGCTCCCCGACAAGCAATGGATTGTTCTTTTTTCTCCGGCAAAGCGTCTGCATCACCCGTTCGATCTCGCTCTTGCGTCCTACAACTGGATCTATTTTGCCCTTTTTGGCGAGACCTACCAGCTCTTGAGTGAATTGTGACAACAGATTCTCATCTGGAGAACTCTGCTCTTTTTGCTGAGCATCTAGCTGCTGGTGAGAGATGGCTTCGAGTATATCCACTCTCTCTATCCCTTCCCGTCTCATCAGATAGACCGCATACGAATGCTTCTGTAAAAATGCAGCCGCCAGCATATCACCGATCGTTGCCTCTTTTTGTCCGGCGCTATGAAGATGTGTCATCATGTCATTGATCGCATGAGACAGCGCAACCGTCTCAAAAGGCTCGGTTGGTTCAGGAAGCGGCGGCATCGTGGTTTCGATATGACTTGTGATCTCCTGCAAAAGAGTTTTGGCATCCACATCGAGCGCTTTGAAAATCTCCTGCCCATCCTCGCTTTGCAGAATTGACCAAAAGATATGCTCAAGAGTCACATATTCATGTCTGCTTTTTTTGGCAAACCCTACTGATTTTTTAAATACATCATTGAGTTTTACGCTGATCATCATGCATCCTTTTCTATAGTAGCGAGCAGAGGAAACTCATTTTGCTGGGCAAGCTTTTTGACCTGTACTGCCTTGGTCTGCGCGATCTCGTATGTATAAACACCGCAGATAGCGCTTCCTTGTTTATGGACTTTGAGCATGATCATCTCAGCTTCTTGGACACTTTTGTGAAAAATGTTGATCAAAACATTGACGACAAAATCCATACTCGTATAATCATCATTATGCAAAAGTACCCTAAACATCTCCGGCTCTTGCAGCAACAGCTCGCTTTCGACTTTTTCTTTTATTTTTGGCATTATATCTCTCACTTTTTTTTGATTTATGCTAATATCCATTATACATTATTTTCAAGGATTTGCAAGTGCGGTTTCGCCCTATTTTTGTATCAGCCACCGGCACCGATGTGGGCAAGACATATACCGCTTTGCGCCTGATCAAGGCTTTTGGCGCACATAATATCCGTGTCGGGGTCTGCAAGCCGATCGAAACCGGCGTGACGGGCGTACCGCAGGATGCTCAACTTCTGCTTGGGGCTTGCCGGCAGATCAATCCCTTATTTGCATCTCTCACGCCCCATGAGATCACCACTTACACATTCTCACTTCCGGCGGCTCCTTTTTGCGCAGACGAGGACCAAACTATACAAGTTGACAAAATCATTCACGCCGTCAAAACGCTTCAACAGCGCTGTGATCTTCTTGTCATCGAAGGAGCCGGAGGACTGATGACACCGATCACTTCCGAATATCTGATGATCGATCTGGCTCATGAGATCGGCGCATACACGCTTCTTGTGACGCATGACAAGCTAGGCTGTATCAACGATACGCTTTTATCTATCGAAGCCTTGCAAAACCGGAATATGCCATTTGACTGGTGCATCAATATCCGCAAAGAGCGCGAGGAGTTTGATATGCTCTCAAAACCGTTTTATGACGCAAGATTTCCGCATTGGTGGGAAGCTGATCAAGGTATGGATAGTTTCGCACATGGGTTCTTAAAGGAGCAGCTATAATGAACAAAAGTACCGTTCCTTCCTTTTTGCCGATCTCCAAAGCGGAGATGGATGCTTTGGGCTGGGAGAAACTCGATGTCATCCTAGTCACAGGCGACAGCTACATAGACAGCCCATATATCGGAGTGGCAGTGATCGGCAAACTACTCGTCAAGCATGGCTATAAAGTCGGTATCATCGCACAGCCTGACATCAGCTTGCCGCAAGATATCACGGCACTCGGCGAACCTCGTCTTTGGTGGGGCGTGAGCGGCGGAAGCGTCGATAGCATGGTTGCCAACTATACCGCGTCCAATAAGCCGCGAAGAGAGGATGACTACACACCGGGAGGCGTCAACAACCGCCGCCCTGACCGTGCCGTCATCAAATACGCCAATCTCATACGACAGCACTTCAAGCGTACCGCTCCGATCGTACTGGGCGGGATCGAGGCAAGTCTGCGGCGGGTAGCGCATTATGACTTTTGGAGCGACACGATCAAAAGACCTCTTATCTTCGATGCAAAGGCTGATTATCTCATCTACGGCATGGCGGCCTTGTCGACACTTGAGCTGACATACGCGCTGGAGCGCAAACTCCCCACACATGAGATCAAAGGGCTTTGCTATATCGACAAAACGCCCAAAGAGAGATTTGTCGATCTGGGAGACTTTGAGATCATTGTCAAAGACAAAAGCGTTTTTTCACAAAGCTTCGCTCTTTTTTATCATCATCAAGATGCCATAACCGCAAAGGGAATGGTTCAAAAAGTAGGAGAGAGATACCTCGTCCACAATCCGCCCCAGCCCAATATGACTACTGAGCAGATAGACGAGCTCTACGATATCCCATATGCACAAGACGCCCATCCAATCTATAAAAACCAAGGCAAGATCAAGGCGCTTGATACGATACGGTTTAGCATCACTACCCATCAAGGATGCTACGGAGAGTGCAGTTTTTGCGCGATAGCGATGCATCAAGGCAGATTTATCGTAAACAGAAGCGAAACATCCATACTCAATGAAGTGAAAAGATTTACAGAGCATCCCGGCTTCAAAGGCATCATCAACGATGTCGGAGGCGCGACAGCCAATATGTACGGCTTCGAGTGTGACAAAAAAATCGCTCACGGCGCCTGCGCGAACAAACCTTGCGTAGGGGCGAGCAATTGCAAACTTCTAGAGCCGACGCACGCACCACAGATCCGACTGCTCAAAAAGATCAGAGAGACCAAGGGTGTCAAAAAGGCGTTTGTCGCCAGCGGTATCAGGTATGATCTGATTCTGGATGACAAAGCATGTGGCAAAAAATACCTAGAAGCCGTACTTGCCTATCACACTTCAGGACAGCTCAAAATAGCCCCCGAGCATGCCGACGACAAAGTACTCAAAGTGATGAACAAGCCGCTCAATCATACACTCATCGCCTTCAAAAAAATGTTTGATGAGATTGAGTCTGCCAAAAAAGATCGCCAATATCTCTCTTATTATTTCATCGCAGCCCATCCGGGATCAGATGAGAAAAGTATGCTCCAAACCAAGAAATTCGCCACTGAAGTGCTCAAATTTACCCCGAAGCAAACACAGATCTTTACGCCGACCCCCAGCACCGTAGCTACTGCTATGTACCATACCGGACTCCATCCTTTGACGCAAGAGAAGGTTTTTGTCGAGAAAAAACCCAGTCTCAAACAAAAGCAAAAAGAGATTCTTACGGAGCGCAGTCATCCAATGAGTTATAAAAAGAAGAGTGGCGCATGCACAAGCTTTATTGATAGTCATTCTTAAAAAATTAAGTCTATTTGCAACTTGGTTGCCTTATAATGCTAAATCTTATCATAAAAAGGGAATTTCAAATGAATAGATGTGGTGTATGGCTGATCATATCACTTTTTTCGATCATACTTTTGATGGAGGGATGCAAAGAGAAAAGTGCACAAGAAACATTCTCACCAAAGACACCCGTTGTCTCCGTAAGCACTTTCCCTCTCTACGAAGCAGCCTCCGCCGTAGCGCACAAAAGCCTTGATCTGCAGCTTATCATCCCTTTAGGAAGCGATCCTCACCTCTTTTCGCCCGATCCCAAACAGGTAGTCAATATCTCCAAATCAGCGCTTTTTATCTATAATGGAGCAGACTTCGAAAACTGGGCGGAACCGCTCAAAAATACACTCCCCGCAGCCACAAAAGTAGTCGATATGAGCCGATATGTCTCATTGATGACAGCAGCGGGGCAAGAGCATCACGATGAAGAGCATGACGGTCATGCGCATCATCATGGAGGCAATGATCCCCATTATTGGCTCGATATCGACAATATGATCAAGATGGTTACCGCTATGCAAAAGGAGTTTTCAGGACTTTCTCCTGCAGATGCAAAGCAGTTTAGTGACAATGCCGATCGATATATAGCGGAACTTGAAAAGCTTAAAACCGAATATACGCAAGGCCTCAAAGAGTGCCGTCATCGCACCATCATCACCAATCACAACGCCTTTGGCTATCTGGCATCTGCGTACAACCTAGAAAATATCTCGGTTGTCGGCCTCTCTTCTGATGAGCAGCCAAGCGCCAAAACCATCGCCAAAGTGATAGAACTTGTCAAAACCCATGGTATTAAAACTATCTTTTTCGAAGCACTTATCAACAATAATATCTCACAAACTATCGCCAAAGAGACGGGAGCGACAGCGGTCAGCCTCCAGCCACTGGGAAACATAAGCGAAGATGAACTCAAATCAGGCGCAACATATCTCTCTATTATGCGCCATAACCTATCAAAACTGAAAGATGCTTTGGAATGCCGCTAAATCTATATCCGGCTATTTTTGAAGCCAAAAATCTCAATTTCAAAAAGCGTGATTTGACTATTCTCGAAAATGTCTCTTTGCAGATACAAAGGGGGGATTATTGCGGCATTATCGGGCCAAACGGCGGAGGCAAGACGACACTCATCCGACTGCTTCTTGGTCTCGAAACTCCTACATCCGGCGCTATCAGCCTCTTTGGTATCCCGATAGAACAGTTTAAAGCATGGAACAAGATAGGCTATGTGCCTCAGCGCTCAGCGCTTATTGACAGCGCCTTTCCGGCAACCGTGCGCGAAGTAGTGGCTATGGGGCGATATGCCAAACGGGGGCTGTTCAGACCGGAAAGCGCCGAGGACCGTAAGCGTATCGACGAAGCTATGGTTTTGATGGGGGTTGAGGATCTGCGCTCTCGCCTCATCGGTCATCTCTCCGGCGGTCAGCGGCAACGGGTGATGATCGCGCGGGCGCTTGCCTCCACGCCCCAAGTATTGATCGTCGATGAACCAAATACCGGAGTGGATGTAGAGTCTCAACATCGGTTTTATGAACTTCTTCGCATACTGCACAAAACCAAAAATGTGTGTATCATATTTATCACTCATGATATCGGCGTAATAGCAGAGGATATCACCAGACTGTTTTTTGTCAACCAGACACTGCTGACATCCACCACTCCCAGCGAAATGCTTCGCTGCGATGAGATGAGCCGACTCTATGGCAATCCGTCCCATCTCGTGTGTCACGGACATTGATGATGCTAGAGATGCTTGATTATCCTTTCATGCAACGCGCCTTTATCGCTGGCATTATGATAGCCATACTCGCCTCTTTGGGAGGTTCGTTTATCGTATTGCGCCGCTACTCTTTGCTGAGTGAAACGCTGGCTCATGTCTCTTTGGTGGGCGTGGCTATCGGACTGCTTTTGGGTACGATGCCTCTTTATGGAGCCGTGGCAACATCACTGATCGCCGCATGGCTGATCGAATACCTCCGCAGCAGCCATGGACTCTATTCTGATTCGATATTGGCGATCTTCCTATCCGGTTCTTTGGCACTTGCGATCATGATCGTTTCGATCTCCGGCTCATTTAATGCATCACTTTTCAGCTATCTTTTCGGCTCTATCCTCTCAGTAAGCCGGGAAGATTTGGTACTTATAGGAGTTTTTGGCACTATATCGACTGTTTTGCTTTTGCTGTTTTTCAAAGAGCTCTACTTCATCGCGTTTGACGAAGATGTGGCGAAAGCCGGCGGCATCAAGGTACAATGGCTCAATTATATGCTTGTCAGCATCATTGCGGTGATCATCGCTCTTTCGATCAGGATCGTCGGCACTCTGCTGATAGGCGCGCTGATGGTGATACCTGTGGTAAGCGCTATCAAATTTGAGATGGGATTTTTCAAGACAGTTTTGATCTCGATCGCCATCGCGCTTATATCTGTCATCATCGGACTTGCAGCGTCATATATTTTCTCGATCCCCAGTGGTGCGTCTATCGTACTGTGCCTGCTTGTAATCTTCATCTTCTCGATGATCATCAACCGCCGATGATGGGCGATCACCATTCAATATGACAAAAATATCAAATACACTTATCGTTTATCCGACTTCCAGGGCGTTACGGGTGATTTCGAAAGAGCAGAAACTCAGTGACGGCATGCTGCCTACATTGATGCGGATGGATGAGTTTGAGCAGCGCTCAGTACTGCTGGGATACAAAAGCCAAGTTGATCTCATGGAGCGGATACTTCTGCTCAAAAAAGCAGCGTCGTTCGATGCATTTGCCAAACTCAAGCTTAATCTGGACTTAGTACGGTTTTTTACCCGCAGTGACGCTGTATTCAAGTTTTTTGAAGAGCTGGCGGTGGAAAAAGTAGAGTTTAATCAGCTAAAAACGGCAGATGCGTATGCTGAGTTTGAAGAGCATCTGAATATCCTTCAAATACTGCTTGAAAGATACGAAATACTGCTTGAAGAGAGAGGCTGGACAGACAGAGCGTTTTTGCCAAAGCGATATACTCTCAACGACGGTTTTATCGCCAACTACGAGATGATCGAAATATATATCGAGGGGTATCTAAGCCGTTTTGAGTTTGAGCTTCTGGAGGCTATCTCCCAAAAAACTAAAATGCTATTGCACTTCACTACCGGCAAGTTTACCGCCAAAATGCAAGAGCGGTTTGGTGAGATTGGCGTGGAGCTGCCTGACAATGCACAAACGGTTATCGATCTGTCAAACAAGCAGATAGTCTCTTGCGCTTTGACGACAAACAAGATCATCGCCAAGGTGATAGCCACACATGAGCGCTACGAACAGATCGCATTGGCGTTTGCGGCGATAGAAGAGATGGTGCGTTCAGGCATAGAGGCAGACAAGATCGCTCTAGTACTGCCGGATGAGAAATTCAAAGAGAGCTTCGCGCTCTATGACAAATACCACAATCTCAACTTTGCCATGGGATACGACTACGCAAAGGGCAAGAGCTACAAGACCCTT
This sequence comes from Sulfurovum sp., assembly GCA_020721085.1. Taxonomy (GTDB): domain Bacteria; phylum Campylobacterota; class Campylobacteria; order Campylobacterales; family Sulfurovaceae; genus SZUA-451. Next base: position 5,434 of record DYNJ01000009.1, on the reverse strand, counting down.
GAAGCGATACGGTCATATTGGCATAGCTTCGAGCGCAAAGACAGGATGCGGCTACAGAGGTATGGGATAGATATGGAGAAGCTTGGGCACATACATCCTGCCAAAAAAGTCAGCATAGATCAGTTTTTTACATTTTTGGATGAGTTTGGGCTGCTTGATTGTCCGTTGCAAGAGGGTGAAGCGCTGTCGCCGTCTCACAATGCAAAGGTATATGAAAAATACCTTGTGATGAACAAAATCTTTACTGATTATACGCTTGTGCTATCAGAGTGGCTCATTGTCTGGATGAATGCCGCCAAAGAGATCACGATCGATGATGTGCGGGGTGGCAAAGTGACGGTGATGGGCGCTTTGGAGACCAGAGGCGTGGCGTTTGACGGCGTTGTGGTGGTGGATTTCAATGAAGGCATCACGCCGGCGCTGCCAGGCAAAGATCAGTTTCTCAACTCTGCCGTGAGGGCATTTGCAGGGCTTCCGACCAAAGACGACAGAGAAGCGCTCCAAAAACAGCTCTACAAACGGCTGCTTGAACAAGCCAAACAAGCAGTCATCCTGTACAGCACAAGCGACAACAAACTGCCTTCAAAGTTTCTCTATGAGCTTGGGCTGGGTGATGTCATACAGGCCGGCGGACAGCTCAGCCTGCTTTATGACGAACCGTCCGGGATAGTTGAGGTTTCCGGTCAAGAAGTGCCGGAGGTGCCGTTTGATGCCACAAGCGTCGTATGGTCGCCATCCAGGCTGAGGACTTTTTTGGAGTGCAAGCGAAAGTATTATCACAAATATATACAGCATATCAAAGCCAAGCAAGACGAAGAGATCAATGAAGGACTCTTCGCGCATCAGCTTCTCCAGGCGGTTTTTGAACAGCATAGTTTTTATACCGACAAATTTGTATTGGGCAATGAGATAGCAAGACAGCTTGACATATCGATGCCCGATATCAGCGCCAAGGGCGAGTATCGAAAACTGCTGCTCAAAGCCAAGCTTAAAAGCTTCGTAGATGCTCAGATAACCTATTTTGCAGAAGGCTGGAAAGTTATCGAAAAAGAGTTTGAGATAGATGGCGAGATAGGCGGACTTCGGTTCAAAGGCCGCATAGACCGTATAGATCAAAACGGTACGGACATCTTGGTGCTGGACTACAAAACCGGCAGGATAGACAAAGCAAACCAAGAGAGTCTTCTAGAAACCTTGAGTGATTTTCAGATGAGTATTTATCATCAGCTTCTCTTGCCAAAATATCAAAATATCCGATTGGCATTTGTGAAACTGTTTGATGGCGGAGACATCGAGGATATCAGGGCATTGGAGGAGAAAAATGAACTTCTTTTTGCGCACATTGAGGATCTGAAAGATACCAAAGTTTTGATTGCCGGCAAGTGCGAGGATCTGAAGTTGTGCAAATACTGCGAGTTTGCCTTGATGTGCGAGAGAGGAGAGTATCTGTGATGTTTGAATCAAGCCTTGCCTATCTTGCCAGCGCCGGAAGCGGCAAAACATTTGCCTTGTCGGTACGGTATCTGTCGTTGCTTTTTATGGGAGAATCTCCCGGTGCGATTTTGGCTGCCACATTTACCAACAAAGCTGCCGCCGAGATGAGAAGCCGTATCGTAGAGGATCTGTTGGGATTGAAGAGATATGGCGATCTGCTCAAAGCCGGCGGTTCGGTACCGGCAGACGAAAACGATCAAAAAATCTTCAATAAATTTAGAGTTATAGCGCAAAATATCTGTGAACAGACGGGTAAAAATGAAGATGAGCTTTTTGCGATGCAGCCTCTGGTTTTGGAAAGATTTTTATCAAGTACAAATCATATAATTACTTTGGATAGTTTTTTCGCCTCTATCGTGCGTTCCAGTTCGCTGGAGATCGGTATCGAGCCTGATTTTGTGACGACTGCGGTCAAGGACAGGGCAAAACTGGAGAGTCGTTTTCTTGAAGAGCTGCACAAGGACGGATTGTTGCCGCGGCTGGTCGCATTGGCCGCAGAGACAGGAGACAGGGAGTTTGACAAAGTCATCCCTATGCTCAAATCATTTTATGAGGTCGATCCTCTTTTACCAAAGGAGAAGTATAGCCAAGCGGACACTGCTGCTATCGAAGAGAAGATTAAAGGCGTTGTGCATGATATGACCAAGCTCTTAGAAGATGCAAAGGCGTCCGATAGATGCGTTAAGCTGTTTGAGGCACGAAACATGAAAGAGTTTTTTGCCAAAGACGGGTTATTCAAACATCCGTCTCTGGGTGATCACGGCTGGTGTGCCAAAATTTCAAATCCGACTATAGAAGAAAAATTCCAAGCGATCAAAACACTGCTGGGGAAGTGGGCGGAAGCCAAAGAATCAACCATCCTGAGCCATTTTTTTGAGATATATGATGATTATAAAAATGCTGTCATCTCAGATGTGAAATATTCCGGCGTGCTTGATTTTAACGATGTGACACAGTTCGCATACAGACTGCTTTATGAGCATATTTCCAAAGAATTTCTGTACTTCAAGATCGATGCGAAGTTTCGCCATATTTTGCTTGATGAGTTTCAGGATACTTCTATGCTGCAGTTTTTGCTTTTGGCTCCGATGACAGATGAGGTGATGGCGGGTCAAGGACAGCATGATTTCAAAAGCCTGTTTTTCGTCGGAGATACCAAGCAGTCACTCTATCGTTTCAGAGGGGGCGTGGAAGAGGTATTTGGATTTGTGTCGGAAAGATATGGCATCACTCCAAAACAGATGGATACCAACTACCGCAGCAGCAGGCACATTGTAGAGCAGGTCAATCGCTGGTTTTTGCCCATTATGAGCGATTTTGTATCACAAAAGAGCAGAGACGGTGCACCGGACGGATTTGTGAATGTGGCCAAATGCGCAAAAGAGCTATTGTTAATTGAGGCGATTACACACGCTAAAAGATTGCTAGACTCAGGCGCAAGCGTAGATGAGATCGCGTTTTTGGTGATGACCAATGATGACGGCGCCAGCCTGCAGGAGGCATGCGAGAACGAGGGGATAGAGACGGTGCTGCACACTTCAAGTTCATTGAGATCATTGCCCAAGATCGCATCGCTCGTAGCGATGGCGGAATATCTCTTTTATGGCGAACCGATAGACGCTTATCCTGTATTGACCAGAGTTGACAGGCCGATAGAATCATTGGATACATCTTGGTTTTCGCCTTTTAGCGAACCTGTAGCGGTATTGGATAGACTGGTGCGGGAGTTCGGATATTTTGACAATGACACCAATATACTCAAACTCTTGGAGTTCGCATCAAGTTTTAGTGATATCCCTATATTTATAGAGGAGTTTGCCATAAGTCAGATCGCAGTGGCAAGCGGAAGTGTGCACGGAGCCAAGATCATGACTGTGCATGGCTCTAAGGGACTGGAGTTTGAATATGTGATATTGCTGGACAAATTAGGAGGCGAGGACAACCGCAGATCGCCGTTTGTTTTTCACTATGATAAAAAGCTTTTTGTCGATAAGATATTTTATCGCGTATCAAAAAGAGAAAATTTCGACTTGCATTATGCACAAACAGTTGATCAAGAGGTATCTACAAAAGCGAAGGATCGTCTCAATATGCTCTATGTAGCGCTTACGCGTGCGGTTAACGGGCTGATGGTGATCAAAAAAGAGGAGAAGTCCAGATTTGATGTGCTGGGCTTAGAGCCTATGTGTTTAGGCAGCATGAAGGTCAAAGTAAAGGCACAAACCAAAGAAGCCAAACCGCAATGCATACCGATACGGATGTCTCATTATGGCATTCAAGAGATCAAAGCGGCAGAAACGGACAGTGTCGCAGCATTTGAAGCCAAACTGTTCGGTACCGCACTGCACTTTTGCCTGGAAATGCTTGAGTCTTTCGATCCAAGCTCTTTGGAGTGTGCAATGCAAACCGTGTATCATCGCTATGGGAGGATTTTGGGAGAAGATCAGCTCATCATGATCAAGGAACGCATAGACAAATTGATCGCCCATGAACCCTTTGCGGCTCTCCTGCATGGAGCTTTGCTGCGCCGTGAACAGCCGCTGAGCTACCAAGGAGAACTCAAAAAGATTGACCTGCTGCTGGAGTATGAAGACAGGTATATGGTCGTGGACTATAAAAGCTCACCCAAAGAGCAATCCAAACATATAAAACAGGTTGAGGGGTATTGCCGCGCGGTTGCCGAGATGACGCACAAGCCCACCGGCGGGTCTGTCTTGTATCTGCTGCACGACAAAATAGAGATAGTATCCTTAAATTAAACTAAAGTTAAATAAATTTTAAGTTTAATTGGATACAATCCCACTTCATAAAGAGCAATGACTCTATCTAAATATAAGGAACTATCATGAAAATGACACAAGTCGTGAAACCTCATGAAGTACAGCGCGACTGGGTACTGATAGATGCGGAAGGCAAAACCTTCGGCCGTATCTTGACTCAGGCAGCTACACTTCTCAGAGGCAAACACAAGCCATCATTCACACCCAATGTAGATTGCGGTGACTATGTAGTGATCATCAATGCGAAAAAAGCAGTGTTTACAGGTGTAAAACTGGATGCCAAAGAGTATTTCAGACATAGCGGCTATTTCGGCAGTACCAAAAGCACGAAACTCTCAGATATGCTGGAGCACAACACCGAAAAGCTCTACAAGATCGCAACCAGAGGTATGCTTCCCAAGACAACACTTGGCCGCCAGATGCTTAAGAAACTCAAAATATATGCCGGCAGTGAGCATCCTCATACCGCTCAACTAAACAAAGGAAATTAAGATGGCAAAGATAGCAACTATTTATGCAACAGGCAAGAGAAAATGCGCAATTGCCAAAGTTTGGCTGACTCCCGGCAAAGGCGAGATGACGATCAACGACAAAACGATTGACCAGTGGCTCGGCGGGCACGAAGCGCTCAAGATGAAAGTAAGACTTCCGCTTGAGATGACCAAGCAGCTCGAAAGCGTCAATATCAAAGCAACTACGCTTGGTGGCGGCTATTCGGCGCAGGCTGATGCACTCAAGCACGGCATCACCAAAGCGCTTGTCCAATACGAAGAGACATTTAGAGCTATTCTCAAACCAATGGGTCTTTTGACTCGCGATTCAAGAGTCGTCGAGAGAAAGAAACCGGGTAAAAGAAAAGCGAGAAGAAGCCCGCAGTTCTCAAAGAGATAATCTCTCTTTTTGGCAAGAGTCCGCTCTTGTCATTTTGTTCACTTCCCCCTATTTTTTATCTGCGTACCGTTGTGTATAATCCCAAATTTTTCAATAAAAATTCACTGATCAGCACTAGGATATTCTCTCGTTCCCATCGTCCTTCGATGCATACTGGAACCCTAAAAGACAAATATACACTCCCACGCAGAGCATGGGAGCGAGAGAATTCAAGTTTTGTTCAAATTGTAGGCTTATACCCTCATCTCTAAAATCGATGCAAGCTTAGA
>DYNJ01000081.1 GCA_020721085.1 Sulfurovum sp. | reverse complement strand
AATACGGTTTGCGTGAGAGGATCAAACTTGCTATCAATGCGGGTGATGATATCCTACTCTTTGGCAATCAGCTTGATCCAAAACATACGGTATCTACCAAAGAATTGGTAGATACCATCGTAAATCTGATGAATTCCAGAGAGGTCGATACGCAGATGGTCATAAAAGCCAACGAGCGGGTTGCCAAACTTAAACAAAAACTTAAAAATCATTAATACTGAGATATTCAAGCCCTAAATCAAGGATTTTTTTGGTTATAATCCAAAATTGACCGACAGTCAGTCAAAAGGATTTTGATGGCCATAACCGTTGACAAAGAGAAAAAAAGAGAAATGATCGCACTTGCGTGCAGTGAACTGCTTATGAGTCGAGGCATCAGTAAATTGACCATTTCTGAGATTGCCAAGACAGCAGGCATAGGCAAAGGTACCATATATGAGTATTTCAGCAATAAGGATGAGATTGTTTTTGAGATCATGACGATCTTGATCGGTGAGTTTGAAGAGAAACTGCTTGACCTGATCAGCAAAGAAAAAAGTACAAAAAATAGGCTTTTTTACTTTTTTTATCTGATCTTTGATGAGGTAAAATATACAAGAGAACTCAATATTTATAGGGAATTTCTCTCGATAGCACTGACAAATAGCTCTTCAGAGATGATCGCATTTAGCCTTGAGTGCCACAATAGATTTATGACTATTTTGGAAGGTATCCTCGATGAGGGGATAAGAAATAATGAAATACAGGCCATATCAAGTGAGATCATACCAGGATTATCGAGTTTGGCGAAGGGGTTTATCGTGGATACAAAAGTAACAGGTGTTGATGCAAAAATTCTGATTGACAACTTCGTCAATGCACTCTTTGCACTGATACAAAAGGAACCATCATGAGACTATTGTTGATTTTGGCAATGACAATTTTTGCCTTTGGCAAAGAGTATGATTTGGGGGGATTGATAGATCATGCAGACAAATACAACAAGCTCAACCGATCAGGCGCGCTTCAGAGCAAAGCCAAACAAAAAGAGGTCGAAGCCCAAGAGAGCGCCTACTGGCCGACTTTGGACCTGGGCGCAAGCTACGCCAACAACAACCCAAATCCGTCTGTGTCACCAGGTGAAACCACGCAAGGTTTCGCGTCAGTGGGATTTGATCTCTATGACGGTGGACGGAACGATGCCCTAACAAGAGCCAAAAGCTTTGAATACCATGCCTCGCTTTTCCAGCAAGAGGCTTCACGCAAGAGTATCATGCTGGAGATCATCCAAAACTATTATATGGTCAAAGTCTATCAATCCAACCTCTATTCGCTGGAGGTAGAATCCAAAGAGCTCAAAGCGCAGATCGATCGTATCAGGCGGTTTGAGGGGGTTGGCCTGGCGACGCCGGAGGAGGTTTCCAAGCTCCAGGCCGTTTACGACGACAACGCCTATATGATAGAAAATACGAAGCTGGAACTGCGTACCAGGGAGGAGCAGCTTTGGCTAGGCAGCGGTATCAAGGGAGATGGGCTGAGAAGCAGCCGGTTTGCCGAGCCCTCATCGATCGCCTATGAACCTCTGGAGAAGACCAAAATTCTCAAAAGCAATGCTGACGCACTGAGTGCCAGAGCAGATGCCCTCAAAGCCGGCTATATGCCTCAAGTGAGGATCGAAGATACTTACCTCAAGTCAAATTATGATGATATTGACAGATCCGGTATTGCCGGCGGCTTTTTGGTCGAAGAGCAAAATCGTCTGATGGTTTCTGCACGGATGCGCCTTTTCGACAATGGGTCGATCAAACATGAAAAGGAAGGTATCCTTTATCAAAAGATGGCAGTAGATGAGCAGAAGCTTTATGCACAAGATGAACAAAAGATGAATTTTGACTTGGCGCGAAGCCGTCTGCAGACCATCCGTGCCAAACTCAAAAGCGCCAAAAGCGCTCTCTCTGCCGCTAGAAGTACCTACAGGTCTATCGTGAAGCAGTTCGAGGTAGGCATGGTGGACAACATCGCGTATCTGGATGCGCTCAAGAAGCAGACCATATCTGAGGCGCGTTACAAAGCGACACAATACGACTATGAGATCGCCAAATCGATCTACTATTTTTATGCCGGCAAAAATCCAAGGGAGTATATACGATGAAGTATCTAAGTGTAATGCTATTTTTCATAGGGACATCCGTTTTTTTACATGCTGAAGAGATTTATGCGGTCTTTAATGTCAAAGCAGACAAAAGTGCCAACCTCTCTTTTACTGCGACAGGAATCGTCAAAAATGTTCATGTCGATATAGCAGATCATGTCATAGAGGGTCAAAAGCTCGCAGAACTGGAGAGTGCTGATCTTCAAAATGCTCTCGAAGTCGCCAAAGCAGATTTAAACAATACCGAAGTGGCATTGAAATTTGCCAAGCGCAACTATCTCAGAGAGAATAAAGTCAAACAGCTCATCTCAGAGCTCCAGCACGATCAAGTTATCCGCGCCTATGAGAGCGCACAAACCAGCAGAGCACAAAAACAGGCCAGTGTCGGCTATCAACTGGCACAGCTTGACAAAACAGTGCTGCGTGCCCCTTTTGATGGGGTCATCTACGACAAAGAGATAGAGGCAGGAGATGCAGTAAGCGGTGCTATGATCCGTACGGTTTTCAAGGTCCACAACATAGATAGGGTGAAATTGATCCTTGAGTTTGACCAAAAATACTGGGACAAAGTCAAAGTCGGACAGCACTATCGTTACCGCATTGAAGGCAATAGTGCCGAGCATAAAGGTGTAATCTCCAAAATTTATCCCTATGCCAACAGCAACAACCGAAAAGTCAAAGCAGAGGTGATTGCTTCAGGATTTGTGCCGGGGCTTTTTGGCGACGGCGTGATCATCACAGATACAGCGAAGTGATCCTCAATGTATAAAATAGCGATCTCCAGACCCATTACGACTCTGATGTATGTGGTCACCTTGATGATTTTCGGATTTATTGCGTTTCGCACTATGCCGACATCGCTCTATCCCAATATTGACTTTCCGATCGTAACGATCAAGACGGTCTATCCCGGCGCAGAGCCGCAAACGATGGAGTCGCAAGTCACCGACAAGATCGAGGAGGCGATATCACGGATCGAGGGGATAGACATGATCTCCTCTGCCAGCAGTGAGGGCGTTTCTGTGATCATGGCGAAGTTCGTGCTGGAGCGTGATATCGATGAAGCTGCCAATGATGTGCGGGATAAAGTCTCAGCGGTCATGCTGCCCAAAGATGCCAAAAGTCCGCTTGTAAGCAAGCTGGATATCGGAGGTGCTTCAGTCATCAATCTCTTTTTGACAGTCAAAAAAGGATCACTTTCCCAGCTGATGCTCTTCGCCGATGAAAAGGTTGAGCCCAAAGTACAGAAGATCAGCGGTGTGGGTGCGATCAACATCATAGGATATAGAGATCGTGAGATCAAAATCTTCCCCGATCCCTATCAGCTCAATAAATACGGTATCAGTATCAGCGAACTCAATGCTATCGTCGCCTCAGAAAACATCAAAATGGGCGGCGGCAAGCTCATCTCTAAGAAAAATGAGTTGATCTTGAAGATCGAGGGAGATGCCACATCGATCGAAGAGCTGCGGCGTATCGTCATCAAAAACGATATCCGCTTGGGGGATCTTGCCAAAGTCGAAGATACACTCAGTGACCCCAAAAGCTTTGCATCTTACAACGGCGTGCCAGGAGTGATGCTTGAAGTGCAGAAAATCTCCGGCACCAATACGATCGATATCATTGAAAAAGTCAAAGCAGTCGTTCCTCAGCTCCAGCAGATGGCGGGGGATCAATTTGAAGTGCAGATCCTCAACGATACCTCGTCTTTTATCCTCCATTCACTCAGAGATGTAGAATTTGACCTGATCTACGGTGCATTTTTGGCTGCATTGATTGTTTTTATTTTTCTAAGAAATATGACCATCACCTTTGTCTCAGCGCTCTCGATCCCTGCATCGATTATGGGCACCTTCGCGCTGATGGATTATATGGGGTTTGACCTCAACAAAATGACGATGATAGGTCTGACGCTGGCGATCGGGATCATTATCGATGATGCAATTGTGGTCATCGAAAACATCTACCGCAAGATGGAGACAGGGATGGGCAGGTTTGAGGCAGCCGTAGAGGGGACTCGCGAGATGGCATTTACAATTCTAGCTATCTCTGCGATGCTGCTTGCTGTCTTCATTCCCGTCTCCTTTATGGGCGGGATCGTCGGGAGGTTTTTTAACTCTTTTGCGATGACAGTAGGATTTGCGATCATCATCTCCTATACTATCGCACTCAGTTTTATACCGAGTTTGAGCGCCAGAGTGCTGAAACCCACCGAGAGCCGCTTCTATAAGACAACCGAACCGATCTTCGCGGCGCTTGAGAGATTTTATGAGAAACTTTTGAAGGGGGCGCTTCGCTTCAAAGTCTTGACGCTCATTGCAGCACTGGTGATCTTTTTTGTATCGCTCAGCCTTTTTCCAAAGATCGGTATGGATTTTATCCCCAAAGAGGACAAGGGGGAGTTTGAGATCGCGATCAAAGCACCTGTGGGCATATCACTTGAGCAGATGCGCAAAGAGTCCGAGGTGATCCAAAATCTCATCCGAAAAGACAAAAATGTAGCCTACACCACACTGGGGATCGGCTACAATGCCTCCCAAGAGATCCATAAAGCAACGATTTATGTGAAATTGACTGACAAAGACAAAAGAAAGCTCAATCAAGAAGAGATCATACAAAATTTCCGAGAGCAGCTCAAGCCCTACCAGAAAAATCTCTTTATCACTGCGGCAGCGATCCCCAATATCAAGGGAGCCGGCGTCAATGTCCCTTATCAGATTGTCCTAAAGTCGGATTCACTGGAACAGTTGATCACTGCCAAAAAAAATCTCACCGACTATCTCTCGAAAAAAAAAGGATTTGTCGATATTGATTCCAATCTAGACGAAAATAAGCCGCAGCTCAACATTACCATCCTCAGAGAAAATGCCAACCGCCTTGGTATCACTGCCAGTCAGATAGCCTCTGCGCTCAATACCGCCTTTTCCAGTGATCTGGAGATCTCCTACTTTGAAGATGAAGGGAAGCAGTACAATATCACCCTGCGGCTTCCTGATGATTATCGCCAAAAGGTGGAAGATATCAAGCGATTGCAGATCCGTGCTGCCAACGGGGAGCTTGTCTATCTAGATGGTTTGATCACGACAAAAATAGACTATATAATGGCGGCGATCAACCATTTTGATAGAGAACGCCAAGTGATCGTCTTTGCTGATCTCTTTGGATTGGATTTAGGAAGCGCCGTGAGCTACACCAAAGCGAAAATTGATGAACTGCTTCCCGAAGGTGTCACTTATCGTTTCACCGGCTTTGCCGAAGAGATGGAGAAGACAGGTAAAGCGTTTGGTATGGCGATAGGACTTTCGGTGATCTTGATGTTTATCATACTTGCGATCCTCTATGAGTCGCTGATCCAGCCTGTCATCATCATGGCAGCACTGCCGCTAAGCATCATCGGAGTGATGCTGGCCCTCCTGGTCAGCGGTGAACGCTTCAGCCTCTTTGTCATGATCGGTTTTATGCTTTTGATGGGAATGGTCGGCAAAAATGCGGTGCTCTTGGTCGATTTTGCCAACCATGCGATTGACCAGGGCAAGAATGCCGATGAGGCACTCATCGAGGCAGGAGAGAAACGGCTGCGTCCGATCCTGATGACCACGATCGCCATGGTCTTCGCAATGCTGCCGCTTGCATTTAATGACGGGCTTGGCAGTGAATCAAAAGCACCTATGGCAATTGCGATCATCGGAGGACTGCTCAGTTCCATGGTATTGACACTTTTGGTCGTCCCTGTCATCTACCGGATGATCAGTCCTTTGGATCGCCGATTGCGCCGATGGTATGAGGGCAAAGCGGCATAAAAAGCTGCCTCAAATACCAAGGATGTCACACATGCATGAAGTTCACAGAATGACGAAGGTAACTCTTCTTTCATTGGCAATGCTCGGCGTGATGTCAAATGCCGCTATTGTGACCTCTCTTCCTCATCTTGGAGAACATTTTGAGCATATTCACAATATAGAATTGCTCTCAAGGCTGATGATCACATTGCCCTCTTTGGTTATTGCCCTCTTTGCGCCATTTTTGGGACATTTTATCCATCGTACTTCGGTCATCAAAAATGCTTTGTTTGCGCTTGGACTGTTCGCTCTTGCAGGGAGTGCCGGATTGTATTTGCAAGATATCTATGCCCTGCTGGCCTCGAGAATGGTGCTTGGTGTTGCGATCGCTATCATCATGATCGTAGGCACTACCCTTGTAGGCTCATATTTTTCCGGTGAGTCTCGGCATCAATTTATGGGGATGCAAAGCGCATTCATCTCTATAGGTGGAATACTTTTTATCACAGGAGGAGGGTTGTTGAGTGATATAGGGTGGCGATACCCTTTTGTGATCTATCTGATAGGTTTCGCCGTGCTGCCACTCGCGGCACTCTTTTTGCACGAACCCAAAACACTTCCCCATGATGCGCAAGACGAAGCAATATCCGGCAATCTATGGTTTGTTTATGGGTTGGCTTTTTTGCTGATGATTGTTTTTTATACCTTGCCCACACAAATGCCGTTTTTGATGATCAACCACTTTGGTGCCAGCGGTACGCTTACAGGGCTGATTATATCATCCGCCATGGCTTCCAACGCTTTAGGGGCTTTGAGCTTTGCACGGATGAAAAAACAGATGGGATTTGGCAGTATCTATCTTTTGGGCCTTGTTGTTTTGGCATTGGGGTTTGTGGCAATCGGAAATATATCCAATGTCTATCTCTTTTTTATCACATCGCCCATGATGGGGTTTGGCGGCGGATTGCTCATGACAACTACTACTGCATGGATGCTCCACAGTGCACACCACTCCAAACACACCAGAGCATCCGGCTACCTCACGGGCGCTCTGTTTGGAGGACAATTTGTCTCTCCGCTGCTGTTTCATCCTTTTGTGGCGTATTTCGGATTGCAGCAGTTTTTTGTGCTCTTGGGAGTAGTCGTACTGACAGGCGTGGTGATCGTGAAGTTGTATTTGAGTTTGAAATTAAATGGTCACTTCGTGAAATGAGTGCTTAGCTATTCGGTATAATCCCCCCCAAAAAAATAAAAGAGTTTAATAGTAGAATTTTCTCATAATACATAAAGAGGAGTTTTACATGAAGAGATCAGTATTCAGTGATAGTCAGATATTGGCAATCATCAAACAGGCAGAAAAAGTAAGGATTCTTACTCAAATCATCACAAAAGAGCGAGAATGACACAAAAACCAAGCATGAGAATGGCAAAATTTATCGCCATCCTTGCTATTATAAAATATTTCAGCTATACTATGCCTATTGAAAGATGATTTTGAGTTTCATCTTTGGTTTGTTTTTTATTTATAACCTTTCGTTAGCAATACTACCCACCCTCAAAGAATACTCTCCACTTTATATTTTCAGACACTTCAGCAATGAGTGTATTTACAACAAAAGGAATTGCAATGGCAAATCAAAAAAATGGAACCGTTAAATGGTTCAACAGTGAAAAAGGCTTTGGATTTATCCAACCAGAAGACGGAAGCAAAGATGTATTTGTACATTACCGTAATGTCAATAGCAGCGGCTATGGTCGTGTAGATTTGGCTGAGAATCAAAAAGTCTCTTTCGATGTCGGGCAGGGCGAAAAAGGACCACAGGCTGAGAATGTAAATATTCTCTAATTTTTCTTACTGGCAAGAGACACTCTGCCAATATAGTGAGTTAGAATATATAATGCTAGCTTATCC
>DYNJ01000123.1 GCA_020721085.1 Sulfurovum sp. | reverse complement strand
GCACACCCGTATTTTGTCCGATCGACACTATCGGCTATCATTCTGTGCAGCTCATCGTTGAAGTAGCCTTTGGAGTGCGCAGAGCTTTGATACTCTTCATAAATTTTTTCATGGCATTCATTGCAGGAGTGGTTGTCGAGGTATTTGTCTTGGGCATAGATATACACGGCAACTAAAAGATACCAAACAATACGCACACACAACTCCTATATCATTGATTGGATGATCCATCGATCACTCAATCAATGAGACAAAATATAAAAAACCGCCATCCTGAACTGTAATGAGATGCTGAAATGAATTCAGCATGACGAAAGTGCACTTGCACCGTCGGCTATGCCGGCGATGAAAAGCGCTTGGCAGCGAGTCTTAGAAATTATATCTAGCCCACACACGGATAGCATTGTCTTCAAAATCTTTTGCGCTATTAGCATCATTTGTATTATCAGAATAGATATATGCAGCAAAGAGTTTGACAGCATCGATTTTGGTTGTATAGATCACATCAACTTCGGTGTAATCCCCCGGACCTGCTACATTCATATTGCCTTTGTCTGTAAATCCGGCATCTACACCGATTCGACCGTAGATAGCCGCTATGTCAGCGCCGGCTCTGAGCATGAAAGTATCTGCATCGCTTTTGATGAAATTTTGGTTGAAGATCATTTGGGTATAAAGCGGTGTTTTGATATTTGTGCCGATATTTTCTACCGGAGCCAAACCGTCATCTACGCTTGTATATACCAAAGAGGCATCCAGCTTACTATCGGCAACAGCGAATTTGCCGCCTATTTTTGCGCCAAATGCTGTTGTCTCGTCTGCATAAGTAGTACCAAGCGCTGCATTGGCTGCATCAACACTGAAATCGCTGGTTGAAATGATACCGCCCTGAAGGCCAAGCGTGAGGCCTGTATAGACAGCATCAAGGCCATAATTAGCATCAAGCCAAAGAGCCGTGACATCTTCTGTCTCGCCAAGAGCGGCTACTGATACATCAGGAATGTAATAAAAGCTTCCTGTAAGTGTCAATTTCTCGATAGATTTATTTTGTGCAGTGACCATATATGCACCCTCATCGGCTCTAGCTAGGCCTCTTGCAACTGACATATCATCAAACTCACTAAGATCATTGAAGTTGTTTGAACCGGCGACATATGCACCTACCAATGTTGTGCTAGGAAGATCGGTGTTGACGATAACTGCCGCTTCAAATGTATTGGGGAATACATTCCAAGTCTCAGAGAATGCCAAAGGCGAAAGCTCAGGCGGAAGCTCTTGGCGACCGGCGATGACAGCTGTATTGCCTATGCCATATGTCAAGAACAACTCAGTAATTGCTGCGCCATTGAGGTCAATATCACCTGCATCATTGGTAACACCGTCAGCACTTGCTATAATACCGTCAACAACATCTTCTTCAAGATTGAGCGTACCCAAACCAATGAGCTTGGCACCTGCACCGAAACCGCCGATGATGTTTTTATTCTCTGCTTTGAGACTCAAGCCCACATTGGCTGCTGAGTTCTCTTGAGAGAATATATCTTCTATCTCTGTAGGGTTGAGGTTGATTCCGATCGGGCTGCCTTTCAAATCAGATCGTGTCTGATAATAGATCGCCGCTTGACCGTTGAAAGTCCAAGCCGGAGCCTCTACTGCTACCGGCGCAGGGGCGACATCTCCGCCCGCCATGATTATTGTGGAAGCTACTGCTGAAAGCAATACTAATTTTTTCATTCTATTCTCCTTGTTTTTGTTGTCCAAACCTGATGTGCCCAAACCCATTCACACACACCACCCTCTTGCCTCTCTGACCTAAAAAAGAGTTAATCTCTCATAGAATCGAAAAAGTACCAAATACCCAAAAACCCTTTTGTTTTAATTCCTACAAAAAAGCTTGATTTAAATTATAACAAAGAAAATGTTCTTTGTCAATACAAAAATAACAAAAAATAAATAAAATCATTAATAATTCATTTATTTTCTCTCCCTGCATCCCCTACAAAGAGGGGAAAGAGAGAAAAGGTAAATTTATGCGCCCGGAATATGCTGTCTGTGCTCGACAGAGTATGTAAAGGTTGGCGTTGTCAAGCCTTCGA
>DYNJ01000080.1 GCA_020721085.1 Sulfurovum sp. | reverse complement strand
TGCAGGAGCGGGCAACATCGGCGTCGTGATAGATTTTATATTTGCGTCGAAGATTGCCGAGTTGTGGGGTTGGGAGTCAGTATTTTTGGTCGGCGCTGTTTTGTCTTTGCTCATCTTGTTTGTGTATGTCGTGATTGCAGAAGATGCACCCCCGTCCGTTTATACACCCAGACCCAAAAAGCTTATCGACTACGCAAGGCTTCTTAAAGATAAAGATACATGGTGGTTTAGTCTGTTTTATGCGATCTCCTTTGGCGGTTTTGTCGGGTTTGCAGGGTATCTTAAAGTCTATTTGATGGATACATACAATCCCCAGATGGCAGCTTTGGGCTTAGATCTCATCAATGAATCAAATGTAAAAGTTGTCGCAGGATATTTTGGAGCATTTTGTATCGCTGCCGGCGCCATGCTCAGACCAGTAGGCGGAGCGATAGCCGATAAATTTGGCGGTGTTAAATCACTTTATTTTTTTTACGGCATGGTTTTGCTGATGCTGGTCATCGGCGGAACATTCTCTTTGTCATTTGGCATGGCGATTGCGACGCTATTTTTGACGATGGCGCATCTTGGCATGGCCAATGGAGCCGTATTTCAGCTGGTACCTCAAAGATTTAACAAAGATATAGGCGTCATGAGCGGCGTTATCGGTTTTGCAGGCGGTATGGGCGGAACGGCATTGATTCAGACTTTGGGATGGAGCAAGGAGAGTTTTGGAACATATAGCGCAGGATTTATGATTTTTGCAGCAATCGTGATTTTGGCGCTCGTCGGCATCAGCATGGTGAAAACACGATGGAGAACCACTTGGGGTGTCGCGAGCGGCGGTAGAATCTAAAGGATACTGACATGAAATCTTCAATAAAAACAACCGCATTTTCTTTGGCGAAAGGGGTTAAGCTGACCAGCGATGACGCTTATGATCTCAAGATGATAGGCAGTGAATCTATCGCGGTCGTTTGTGATGGAGTCGGCAGCGCGATAGGCGGGAGAGAAGCTTCACAAAAAGCAGTCTCCCACATTATCAATAGCTTCAAGACGCGTCCGGTCGCATGGAGTATCGACAAGTCTATCCGCACCTTTATCAAGAGTATCAATACAATCTTGCACAATAGTTCGTTAGCCAGGTACGAAAGAGCCGAAATGTTAACGACTTTGGCTGTGGCGGTAGTTGTCGGAGATAGATTGTACGGCGCCAATGTCGGCGATAGCTCAATATTTTTATATCGGGAAAACAAGCTTCATAAGTTATCAATTGATCATGCCATGCAAGAGCGTGGTTATGATCATGTGCTCACAAAAGCATTAGGGTTGGAAATCGATATCGAGCCTTATTTTTTTGAAAATTTCATAAGAGCCGGTGATAAAATTTTGCTTTGCAGCGACGGCTTAACCGGTATTTTGAGTGATGAGGATATTTGCCAAAATATCGCATATGGTGCCTCAACCCTAGTGAAGCTTGCCAGCGAAAAAACAAAACATATTTTACCCGACGATACGACGGCTATCGTATTAGAGATCAATGAAATAGACGAGATTTCAAAGCTCAAAAGCCTTGATTTGATCATTCCCGAACATCTCAATGTTAATGACAATATAGACGGCTACCTCCTAAAAAAATCCCTCAACAGCGCCAATCGAACTTGGCTTTGCGAAAAAGACAATGAAGAATATGTGTTGAAATTTCCAATCTTTTACGGTGAAGACAATTCTATATTTTTGGACAACTTTGTCAAAGAAGCTTGGAATGCAAAACGACTCAAAGCCGGCTTTTTCCCCAAAACTTTTATACCCGCAGATAGGACATATCGTTATTACGTCATGGAAAAAATTGACGGCAAAACATTAAAGGAGTACATCAAAAAACGAAAACTTGGGATCGAAGAAGCGATAAAACTTACTCAAACACTGCTAAAAATGGGGCAATATCTTGTTAAGTTTAATTTAGTTCATGGAGATATCAAACCTGAAAATATCATGGTTTCATCCAGAAACGGGAAAATGATCTTTACGATCATAGACTTTGGAAATATCACTGAGATTTTTAGTATAGACTCCAAGGCAGGCACGCCCTCTTATCTCGCACCTGAAAGATTCAAAGGCGAATCCATCAGCGAAGGCAGTGAAATTTTTTCTATCGGGGTCGTTTTATACGAAGCTCTAACCAATAAGTTTCCATACGGAGAGATAGAGCCTTTTCAAAATCCATCCTTTTATCCTGCAAAAAGACCTAGGGAGAGAAACAATAATATCCCTGAATGGCTTGATCATGTGATACTTCGGGCGATTAGCGTCAATACAAACAAAAGATATGCCAACTATAGTCATATGCTTTATGATTTAGAACATAGCGAAGCCGTAGAGCCTTATTATGGGACAAATACGCCTCTTTTTGAAAGAATTCCGCCAAAAATCGCGCAATACGGATTTGTTTTCATGGTATTTATCAACATTATCTTATTTATCAAAATTTATACATAAAGGAAATTAGATGCATGAATTTGCAGATATTGCACAAGCAAGAAACACAAAAGTCAATAAAATCGAGCAGATAAAAGCCTCAAAATCGCCTCTTGATTTTTATCATGACTTAGAGTCTTATTCAAACGGAACAAAAACATTGGATGAAAACGACCTCTCCTATTTTCTCAAATGTTTTGGAATATTTCCAAAAGAGGGCGATACTTTCATGCTGCGTATTCGCATCCCTGCCGGTCGGTTGTCGCTTGTGGGAGCAAAAATGATTGGGGAGATGGCAAAACTCTACGGAAAAGATCATGTGGACATCACCACGCGCCAGCAGATAGAACTCAGAAATTTGAAACTTGAACATGTGGCGCTCATCATCAAGGCGCTCAAAAATGTCGGTATAAGCACTTTTCAAACGGGCATCGACAATTTTAGAAATGTCGTCACCAGCGCTTTTGACGGTTTGGGCAAAACGCATATCGTAGAAACCGTTGCCATCATCGAGTCTGTGCAGAGCCTGTTTTTAGAACGTGAAGCATGGATCGGTGTACTGCCTCGAAAATTTAATACGGCAATTTTGGGTACGAAGATCAACGACTGCAACATCTACGGTCATGACTGCTGTTTTATCGTGGCGCTTAAGGATGGGGTCATCGGATTTAATCTCTATCTTGGCGGCAGAGTCGGTGTGCAGGCAAGCGATAGCTGTATCTTTGTGAAACAAAAAGATGTCGTAACCGTTTTTGAAGCCGTCATCCATATCTTTCAAAAATACGGATTTCGAGACAATCGAAACAAAAATAGACTCCATTTTCTGCTCGAAGCCGTCGGCATGGAAGCGTTTGTAGAAGCGATCACACAATTTAGCGGTTTGAGTTTTCAAAGTAGCGGAGAGATCTTGGCAAAGGAAGATTTTTCATTTGATGAAAACGGCATCTTTGAGCTTGACGATGAGACGGTAGCGATCAATTTTGCCATACCAAGCGGTCTTTTTAACGGCAGCGATATGATTGCGTTATCGGATTTGGTGGAAGCCGTCAAGGGCGAGATCCGCCTGAGCGTCGAGCAAAGTTTTTACATCATCTGTCATAAATCCAAGATCGAAACCATCATGGGCAGCGTGCTTTATGCCAAATATAAACCGTTTCAAAATATCTATTTTACACACCAAATCGCCTGCATCGGAAGTAAAGATTGCTCTTTTGGCGTCATCCCTACCAAAACAGATGCCATTGCTTTAGCAAATTATTTGCAAAAAGAAGTACCGATCAAAGACGGCAAAGTGCGCTTTTATTGGAGCGGCTGCATCAAGGGATGCGGGATTCACGGGGTTGCGGATATCGGCTTTGAAGGATGCAAGGTCAAAAACAGCGAAGGCGTCACAGAGCTTGGCGTACATGTACTCATCGGCGGCAAAGCGACAGGAGAGTCAAAAGAGGCAAGAATGCTTAAAAAATCAGTCCCCTTTAGCGAACTTTATACGCTCATAAAAGATCTTATGATCTATTATAGAGACCATAAACGTGACGGCGAGTCATTTGAAAGCTTTGAGAGTAGAGTGTTTGCCGGACTAAGTGGTGGTGAGATCCTTGGGATGCTGGGTTAAAACCCGAAATACGAATCGACTTAAAGGTTCAGGTGATAGTGATAGTATGCAATAGTTCATGGTATAATCTATAATAAAAATATCTGACCTGTTTTGCATGGAGATGATTGTAAAAAAGGAGTAAATATGCTATTATTAACCCCTCTATATTCTATATCTTGTAGCAGTTTCTATCAGCCATATCTTTCTCATCCCTAAACTCTAGCTTGTGGGATGCACACAACTCTTTCCTGTCAGAGATGAAAGGAAAATGACGACAGAGTTATAACATAATTAAGATTATTGCTATACCATTCAACCCTTCGACATGCTCAGGGTGAACGGAATCATAAGTGAACGGTTAGACTTTCGGTCCTGCTGCGGAAAAGTCAAACTCACCTCCATTGTCATCATATCTATGGAAGTTTTTGTCAAACATACCTGCAAGTTTAGTAAGTGTCGCATCATAATCTTCTTTGTTTGCCCATGTATTTTTGGGATTGAGTATCCCGTTGTCCGCTATACCGTCAAGTGTTTTGGGGATAGCAAGATTGAAGATATCCAGTGTCTCGAACTCTGTGTGATTGATAGAACCATTGAGGATGCCGTCGATACAAGCACGGGTATCTTTGATGCTCATGCGCTTGCCCACACCGTACGGACCGCCTGTCCATCCTGTATTGACAAGATAGACATGTGCGCCATATTTATCGATCTTTTCTCCAAGAAGTTTCGCATAGACCGTCGGATGCAACGGCAAAAATGCCTCACCAAAACATGCAGAGAATGTAGCTACAGGCTCTGTAATTCCGCGCTCTGTCCCAGCTACTTTTGCTGTATATCCGCTGAGGAAATAGTACATCGCCTGTTCTTTGGTAAGCTTACTCACAGGGGGCAATACCCCAAACGCATCTGCCGTGAGGAAGATGATATTGTTAGGATGTCCTGCCATCAGATCTTTTTTGTGGTTTACGATATGCTCTATCGGATAAGAAACCCTTGTGTTTTCTGTCTTGGAGCCGTCTGCATAATCCACTTTCCCGGCTTCGTCAATGACTACATTTTCCAAAAGCGCATCTTTCTTGATAGCGCCATAGATCTCAGGCTCGCTTTTAGGGTCAAGGTTTATCACCTTGGCATAACATCCGCCTTCAAAATTGAATACGCCATTCTCATCCCATCCGTGCTCATCATCTCCGATCAAAGCTCTATGCGGATCAGTAGAAAGAGTTGTTTTTCCGGTTCCCGAGAGACCGAAAAAGAGACATACATCGCCATCAACACCAACATTGGCAGAACAATGCATCGGCAATTTTCCCTCAAGAGGAAGCCAGTAGTTCATCATCGAGAAGATACCTTTTTTCATCTCTCCGCCGTACCAGGTACCGCCGATGATCGCAATATTGTCTTCGACATTGAACACGGCGAATACATCTGAATTCAAACCATCTTCTATGTGATCCTGATTGGTTACTTTGCACCCATTATAGACTACAAAATCGGGTTCAAACTCTTTGAGCTCATCCTCTGTGGGGCGGATAAACATATTTTTGACAAAATGGGCCTGCCATGCCACTTCAGTCACAAAGCGCACTTTTCTGCGACTCGCCAAACTCGATCCGGTATAGACATCCATTATATAGATATCCTTTTCAGACAGCTGACCTTTCACCAACTCCAAGAGTTTATCGTAAATCTCTTTTTTGATCGGCTTGTTGACTTTGCCCCAAGAGATATATTTATTGGATGGTGCTTGATCGACGAAATACTTATCCTTCGGGCTTCTTCCGGTAAATATCCCCGTATCGCACGCTGCAGCACCGCTGGTTGTGATTTTGACTTCATTGTTTTCAATCTCATGCTCTTGAAGCTCATCATAACTCAAATTATAATAAATTTTACCAATATTATTAAGTCCAAGTTTCTCGATTCCTCTGGGTTGTTGCTTGCTCATGATTTCCTCTTTTTTATTTAGATAAAATTACCAATTCTTTGCTTTGGCTCTAAATTGGCTGACCACTTTTAACACAAGATCTATCGCTCGGTTTGACATAAATGAATCTTGCGATACCACTTTGTTGCTTTATTTTAAAACAACTTTGCTTATCCATGCTTTAATTCACTATCTTCTCTTTTTTTTATTTCCCTTTTTGACCGCTTTTTGCTCATCAAGGTAGAGTTCCATCATCTCATCTACCATCTCCTGATCCATCCCGATCGAATCACTGAGTTGATTTTGCTGTGTCGCCAAGATCCACGAGAGCGCTTTTTGCAGCAAAAGTCTCTGATCTGTATCTGCAAACTCCTTCAAGATCAGATTGGCATTTGGGTCGATCTCACAATCTTGCAGCTGTTCGACTACATAGGAGATTGAATCTTGGCTGAGCCTGTTGTCTCCCTCTATGGTCGCAAGCTGCATCTCTGCCCCTACCTCTTTTTGGATGCGCTGAAGCTCCCTGAACTCTTCTGTAGATACCAGCGTAATTGCCTGTCCACTCTTGCCGGCGCGCCCTGTCCTTCCTATGCGGTGCACATAGCTCTCAGGATTGAAGGGGATATGATAGTTGAATACATGTGATACATTTTTGACATCCAAACCTCGTGCCGCCACATCGGTCGCAACCAAGATTTTGATCTCGCCTCTGCGGTAACCTTTGATCACCTCATCGCGATCTTGCTGTTCCATATCGCCGTGCAGCCCACGCGCGTTAAACCCAAGCGCCACAAGATGTTCGCTTAGGCGATCTACCTCTCGTTTCATCCTGCAAAAAACCAGACATTTATCCGTATCTTCCGTCTCTAGGAGTCTAACTATTGCATCATCTCTTTGATTTTCACTGATGACATAGTAACGCTGCTCGATCACATTATTGACTGTAGCTTCATCATGACTGATTACTGAGATAAACTCAGGATTGTACAAGATATCTTTTGCCAACTCTTTGATCGGTTCCGGGATCGTAGCGGAAAAGAGCAGTGTCTGCCTATTTTGAGGGATATACTCAAAGATATCCTTGATCTCTTCGAGAAAGCCCATATCAAGCATCTCATCAGCTTCATCCAAGACGACAATCTCTGGATTGAACTGATCAATCTTGCCTTTTTGATAGAGGTCTTTGAGTCTTCCCGGAGTTGCCACCACCACCTGAACACCTTTGTTGATCAAGGCGATCTGCCTGCCATAACCCACACCTCCATATACCGTAAGTGTACGAATCCCCGCAAATCTGCCTAGATGATAGAGCTCATCGCTCACCTGTGTCGCCAACTCTCTTGTAGGCGTGATTACCAAAGCGCGTTCGATCGCGCCCTTGGCGATCTTGTCCATCAGGGGCAGACCAAAAGCTGCAGTTTTGCCCGTACCCGTATGCGCCTGACCTACCAGATCATTGCCGGCTGCAATGATAGGGATCGCTATCTCTTGGATGGGACTAGGCTCCCTGAAGCCTGCTATTTTCACCCCTTTTTCAATGTCAGGATGAAAATCAAATTCTTTAAATGTCATTTATAGCCTTTCAAGTTCAACTTCTTGAACTTAATAAAATCCCCAGACTAAGGGAACTTTATAAATTCAATAACTTAAGGGCACCTCTAAAAACCCCTTAATGGATATAGAAGCCTAAATTTTGGATAAATTATAAGGCAAATTTTTGAAGGACTAGCTGAAGCTAATTCGAAAAAATTTAACGCAATAATTTGCAAAAAGGCGGCTTCCCTTCGGGCTTGTATGCCATTTTATATTTCTTCGTTGCCTTGATTTGATTTGCAATAAGCAAACCTGCATCAAGGCGTCTTGAACTATCTTATGGCATACAAGCTATACCGTCAAGGGGTTTATAGAGGTGCC
>DYNJ01000122.1 GCA_020721085.1 Sulfurovum sp. | reverse complement strand
TCATCAAGTTAAACAGTGATAGTACGATGATCGATTTCGAGGGTGATTATGAAGCGTATGTCGAGGTTTATGGACACTAAAAGTAAACAATATTTATAAATATGAGTATCTTGACAGGAAGGCAAAATTGTTTTGGATCAATATTATAAATAACGATAATTTAGCCTCTCGTTTTTTTCATTAAGCCAAAATTATTATATTCTAATAATTATTCTATCTATTTTTTGTAATTTGTCATTCCCGCGAAAGCAGGGATCCGGCTTTTTACTTATGGTTTATACAAAATCCTAGCCGTGCCGAAGGCGAACATTACCAGAGCAAGCTCTTTGAGTGCGGGATCATATAAAAGCACAAAAATACTTGACAGAATAAATACAAAAGAAAGAGCGTAGGATTTGACCTTGTGATGGAGCTCCTGTCTGAGCCATCCGAGCTGACCGTCGGAGATCTCGACGGTGATGCTGTCTTGGCTGATTTTTTTCATAGAATTTTTTAGATCTTGTATGAAAAAAGGGATATCCTTGATGTTCTCTATCACTGCTTCCAAAATCCCGTCTTTTGCGCCGAGTGCTTTTGGGATATTGTCTTTGAGGATCGGCAAGATATCTTTGACACCGTTGAAATTTTCGATATAAGTCGTACCCAGCCCCTCGATGATAGCGCTGACCCTGAGGACATAGATCGCGTCGCTGGGGAGCTTGAAGGGGAGGTTTCTGGTCGATTCAAGCACATCAAAAGCGAGCTGCTGCATCGATTCGCTGCTGAGATTATTGTCTGAGAAGATTGCAAACATCTTTGCGGTAAATTCTGCCAACTCCGCAGTAGGTGCTTCGTAGGCTATTGTGCCTAAACGTTTGTTGGCGCTGATGTAGAGCTCATAGTCTTGCTCGTTGGCGGCTTTGATCAACTCTATGATAGCAATACGCGTATCGTTGGGTATCCTTTTGACCATCCCGAAATCAAGCAAGATCAGCTCACCCTGAGGTGTAACAAGAAGATTGCCCGGATGTGGATCGGCATGAAAATATCCTGTGATAAGCATCTGATCGGTGTAGAAATTGACCAATTTGGCGATGAGCTGCTTGAAGTCTATTTTGTGCTTATGCAAATTGGCTTTGTCATCAAACCGAAATCCCTCTTCAAAGCTCATAACCAGCGCATCTTCGCTGCACAATGAGGGATAGGCTAGTGGGAATCTAATCCCCTTGTCGGCATAGATCTCAGAAAAGTTCGTGAGGTTATAGAGTTCGTTACGAAAGGAGACCTCCTCTTGGATCATTTTGGTAAACTCGCCGATCACTGCCTCGATAGAGTTTTTGGTATAGAGTGAAAAAAGCGGTGAAAAGAGGCGGTTGAACGATGAAATGATGCGGATATCGGCAATGACTTGCTTTTGGATATCGTATCGCCGGAGTTTGACTGCGACCTTAGTGCCATCCTTGAGATAGGCTGCATGCACCTGCCCGATAGATGCAGAGGCGATGGGTGCGGGATCGAATTGATCAAAAGCCTCTTGGCCGCCAAATGCCGTATGATAGACCTTGTCAAACTCATCTGTCTTCATCGGCGGGAGTTGGTCATGCAACTCTTTGAGCTCTGAAAGGTACTGTATAGGGAAAAAATCAGACCGTGTCGCGAGTACCTGGGCAAGCTTGATGAAGCTCGCACCCAATGTGATCACGCTTTGCTTCAGTCCTTCAGGAGAGAGTGGCTTAAGTCCCAAAAAACTGGCTCTTTTCTTGATGATCAGATAGACAGTCAACAAAAAAGTAAAAACCGCGTACACTCTACGCGGATGATAATATTTTAGATTTTTGATTGGAGGCCCTCTTTGAGTTTCTGGATATCCTCTTTAGTGGCAAGCCCCAGCTCATCGATCGCCTCTTTGAGCATTTTTTTGACCTCCTCTTTGATGCGGGCATCTTCCTCTTTGCCTTTTTTCTCGATCGACTCCAGGAAGCTTTTGGCATCCTCTGTTTTGATTTTGCCTTTCTCTTCTAGTCTTTTCATCTCCTCTTCAACTTTTTCTTTCAAAAGCGCTGCTGCACCGACACCTGTGTAAAAAATATTTTTTAGCATTTTGTGCTCCTTTTTTGTTTATT
>DYNJ01000079.1 GCA_020721085.1 Sulfurovum sp. | reverse complement strand
GCAGTTCGTAGCCACAAACTTAGCCTTGCTATCTCAACGGCATCTTCATTGATATCCACACCGTAGAGATTATGCTCCAAAATGTTCGTCTCGATGTCGTAGAGGCTCAATGCCTCATTCTCATAGGCACGGCGATAATCATCCACATTTTTATGCTCACGGATGAGAAATTCCAACGCTTGGTTGAGAAACGCACCGCTCCCGCACGCAGGATCTAGGATCTTGAGGTTTAGAAGGTATTCTCTATAAGCATAGATATTTGCTAGTGTTTGCTTTTCCTCTTTTGTAAGTTTTTTTGGATTGATTGGCGAGGTTAAAACCTCACTTCCAAAAAGTTCTGCTTTTTTATCACTGCACAATTTACCGAGGGTGTTTTCGACGATGTAGCGGGTGATATATTCGGGGGTGTAGAACACGCCGTATTTTTTACGCTTGGATTTCTTTTTATCAAATTCCGTATCGTTGATAGAGGCGTTTATTTCCTCCAAATCGGTCAAGGACTGTTCAAATATATGTCCCAAGATATTGACGCCGATATCGCTCATAAAGTCATAATCGCTGAGTTTCTGCGCTTTTAAGTCAATGTATTCATCGTCTATCACGAGGGAATCGAGAAGCTCGTCTCGCGCAAACAATCCGCCGTTGTATTGCGGGATATCAAGCCTCTCATTGCCGCAGCTTATGGCATCAAAGTAGAACTTGTAGATGTCATAGAGCGTATAACTTGTAAATTTTTGATTGGTAAACTCTTGCCGTATCTCTTTGATGGTGTTGGCTCGCAGAAGTCCTCTATCCTCGGCAAAGAGGATAAAGATGAGTCTGTCGCATAGCTTTTGGGTGAGGCGGAGAAGCGTTTGTTTGTCGATACTAGACCCTTCGACAGGCTCAGGGTGAACGGCAAAAGAGTCATTCTTCGTTCGTGGTGAGCTTGTCGAACCATGAACACACCCTTCGGCAAGCTCAGGGCGAACGGTGTAGTTGTTTTTGATGATATTTTCAAAAAGGTGGGTGCGAAATTGGCTGAAATCGCGGTACAGCTCTTTAGAAATAATCTGCTCGAAATTGGTGGATTTCTCTTTGAGTTTTAGCGGCACATTATCTCTGATGCTCTCATGGCTGATGAGCAAGTGAAGCGTTTTAAAATCATCATACGAGAGGTTAAAGAGGTTAAATTTCTCATACGCCGTTTTTTTGTCGATGTAAAAACGGAGTTCGTCGAAGTTGCTAATAATGATATATTTGGAGTTACTATGAGAGGCGTGATAGTTGAACGCTTGTGATTCTACTGCATCGAGGTTTTTGGTCTTTTGATCTTTTAGCTCCACGATCCCGATGATCTCACCATTGATGACGATAACCCCATCTGCTTTTTTGCTGTCGGTTTCGTTTTTCTTTTCACGTTCAAGATTGAAGTTTGAGGGGTTGGTACTGTCAAGCGTATAGCCCAAACACGCCTCAAAAATGTCTTTGAGAAAGCCGTCTTGAAATTTTTCCTCTTTGACGGTTTTGATAAAATCGATTTTGGAAATATAGTTTTGAAATGATGCCCATCTGTGAGCTATGAGGGCTTCATCTTGTTTTTGGTTTCTTAGAACGGAAGATGAGATGAGCGCCATAGAAAACCTTTTTATGCCTTGAAACCTCTGAGCAATCCAATGATCAGCCCTTGAAATAAATTCATGGCGACAGCCTGTCTCTCATTCCAAAAAACACCCGATCAGAGATCTTGATCTATTATATCAAATCTAACTGACAACATGCCACACCTTCCACCCGTTTTCGATGAGGAGTGCCTTTGCTTTGGAGCAAAGCGGTGCTTGGATGCGGATGTAGCGTGTATGAATCTTGGTATCCTGATAGGCTTCGAGTTTTTCGTGCAGAAGCATAAGCTCTTCTGCCTCTTTGCGCAGGACTCGGCTTTTTTTTTCCAGAGACATCACAGAGCAGTAATACCCCTTGAGATTGACTCCTACATAGATTTGGATCTTTTTGCGGCTCTTCAGCTCTTTGGATGTCACCTCTTTGAGGGATTTGCAGATGATTTTTTTGTGATTTAAATACTCGACAATCTCTTTCAACTTTGCTCTCTCAACGGATGATACCGGTTCATCGTCTCTGCCAGATTTTCTTTTTGGATATGGGTGTAAATCTGTGTAGTAATAAGCGAACTATGCCCCAGAAGCTCCTGTACTACCCGCAGATCCGCCCCGCCGATGATGAGTGCCGACGCAAATGAGTGACGCAAAACATGGGGTGAAACACCTAAATATTTTTTGACTATTTTAAACGCCGAGATACGGCTTAGCAGCCCGCCTCGATAGTTGGTCCATACATAGCTGCTTGCTATACCCGCTGCTTTAAGATAGTTTTCCACTGCCTCAAGCGCAATAGGAGCGATCGGAACCATCCTCTCTTTTTCTCCTTTGGCAAAACGGATCTTCAACCACCCCTGCGAGATATCTCGGCGCTGCATACTGAGCGCTTCACTGATCCTGCATCCGCTGGCATACAAAAACAGGATCAAGGCATAATCGCGCAAACCTGTCGTTGCAGTGCGGTCTATGATCCCGACCCCCCGCATGATCTCTTCAAAGCTGAGATATTTAGGAAGGTTTTGAGGGATTTTTGCCATAGGGATTTTGATCTTTTTGTCAGAGAAATCGAGCTTGTGGCAAAAGTGAAAAAAACTGTTGATCGAAGAGAGTTTGCGGTTGAGTGTCCGTTTGTTGTCAAAAGAGCCGAGAAAAGAGAGGATATCACTGCTCTCCAAACTAAGCAGAGACTTTCCGGCAGAGGCTTCCAGTTGGACGATATCTCCGATATAAGACTCTATCGTATGCGCGTCAAGCGATTTGTTGATGCTGAGATACTCTTCAAAGGCGACTACAAGCTCACTCATAGTCCCAGTTTGTCAAGCGATATGACATCATTGTCTTTGTAGATTTTACCGCCGGACACGAAGGCAAAATCCTCTACTTTATCCACATCATATATACGATATTTGGCAAGATTTTGGTCAAGCACGATCAAAGACCCCTGATGATCCATGGCATAGACGCGCCCGCGATAGAAGGCGCCGACACTGAAGTGTGCGAACTTGAACTTCTTGCGTGCAAGCTCTTTGAGTTCCGGAGAAAATTTGATGATCTCTCCGGCTTTCGTGAAGACATAGATAGCATTGCCGCCCACAGCCACCTCGCTTATCCCCTCGTCAAATTCCCCCTCGCTGCTTCCGACCGTCATGACTTTACTGGGTGTCGCCGTCACAAGAAGGTTGCCTATACGCGAAAGATGGATGATATTGTTGAGATTTGTTGCGCTGCTGACATAGATTACTTTGGCATTTTCCGGGCTTTGCATATCGACAATCACCAGCTTTCCGTCAAGTGTCGGGATGACTGCCAGATTATCGACGAAAATCGGGCTGGCAATCCGCGCATCCACTGCATAGGTAGTGTCTGATTTGCTTTCAATAAGCTTTTCATTTGTAGAGAGCTGATAAAGTCCGAATGTGTTGTCTTGGAGAAGATAAACAATGGTATTGTTATTGATAGCGGCAGAAACGACAGGCACATGAAATGCGATCGTTTTTACAGACTTCTTGGCGCTCTTGCCCATCAGCGAAAGAGTCCCGTCCTTGCTGCCTACCAAAATATAAGACGGACTCTCGCCCAGATAGACATCGCCCTGCCCAAGCACCAGAGATCCTTGATTGGTTTTGTTGATATAAGTGCCATTATCAAAGGTCACTCCGTCTCGTGTCAGATAGGTGCTTTTGCCGGCATGAGCAGTTGTCGCCGCAGCAGCGCTCAATGTATTCTCAGGCTCAAAATATTTTTTACCTGCACACCCTGTCGCAAGAAGCGCCAAAGCAACTATTCCGATCCAACTGAGATATTTCATTATTGTGCCTTTATAGTGTAGTGCTTCAACAGTTGCGCTACCGGAGCGATCGGCGAATCCGCATCAATCATCTCAAGTTTTACCTTCGCCTCTTTGACTTTTCCTGCTTTTAGCGCGACATAAGCCTCTTCTATCAGGCTCATCTCCTTGTAATAGACAGAGTTGCCGCTTTTATTGGCCAAAACCGCACTGTGATAGGCGCTTAGATCAGCGATCATTGGGTTGGCGCTTGATGAGAGACTGGTCAATGCGGCACTGTCTTTGGAGTTGATCGCCTCGGCATAGCTGTAAAGTTCAAAAAGAGCCGGATTTTTTGACTTGAGCGTATCGAGCGCTTCACTGTTTTTGGGGTCTTTTTGTAAAGTCAAAAAAGCCTCATTGGCACTTTCCAGCTGCATATCACGGATACCGCTGTACAGAGCTTTGCCTCCGAAAAAAAGTGCAATCAGCGCAATCAATGCCCAAATTGTCAGTTTGTGTTTTTTGTAGTAAGTTTCGATCTTCAAGGCGCTTTCCAGCACCTTTTCATCTCCGCTTAGCTCTTGCTTGACATAATTCACATTATCTTTAATACTCACATCTGCTCCTATATAGCATTCACAGGCAAATATCCTGCTTTATATTTTCTCATTATTATACCCTTTGGAGTTAAAAATTGAGTCATAGCTCTACGATAGTCACACCCAAGTTACCGGGCATGCGGTAAAATCTCTTTATTTTCGGATAGTTTTGGAGGTACTCTGTGACGAGTTTCGAGAGGACTCCGCCGCCTGTTCCATGCACGATCTGTACTTCGCCAAGCCCATTGACCAACGCATCGGAGAGAAATTTATCTACCTTTTCGATCGCTTCATCGCCGTACATGCCAAGCAGTTTTACCGAGACTGCCGCTGTGCCTTTTTCTATCTCTACTTTTGCCTCTTTGGGCTTGGCAGATACGGTACGCGAGTCGCCGCATCGCTTCAGCTGGGACTGCGGAACGCGCATCTTCATCCCTTCGATCATGACTGTCGCATCATTTCCGCCAAGCGACAAAAGTTCGCCTTTGTGGCTTCTATACTTGATCCGATCGCCTACTTTAAAGGCCGTTTTGCTCTCTTGCTCGGAGGCAGGCAAAGGTTGTTCTTTGAGCTTATGAGCCTCATTGAGCAGTCGCCTTCCTTCGGTGGACTCTTGGACTTTCAGCGCCTCTTGCGCCCGTGCAATCGCACTGTAGTACTGCTCCTCCATTGTCGCCGCGGCTTTTCGGTACGATTCGCGCATCTGCTCTTCTTTCTCCTCAAGAGCAGTTTTTTTTCTCTCCAGAGCTTGCGACGCATCATCAAGAGCTATGATCTTTTGACGCATTTCCCTTTCCATAGCGGTTGACTTCTCGATCAACTCATTGAGGTTTTCTTTATCCTCCCCATAGAGAACCTTGGCTTTGGCGACTATCTCTTCGGGGATACCGTAGCGCTGCGCCGTCTCAAAGGCATAGCTTTTGCCGATGCTGCCTTGCAAAAATGTATAAGTCGGGGTGCGCCGCTCTTCATCATAAAGCGCCGCAATCAACTCCACATTTTCATCTGACCCCATCAAAGATGCCAATCTTTTATGGTGCGTAGTGACCACAAAGGTGATCTCCCGCTTGCGCAACTCTTCGAGCATCACCCGAAAAAGGCTGGCAGCCTCATCGCTGTCTGTTCCCAGCTCAATCTCATCGACGCCTACGATAGCATCCTTTTTGGCAAAAAGCTCAGCAAATTCGACCATCCTGCCCGCAAATGTCGAGATATCATTTTTGACCGACTGGGGATCATCTATCACGGCTTCGATCTGCCTAAAGCTGCCTATCTGCGTGCGCCGGGCATCACATCTGAAAGGCAGAAGGTGTCGGCTCATATAGACCGCTGAGAGGATCGATTTGAGCAGCATAGTTTTACCGCCTGCATTCACACCCGTGATCAACATCACCGGACGGTTCAGATCGATACTCACCGGAATGGGCGCTTCGATGGCAGGATGACAGAAATCGACCAGCTTCACCCTTTTGTGTTTCGCCGGAAGTACAAACTCATAGTCATAGCTTCTGGCAAAATTGACTCTGGCCTGGTAGTGGTCAAACCGGTCATACTCTTTGTTGATAAACATGAGAAATCGCCCCCAGGTATGAAACACTGCCGAGATCTTTTGGCAGTAGCGATAGACCACCTCTTCTTTTGCACTGAGCAGTTCCGATTCTTTCTCTTTGAGCGCTGAGATCTTTTGGGGAATGACATAAAAATACCCCCCGGAACTTCTGCCGACAATGGTAGCTTTGAGCACATTGTTGAAACCGCCCCGCACCAATATCGTCTCTTCCGAGTTGAGATAGTGTATCTGGGTATCTACCAAAAAGTCTCTAAGCACATTGGAGTGAAGCAGCCGGTAAAGCTCCTCTTTGATGGCGGATTTGTTGATCTTAATCGCTGTTTCGATCCCCAAAAGTTCAGGATCGATCTGAGAGCTGATCACCCCTTCATCACTGAAATAGCCTGTTACCTCCATGATCTCAGGCGGGATTTCGATCTCTTGGATCCAGCTCAAAAGCGGCTCGTGAAGCTCTAGCGCTTTTAGTGAATTGAAATAGGAGATCATCATCACAAAAGCATAGATCTCCTCCTCTCTTAGTACTGCTTGTTTTTTGATGCGGTTAAGCTCTTCGTCGAGATTGGGTACATGGCCGGGATCAGGAAACTGCAATGACATCAATGCTTTGATATAGCGATAGTGGTAACCGGCATCACCCTCCATCACTACCGATTTGAGGCGGGCAAAAAACTTTTCAAACAGCCGGAGATAGCCATCAAGATCAAGTTTTTGAACGATACTCTTCATGCCTGTTTCCAATTGCGGATTATATTTTCCCTCTGATCTGATAAGTGATATCTCCTGCGCCAAACGCGCTCACCAATCCGTCTGCAAATTCTTGAATGATATGACCGTCTTTGAATACTTTGACAATGCCATCCTCTTTGGTGATGCGATCGGCCATGATAGGATTGTACTTGCTGAATGCGCCTTTGAGGTCGATATCGACTTCGATCTCACCTGCCGACCAAATAGGGAGGATGACCAGCTCATCCACACCCTCAAAACATTTGACAAACCCTTGGAGATTGTCCATCGTTCTGCTGTATTTGTGCGGCTGCCAAATCACTCGAAGTTTTTTGAGATCACGCAATTTCAGTAGTTCTTTCAGTGCACTCATCGTAGCTGCGATCTCGGTAGGATGATGCCCATAATCATCGATCACCACAATCTTTTCAGAATTTTGCACGATATCAAACCGTTTTTTGATACCCTTGTAGTGTATAAGATTGGCTCTGATACTTTCTACATCCTCTCCCAGCTCCAGTGCTGCCAGGATAGATAGCGAGGCATCCAGAGCTATATGACTGCCAAATCCAAAGACTTCAAACTGACCAAATCCAAGGAGTTCAAATCGTGTATAAGGCTCTTGATCTACAAGTACATATGTGATATTTTTGATATCACGGCTTGGGTAGAGCTTGACGCTTTCTATCTCCAATGAAGCCAGAAACGGATCCTCGGCATTGATCACACGGATCTTCGCCAGCGAAAGGAAGTTCCTATAAGCATTATAAAAACGCTCCTCATCATACTCATAATACTCCATATGCTCCGGCTCAGCATTGGTCACTATCGCCAGATACGGATTGGAGTTGAGAAAACTCTCATCGCTCTCATCTGCCTCGAATACAACCTTGCTGTTCGGATAGTTTCGCACATTGGAGCCAAACTCTTTGGAGATTGCTCCTATCAGGGCATTGGTCTCGGGCAGCAAGGAAGCGAGGATCGCAGAGGTGGTGCTTTTGCCGTGTGCGCCGCCTACGGCATAGACCTCTTTTTTACCCAGTATCCACTTGAGAGACTCTTTGCGCGAAAGAAGCTCTATGCCCAGCTCTTTGGCTCTTTGATATTCCGGATTGTTTTTGCGTACCGCAGCCGAATAGATCACACGATCTGCGCCTTCTGCTGCCTCTTCGTGGTGAGGGATGGTGATCTTGGCGTGAAAGTTGACGGCTAGATCATTGGTGAT
>DYNJ01000078.1 GCA_020721085.1 Sulfurovum sp. | reverse complement strand
TAGCATTGCCGGTTCTTCATATGCCGCAAATGGTTGCACTTGCGCTTGGATGCACAGAAAAAGAGATTGGCCTTGGCTTCCATGTGCAAAAAGCTACACAACTCTATACAGCATAATTCCAAACTACACGCAGACAAAACTTCCCTTCACGGGGGGTTGTACTGTTTCGATTCGACACAATATCAAATCTAAATCAAAAATAAGATAAATTTTATCCTAATTAATAATTCTTGTGTTATAATTCTTTTGTATATCAAATTAAAACAAAAGGATTAATTATGCCAAAGATCAACAAATATGTCGATATTGATACCGTAGAGAGAGAGGCGAGAAAAGATTATATCGACAGACACTCTCCCTTTATCCACTGTGCACCAACAGCCAAAGAAGGTGAACCGTTTCCTGTCACAGTCAAAATGGGCAATGAATACCCCCATCCGGATGATTTTGACCATTATATCAGAAATGTTGAGCTTTACAATGGTGAAACATTGCTTGCAAAAGCTGAATTTGTTGCAGGTATGCTCGGCGGACAAGACCACAAAGGTCATGCGACAGTCACCTTCAATATCCTTCCAAAAGGCAAGAAGCTTGATCTTGTGGCGCAGTCTTACTGCACCAAGCATGGTGTCTGGGAAAGCACACCTGTCACAGTGGATATAGTCGCCTAAACTGTCAAACCCTTCTTTCAGCAGAGGTTCTCCTCTGTTGACATACAAACTGCAAAAACTTACCCTTCTTTCAAGCCATAATCATTGAAAACGAACCATTAAGGCTATTGCAATAGTGATTGAAGTACAATTTACAAAAAATTAAACCCTGATTATGCAGTAGGGTTTATCTAAGCAATACCGATGCTTGAAGTAATGGGGTTTTGATAAATTTTGAAGGACTGCCAAAAGGTAATTCAAGAAATTTTGCGAAAGTCCAGTGCCGCAATGATTGGCGTTGATTGGGTGAATTCTATTGCATAATCCGGGTTAAAGGTATGCTCTATGAAAATATTTTTAAAACATTTATTGGCATTACTTATAATTATACTATTCTTCACATCGTGCGGTTCCAATAGCCGTCCCGATGGACTATCCGCGGCAGATCAGACCAGTCTGCCCACTATAATTGGGATTGGTTTCTCAGACAATGAAAAGGATTTTCTATACAATCTCTTTTTGACTGAGTATTATTGGAATGATACAGCGCCAAAGCCTTTTGATTATAGCAGCTACACCGAACCGCAGCCAATGATAGACGATCTCAAATATCCTCTCAAAGATCACTGGAGCTTTGCTATGACCAAAGAAGAGTATGAGAATTTTGCAGAACAAAAAACTGAAGGCTTCGGCTTTGGCTATACTGTGGATATGCGGATCTATATAGTACTGCTTGAGTCTCCTGCCGATCATGCCGGTCTCAAACGAGGCGATCTAATCATTGCACTTAACGGACAAACAGCGACAGAGGCGCTTATTGATACAGCCAGCTCAAATCTAGGTCAAACGACAACATTTACCGTTAACAGATCAGGTGTACTGATAGATATAGATATCCAGGCAAGCGCCTATAGCTTTAGTGTCACTGATGCCAAAACACTCAACACACCCAATGGCGAAAAAGTAGGTTATCTACGGTTCGACTCATTTACCGACACTGCCACAGGCGAAATAGATCAAGCATTTGATACACTTAAAAGTCAAAATATAGATAAGCTCGTCGTGGATCTCAGGTACAACGGAGGAGGCTATATCAATACCGCTTCAATCCTGCTTGATAAACTGGTACGCGGCAAAGACGGCAAATTGCAGTTTAAACTTGCGTGGAATACCCAAAACAGCGACAAAGATGAATCAGCGTTTTTTGAGACAGATATCAACAGTATCACTCTCACACAGATTATCTTTCTCACAACGAGAGATACCGCCTCCGCAAGCGAGCTTGTCATCAATGCGCTAAAGCCATATTTTGGCGATAACATAGTTTTGGTGGGAGATACGACACACGGCAAACCTGTCGGGATGTCCGGGAGAAGCTACAGCGATAACTATATCTATTTCCTAGTCAATTTTGTAGTCGAAAATGCAGACGGCTTCAATGACTATTTTGACGGATTGCCGGCAGATTGTACGGCCATCGATGATATCACACACAACTTTGGAGACCCGGAAGAGCTGATGCTCAAAGAAGCGCTTCATTATATTGATACCGGATCATGCTAGAGCGATGAAAAATCTCCACAATGCCCTTTTGCTCAAACAGCTCTACGGACTCAAGCAGATGGGATATCTATATACGGATCTCACACTCCCGTCTTATCGCGCATCCGACCTGCAGCTTCCCTCGACGATGGATGCACTGATCAAACAGGCAATTGGATGTCATCTTTGCGAATTGAGCAAAACGCGCAAAAAAGTGGTATTTGGCGAGGGGAACCCACATGCCGCGATCATGTTCGTCGGAGAGGGACCGGGAGCTACCGAGGATGACAGCGGACGACCGTTTGTAGGCAGGGCGGGAGAGCTGCTTACAAACATGATCGAAAAAGTTCTTTTCATACCGCGATCAGAAGTATATATCACCAATATAGTCAAGTGCCGCCCGCCCAACAACCGACCGCCCTCGCCTACTGAAGCGCATACCTGCCTGCCCTATCTGCAAAAACAGATCGAAACCATCCAGCCACGGATCATTGTCGCGCTTGGAGCAACCGCCTATCACTACCTCACCGGAGATGAGAGCAAAATCACACAGATCAGAGGATCGGTTCTAGAGCAATCCGGCTATAAACTGATAGCGACCTATCATCCGAGCTATCTGCTTCGCAATCCTTCAGCCAAAAAAGAGGCTTTTGAAGATATGAAGCTTGTCAAAAGTATGATGCGATAAAGGAAGGGCGAAGGCGGAAAGGGTGGCGATGCGTATCATGATCTTTGAAAAAGATGGATCCCCGTGTCGCGCACGAGGATGACACACTGCATTCTTCTGCGTTTTATAACCAATCACCAAAAACTATTCGCTAATGCATCCCTGCGCCCTTGCAGCAGTTTTTGATCTTGTCCACAATCGATGGATCTTCAAGCGTCGAGATGTCCTGCGTGATCTCCTCGCCTTTAGCAAGCGCTCTGAGTATCCTGCGCATGATCTTGCCGGAACGGGTCTTGGGCAGATCAGGCACGAAGATCATAGAATCACACAGCGCGATTGCTCCGATCTCTTTTTTGATAACGGCATTGATCTCTTGGACGAGTTCTATCTCTTCGCTTATTGTATCCTCACCCTTCATCACCACATAAGCAAAAATTCCCTCTCCTTTGATCGGATGCGGTTTGCCAACCACTGCTACTGCCGCGACTTGCGGATGCTTTTTGATCGCAGACTCGACTTCAGCAGTACCCATGCGGTGACCTGATACATTGATGACATCATCTGTCCTGCCGGTGATGGTTATGTAGCCCTCTGCATCTATGACAGCGCCGTCTCCGGAGAAGTAAACCGGTTTGCCCTCTTTGGCGCAATCACCAAAATAGGACTTCACAAATCTTTCCTGATCGCCCCAGATAGTTCTGATCATACTAGGCCACGGCTTGGTGATGCACAGATACCCCTGCTCTCCCGCCGGCGTCGGGTGACCCTCTTTATCGATCACTTCAGCCATGATTCCCGGCAAAGGAAATGTGGCGCATGATGGTCTGACAGGTGTCGCAAATGGCAGAGGAGAGATCACATGTCCTCCAGTCTCAGTTTGCCAATAAGTATCCACGATAGCACAATCCCCGCCGCCGATCTTCTCATGATACCATCTCCAAGCCGGAGGATCGATCGGCTCACCGACAGTGCCAAGTATTCTCAGAGAGCTCATGTCGTACTTTTGGGGTTCATGTTCGCCCATTTTGTGAAGCAGTCTGATCGCTGTAGGGGCAGTATAAAACTGATTGACCTGATACTCTTCGATCATCTTCCAGCATCTTCCCGCATCCGGGAATGTAGGTACACCTTCAAACATCACCGTAGTAGCGCCGGCGGCAAGAGGTCCATAGACGATATAGGTATGGCCGGTGATCCAGCCTACATCCGCCGTGCACCAGTAAGTGTCATTTTCTTTGAGGTCAAAGACCCACTCCATCGTCATCTGTGCCCACAGGATATACCCGGCGCTCGAGTGCTGCACGCCTTTGGGTTTACCGGTGCTTCCTGATGTATAGAGCAAAAACAGCGGATCTTCACTCTCCATTATCGCTGCATCGCATCGGGCAGATTCGCTTTTGATCAGCTCATTATAGGAGTAGTCGCGACCCGCTTTCCACTCCACCTCCTCACCGTTTCGTTCCACGACACATACATAGCGTACTGCTTCGCAATCCCTGCTGAGCGCTTCGTCTACAATAGGCTTGAGCATATAAGGCTGACCTTTGCGGAATGCTCCGTCAGCCGTGACGATGAGTTTGGCTTCAGCATCGACTATCCTGTCTCTGAGCGCCTCAGCGGAAAAGCCTCCAAATACGACGGAGTGGATCGCACCTATTTTGGCGCATGCCAGCATCATCACTGCGGCTTCAGGGATCATCGGCATATAAAGCACAACACGATCGCCCTTGACTACCTCAAATCTGTTTTTAAGCAAATTGGCGGTTTTGTTGACTTCATTGGCGAGCTCACGATAGGTAAGGATTCTTTGATCACCATTGTCGCCTTCAAAGATGATGGCTGCTTTGTTTTTGCGTGTCAGCAGGTGTCTATCGACACACTGGTGCGCTATATTGAGCTGGCCGCCGTCAAACCATCGATAAAACGGCGCATTGCTATCATCTAGTACACTATCAAACGGCTTAAACCAATCGATCTTTTCGCGTGCATATCTCGCCCAAAAGCCTTCATAATCCTCTCGCGCCTCTGTCATAAGCGCATGATACTCATCCATATTCTTGATGGCTGCTTGAGCTGTATGCGCCGGATTTGGGTAATAAAATTTTTCTACCATGACACTCCTTTTGTTAATCTTTTGAATTATCATATCATAAAATTTTTTGTATCTCAAATCAAAAAAGTTAAATAGGATAAAATTACTCTTATATGTTACTTTTTGGGATGATTGACATATCAGACGATCTCAATCTTCTCGATCACATCGAGTCCAAATCCGCTCAGACCTACAAACTCAGTCTCCTTTGTCGTTGCGATGAGTTTGATCTTTTGGATACCCAGATCCTTGAGTATCTGCGCACCGATCCCAAACTCTCTGGCCTGCTCTGATGATATAGTTTTGGCATCCAAAAAGACCAATACCCCTCCGTTTTGCTTGAGATAATCGATTGAATGAATGAGAGCATGGAACCGTTTTTGGTTCAAAATCAAACTGATATCTGCTGTGATATTGTGAAATTTCACATGGCTGCTTTCGTGTATTT
This sequence comes from Sulfurovum sp., assembly GCA_020721085.1. Taxonomy (GTDB): domain Bacteria; phylum Campylobacterota; class Campylobacteria; order Campylobacterales; family Sulfurovaceae; genus SZUA-451. Next base: position 2,626 of record DYNJ01000078.1, on the reverse strand, counting down.
TATAAAAGGAGATGGCAGTATGCTCACGGTGAAGATGGTCTTGATAGACTATTTTAACCGCTTTGACACCTTGAAAATCTATGATCTCTTCACTGAGCCGATGCACCAGCTTTTCATTGGCAAGCCGATACTCAACGATATCGGAGATATAGACGATCGGCATCCGATGTTTTGCAGAGAAAATTTCCAGATCATCTCTGCGTGCCATAGTGCCGTCATCTTTGATGATCTCACATATTACCGCCACAGGCGCCAGTCCCGCCAGTTTGCACAGATCTACCGATCCTTCTGTATGACCTGTCCGCACCAGAACGCCGCCGTCTTTGGCTGTGAGGGGGAAGATATGTCCCGGCTTGACAAAATCTTTGCGCGAAGAGATCGGACTAGATAGCAAAGAGATACACCGATCACGCTCGGCAGCAGAGATGCCGGTAGAGGCGTCGCCTGCATCGATCGATACGGTAAAGGCTGTCTCGTGATTGGAATCGTTCTCGCTGACCATAGGCGTTAGTCCAAGGCGATTTGCAATCTCGCATGTTATCGGTGCGCAGATCAATCCTCTCGCTTCTTTTGCCATGAAATTGACCAATTCCGGTGTCGAAAATGTAGCTGCATAGACCAGATCACCCTCATTTTCTCTATCTTCATCATCCATCATGATGATCATCTTGCCTCTTTTGATCTCCTCTATGGCTTTTTGAACACGCACTATCGCCTCTTTTGACATCAACTCTCCAATCGAATTTATAAATATTTCACATATTATACCGACTGAGCACTTCATCTTTTCAAAAGATTTTGCCCCACCTTCTGGGTAAAGCTTGACAAACTCCTGCTTTTGAGCTATAATTCCATCCACCTAAAGTAAATAAAGCTGATGAATGGGATGTCGCCAAGCGGTAAGGCAACTGGTTTTGGTCCAGTCATTCGGGGGTTCGAATCCCTCCTTCCCATCCAATTTTCTTTAGTGAATCAATTATATGATTTGTACCGCGGAGTAGAGCAGCCCGGTAGCTCGTCGGGCTCATAACCCGAAGGTCGTCAGTTCAAATCTGGCCTCCGCAACCAACCACAAATAACATTTACATCGGTCTTTTATCCATATTTCCCATTCATTTATATTGTTTAAGTTTGGCTCTATTCGCATTAAATGTGGAAAGCATATATTTTGCTATTTTAGCATCTTGGCAATCCCATTTTTAGGGCATCAGATTTTGAAAACTGCCATATCTACACTTAATGCGAATTGAGCCTTAAGTTTTTATCAGGTGGTACTTCAAAACAACACTGAATCCCAATATAGAGAATCAGGCTTGTTTTAAAATTGTTTTAATTGCTTCATTGATGATTGGAAGTCGCTCCGTGATCACTTTTTCAATGACATGAAGATCAATGCCTTCATAGTCATGGGCGATGAAATTACGCAAGTCATAACTCCCTTTGATATCTTGTTTTTCAAAATGGGAGAGAATTTCCAACTCACCGGCATGGAGTAATTTATCAAATTGTTCAGCGATAGAGGTGAGGTGCATGAGAATGGATGCACGAGAATTTTCTTCGTCTTCCAAAGCGCGTATGACTGATCCATGTTCACGAACGATATTTTGGATGAATGTAATCTTTTTTTTGATGATTTGGATGCGATCAATTGAGCGTTCGTTATACATGGATTATATCTCTGAGAATGGAGTCTTTGAACGATGAGGTGCTATCAATATCAAAAACATCGGTATTGCGATGAAATTGTTTGACAATGAGATGTTTGAGGCGATTGATTTCATCAAAATAGGCATAAGCACTTTGATGGGAGAAGAAATCCTCTTTTTTTTGGATTGCAATGTCAATATCACTGTATATAGACTCTTCGCCTCGTGCAAAACTGCCGAATAATCCCACAGGGATAATCCCATTTTGAGAAAATTCAGGTTTGATGTCGCGCAAAAAATGTAGGATATTTTCTTGAGTTGCTTTCATGAGAGGTATTGTACCTTGAAAGAGATTAATTCAATATTTTGGAATATAAGGGTTTATTGATAGTATATAGCATATTTAACTTTTTTTTACAACTATCTCCATATAATACAGATCATACATTTTCATTAACTATCACTATCACCAGACCCCCTATTCTGTTGGATCCGGATAGTAAAATATAAAATGATTATACGCTATTGAAGGTTAGATGCAAGAGCAAAACTCCAACGAGACAAACTCTCTGCATTCGAAGGGTTGCTATAATACTAAACATTACAAGTATTAGAAAATTTGGAGGAAAATGAATATTGCAGAGTTGGAAAACAAAATTTTTGAAGATTGGAACGATAATTTTATTGTCAAAGATGGCATAGTCAATTTTGATAATTTTTCAAAGTTAAAGTCAAAGGTTTTGGTATTGTTAAAAGAAACAAATGATTATGTTAATGATGAGCAAGATTTGAGAATATTTTTGAGTCAAGGCGGTAGAGGTGCAACTTGGAATAATATAGCTAGATGGGTATATGGACTTCAAAATATTGAAAAAGATACAAATAGAATTTGGGAAGAGATGAACTATATTACTTCAACTCAAAGAAAAGAAATTTTAAATTCATTAAGTTCTATTAATCTGAAAAAAAACCTGGTGGAG
>DYNJ01000008.1 GCA_020721085.1 Sulfurovum sp. | reverse complement strand
GAGAGCAATCAAGATACAAGCTATGAGCGCAACCGTTTCAGAAAACTTTTTGGCGATCCGTTATTGGCGCAATACAGCCAAGGCATAGCCAGAAGCTTTGAGTACCTCAGGCACGATAAAGAGCTGTGTCAAGAGAAGTTTCGGTCTCTCTTTGCCAAAGAAGAGCTTATGGTGGTTGGGCTTGACGGAGATGCGTACAAATCCAAAGCCGCCGATCTCTGTCTCAAAGAGTTGGGATATCTTCTCTCGGCTCGCCAGCGCGAAGAGATAGAGTTGCATGACGAGGTAGTCATCGGGGGGAGATGGGCTGTGGTATATCAAGACAACAGACTCTATATTGCTCCTTATATTACTTCTGCGATGCCTAAATTTTTCAAAGAGCTTTGCAGGGTCTATAAACTTCCATCAAAGATCAGACCGTATTGCTATCTGGCCAGGATTGATCCTGGCCAGATAATGGAGCGATAGCGGGCTCGTGGTATAATATTGCAAAGTGAAGGAGGAGAGGATAATACTGCATAATCCGGGTTTATATTTTCTTCGGAGCTTGTGTTGCCAATGGGTGCGCACCGAGGTAGTCGCTGAGTTTTTTGGCGCTTCCCAGCTTGGTATAGACTTGCGTAGCCGCCATGGAGCTGTGACCCAGTAGTTCGCTCACATCGCTGATCCTGGCGCCATTATTGAGCAGATGTGTCGCAAAGGAGTGGCGAAGCTGATGAGGCGTCGCCTTGAGTCCCTTGGCATCGAACAGTTTGGTCAGCAGATAGCGCAGTTGCGCTTGATTCATAGGGGCATTGCCCTTTTCGAAAAGATAGCGTTTAGGAAGGTACTGTTGCTCATAGGCATAAAGCAGTGTTTGCAGTTCCGGAAGCAGAGGAAGCTGACGGACTTTGTTGCCTTTTCCGCGAACCGAAACCCACTCTTTGCTGATATCCTCAAGCTTCAATGAAGATAGTTCGCTGATGCGCAGTCCAAGTCCATACAGCATTGCCACAAGTAGTTTTTCTTGTCCGTTGGCTATTGAGAGCACCTCTTGTATATACTGCTCTTCAACCGGCTTGGGGAGGGTTAGGGGAACTTTGACCGACTCATCTGCGATGGTTCTGATCGATAACTCTTTGTGATCTCGCAAAAAACGGATGAATGAGTGCACCGCACTTAGTTTTTTGGCTATGGTTTTTTTATGGTTTTTGGCGATCTTGATGCGAAACGGAGTGAGATCAAGTACCCATCTTTCAGACTCTTCATAATAATGGCATATCTGCGCCATTTGTCGAAGCGCGATCTCGTATGTGATGACGGAAGTCGCACTGTAGCCCCGTACACCCCGGATATAGTCTAGAAAATCATCAATCTCTGTTTCAAGTTGGATCATCTGCTATTGAGTCTCAAGGCAAAGCATATTCGACCATTTTGCTCCGCAGAAACTCTCTTGCCTGATCTCTTGACATTCCGTCCAGGGAGACACTTTGCAGATAAAAATCGATCCTGGTAAACGGCTTGGGGATGACAAAACGATCCCAGCTGCCGAGCTGCCAATAGTGTTTTGGTCTGTAGTTGATGATCAGTATCGGCAATCCGCTTTTCAAAGCCAATCCCAAAATACCGTCATTGAGGTGGTACCTGGGACCTTTGGGTCCATCGGGCGTGAGCAATATCTCCTCGCCTTGTTCCACCATTCTTATCGCCTGCAACAGCACTCTGCTAGCTCCTTTTCGAGATGATCCTCGCAGGGGCTTGATGGATAAAAATGATAAAATTTGCGTGACCAGCTCGCCGTCTTTATGGTGAGAGGCGATCGCGGATGCGGAGTGATGAGGGCGGATTGCACGGTACATTTGCGGACTCATCAAAAGCTCAGAGTGCCAGCAGACACTCATGACATGTTCTTGGTCTGCCGGTGTGATATAGTGGAAGTTTTTGCGAGAGGTAAACCACAAAAACCGCATCAAAAGATAGACCAAAAAAGCTGCTGTTTTGATAACCCAAAATTCAAGTGTATTTTTCAATTGCCGTCAGCTTTCAAGTACGATACCATCAAGCGCACCTCTTGATGTCTTGGTGATCCGTACCTTTTTGATCTGACCGAGCAGCTCTTCGCTTCCTTCGGCAAATACCAGCTTGCCGTCATCGCTGCGTCCGGCAACTCTGCCGTATGGCTTGAGCTCATCGAAATATACATAATGCTCCTGCCCCAGCTGTGCATCCATGATCTCGTCAAGTATCTGGGTGTGCCGAGTTTGCAGACGTGTCAATCGTTCAGCAGCGATCATTGGATCTACTTGGTCCGGATAGTCAGCTGCCGGCGTGAGCGGTCTGGGAGAGTATTTGAACGAAAACATCTGTTCGAAACGCACCTCTTCGAGTACCTCCATCGTCTCTTCAAAATCCTCATCGCTCTCTCCGGGAAATCCTACGATAATATCTGTCGAGATAGTCGCCTCGGGGCAGAGTAACCGTACTTTGCGGCAACGATCAAGAAACCACTCTTTGGTATATCCGCGTTTCATGATCTTCAAAAGCCGTGTCGATCCGCTTTGTAGCGGTATGTGGATCTGCTTGCAAATCTTCGGGTTTGAGGCGAAAGTCTCCAAAAAAAGATCGTCCATATGCAGCGGATGCGGCGATGTGAAGCGGATACGCTCCAGCCCTTCTGTCTCGCTTACTTTGCCCAAAAGCTGCGTAAAGTCACACACGCCGTCTGTTGTACTGAAACGCCTGCCGTAGTTGTTGACATTTTGCCCAAGAAGCATCACCTCTTTTGCTCCCTGTGCTGCGGCCTTGGTAATCTCTCGGACTATTAGAGCGCTTGGGATCGATATCTCATCGCCTCTTGTAGCCGGAACGATACAAAAAGTGCACTGTTTGTCGCAGCCTATCGAGATATTAACCATCGCTTTGAGGGGATTGGAGCGGTATTCGGCAAAATCATAGAGACTCTCATCGTAGTCTGTCGAGACTTCTACGGCATGTTTTGTGTGAAGCACTTGGTTGATCTTCGAGACATTGCGCGCACCCAGGACGAAATCTACCGATGGAGCTCTTTTGATGATCTCAGCTCCGAGGTGAGAGGCGGTACATCCGCATACCCCGATTTTTGTGTTTGGTTTTTTGTTTTTCGAAAATATACCGATCTCTGAAAAGAGTTTTGCTACAGGTTTTTCGCGTACGCTACAGGTATTGATGATGATAAGATCGGCTTCGTGTGAGTGCTCTGTAAGTTCATAATGCTCCTCCTTGCTCAGTTCAGCGATCATATGCTCACTGTCGCGCACATTCATAGCGCAACCGAGTGTCTCTATAAAAAGTTTTTTCGCCATACTCTCTTCTTGATATTTAAGGATTGTCAGTCTGCAGCAATTAAAGTTATTTTTTATTGTATGATATGTACCTCATATACATATTCGTTGTCATCCATACCGTATTTGACCTCTCTCATATAGACGCTGCACCCCTTCTCTTCAAAGTATTCGATCAGTTGCTTCATCTCTTTATGCGTATTTTCTTTGTCAAAATAAAAAATTGACTGTTCTGACAAATCCTCTTCTATTTTAGTCAATTCAACCGGTTTTGGTTTTGCCTTCAGGGTAGTTCTGGCAAGTTTTAATTTCATTTTCGATTCCTTCTTGATGCACATATAACTATCGATATGTCAACCGCTTTGTCTCTTGCTTTGTTGATTATACTTTATTTTTTGTAAAGCTTAGATTAGATAGAATTGTATTCTTCAAAAACACCTCCAAATCCCGCCGATTGTAAACAATGTCAAGTTGCTATTCAAGCGTGAAAATGTGGTTAAATAAAACAGGATAAGAATAAAATGGAAAAAATAGTAGATATCATTGAAGCTATAGCGCACGAAAAAAATATTTCAAAAGAAAATGCGCTTGAGGCATTCAAAGAGGCGCTGATCAGTACAGCCAAGAAATTGACCTCTCAAGAGAGTATTTTTCGAGCCGTCATCGATATGGATACCAAAAATTATAAAGTCTTCAAGATCATCACTGTCATTGCTGACGATGATGATCGACTTGATGAGCCGGGCGAAAACTTCATGGCGATCAGTAAAGCCAAAGAGTATGATCCTGAAGTCGAAATTGGAGATGAGCTTCAGTCGGAATATATGATCGAAACCCGTGGCCGTACAGGCGCTGCCAATCTCTTTAGAGAGTTGGAGTATCATCTGCAAAGACGGATAGAGCAGGATCTTTTTGAAAAATACAAAGCTCAAGTCGGCACGATCATCATCGGCACTGTCAACCGCATCGATGATGAGGGTAATACATTTGTAGAGATTGGAGAGCTCAAGGGGATCCTAAATTTGCGCAACCGTATCAAAGGCGAGAAATTCAAACGCGGAGATACTATCAAGGCGCTATTGAGGTTTGTCAGTATAGATCCGCAATATGGAATGTTTCTGGAGCTTACAAGAACTTCGCCGAAATTCTTAGAAGAGTTGATGGCCAGAGAGGTTCCCGAGATCGAAGATGGCGTGGTCACGATCGTTGCCGCTTCAAGAATCCCGGGAGAAAGAGCTAAGATAGCGCTCAAAACAAGTCAGTCCAGTGTAGATCCGATCGGCGCGTCTGTAGGGGTCAAGGGGGTGCGCATCAATGCGGTCAGCAATGAGCTGCACGGTGAAAATATCGACTGTATCGAATATTCACCTATCCCGGAGATATTCATCACCAGAGCGCTTAGTCCCGCGATCGCACAAAGCATCAAGATAGAAGATACCAAAGCGATCATCAATATCACCGGCGATCAAAAAGCCAAAGCGATCGGTAAAAGCGGTATCAACATCCGTCTTGCTTCGATGCTCACAGGCTATACGATCGAACTCAACGAGGTTGAAGGCATTACAGACAGAAGTACAGATAGCGGCGAATCCAAAGAGACTGCCAAGACTACAGATACTTCTGCGTTGGCAGATCTGTTTAGGTGATTAAGGGCGAAGGATGGAATCTGCAAAAGAGTAATTTGGTTTTGACTGGATTACACCGTTATCCCAGACCAGATCTGGGATCCGGCTCTTGAGAGCACCTCTAAAACCCCTTAACATGACATTATGCCATATCCAAGCCTTCGCCCTTTCTCTTTCATCCTCTATACTGATAGTGTGGATCGATCTTCAAAAGTACCAAGTCGGCTAAGGTATTGCCCAGCAAGGTCAAAAAAGCGCCTATGATCAAAATTCCCATGATCACGGGATAGTCCCTGCTAAGAGCGCTTTGATAAAAGAGCAGACCCATACCGTCTATCGAAAAGATCTGCTCAAGGATGACACTACCGCCCAGCAGTCCCGGAAGTGAAAGTCCCAAGATGGTGACGATAAAAGGTTTGAGGTTGGGGTAGATATAGGTTTTTTTGAGAGTTTCTGTCCCTGCGCCCCTCGCTTTTGCAAAAAAAATATAGTCACTCTTGAGGATATCCAAAGTCAAAGAGCGGATATAAAGAAGCAGAGAGCCAAATCCCACAAAGACCATTACGCCGATAGGCAAAAACAAATGATATGCCATATCAAGCAGATGAGCCAAGCCTTCTTTGGGCTGAAATCCTTCTAGCCCGCTGATAGGAAACCAGCCCAATTTCAATCCAAAAAATAGTACCGACAGAAGCGCCAGATAAAACGAGGGCATTGCGTAGCTCAGCAGCGATAGCTGTTTGACTCCTTTGGCATATCCGCCTTCTCTAAGCGCGCTTTCGACACCGAGTTTGATCGAAATCGCAAAGGCCAAAATCATAGCGATGAAGTTCATCGCCAGCGTGACCCCGATACGCTCTCCGATCTCCGTAAGTACGCTTTGTCCGCTGGCAAACGAAAGACCAAAGTCGAGGCGCGCCATCGCGCCTAGCCAATTGAGGTATTGGATGTGAAGCGGCTGGTCAAGTCCATAGACAGATTTGAGATGGGCGATGGATTCAGGCGTGATGTTGGGGTTAAGTCCGCCTGCATCAAAAAAGCTGTGCGGCGCCAAATGGATCATCCCAAAAGAGAGGATGGAAACCAGCAATAACATGACAACTATATAGAGAAATTTTTTAAGCAAGAGTTTGATCATGATCGATTATAGCAAATTTGCCTTTATATTTTTTGACTATTACGCTCTGCTCTGATCTGTGCAAGTGAAATAATTTGAAATGAAGTCTTTTGTATTGCGATTTTTAGTAATAGGGAAAAATGAGAAAATATAACCACAGGGAGTCCTCCCTGTGGTGAGTTGTTTTAGAATTTGTAAGTGATATAAGCCTGAACGCTGTCAGCATCCCAATCAGCATTATCAACAGAAGTGTCATCCACATCTGTATTGACATATGCCAATGAAAGATCTACACCGTAATATGCAAAGTTTCCAACCAATGCGATCTCAGCCATATCAGCAGCTAAAGTTTCATTTTCAACACCTGTGTACTGAGCAAGGAAATCCATGCTGTCGTTATACTTGTAAGTGCCTGCAATTGCAAAAGACTCAGCATCAGGAGCACCTACATAACCGTAGTTCCACCATGCTTCAGTATAAAGCTTGGATTGCCCCGGACCAAAGCCTGCGCCGCTCATCATAGTCGCTGTGTTAGCGATAGCAAGTACGCCTTCATCATCGATAGCAGAATATGCCGCCCATACGCCGAACGCATCAAATGCATAGCTGCCTTTTACAGCAAAACCTGTTGTTTCTGTTTCTGTAACCGTAGGGTCAAGAACTCCCATCAAATCATCCGCATCAACCATAGCATACTGAGCGCCGAAATTGAAACTGTTGAATGCATAGTCGCCTTGCAGCCATACAGCCTGCGCGACATCGATAACATCATAGTACCATGCCTGTGCAACGAGGGCATCATATTTATAGATACCGCCAACTGTCCACGCGCCCGCGTCAAACGGCTCACCAAGACCCATATAGCCGTCATCGCTTGTGAATCCGCCTTTCATAGTGCCTATTTGGGCACCGTTGCCGTTGCCGTCATAGATGTATCCGCCTACCAAGGTCAGATTCTCGATATGGTTATCCATAGCAACAACCGCATCAAATGTATTGTTAGCGATAGTCCAAGTCTCTGTGAATGCAAGCGGAGTATCAAGCTCTGTACGACCGGCTATGATAGTTGTTTTGCCTTCAAGGATAGTGCCTGTAACATTGAAAGTATCGATCCAAAGCGCATCGCCAACACTTGTAAATGGAACACCAGCCTCACCGTAACCGGCATCAGCTCCTGCAAAAAGCCATACATTGCTTACAACTGAATCATCAAGACCAAATGTCGCAAGTCCTGTGATACCGGCATTGACTTTCCATGTATCTGCAAACGCATAGCTTACATCCACATTAACCGCACCTTGACCAGTAGAACCGTCACCGCCTATAAAAGCCGCACCTTGCTCAAAAAGATCAAAGTCCATACCGGCAACATTGTCATTGTAGCTAAAATCATCTGTTCTATAAAACAATTTTACATCGCCACTCACTGTCCAAGGTGAGACCTCTGCAACAGGAGCTGGAGCTACATCTCCGCCCGCCATTACGAAAGCTGATGCTACTACTGACAGCAAAAACCCCTTTTTCATGTTAAACCCCCTAAAATATTTTTACTAACGCAATCGAATTGTAGCAAACAATATTTATAAATGTCAAGGAATATTAACAAAATATTAACAAAATATTAACAAATTGTATTGCGATGAGCCCAAAACCGTGTCAATATGGCTTATAGTGTAAAATATTTTGAAAAGATTCTGAAGCGATTGAAGGGTGAAATAAGTTTAAAAGAAGAGGTCTTAAGACAAGGAGATCATGAAAATTTAAGGAGTGTATCATGAAAAAAAGCCTCTTCTAAAAAAAGCTGTCTTTAGCGAAACTGAAATTTGACAAGGAAGGCTTACTGTCTGGACAAGGAGTAAAACCATTTCTATTTCGCAATTTTCAAAGATCATCTTTTTCTGTTTGAAGTATAACGCTATAGGATTAATCGCCGGGTAATGAACCGTTAATAGAGTATTAATATGCTACAATAATATATCAAAAAGCGGAGGGAAAGGGGCGGATATGAAGAAGAATATCATACTTATAGGGTTCATGGGTGTGGGAAAAGGAGTGAGTGCGCGTGCACTGTCCAAACAATACGACCTTTTTATCATAGATACGGATGATCTGATCGAATCAAAAGAGAATCGAAAGATAAAAAGGATCTTTGAAGAAGATGGGGAGCCATACTTTCGTGCGCTCGAACAGGAGACTGCGGACTGGATTGAGGATCATGTAGAGGGGACGCTGATCAGTTGCGGAGGCGGATTTTATAAAGTGGACAATCTTTCCGCATTGGGGAAGGTAGTGCTATTGGAGGCATCGTTTGAGTGGATATATAACAGGATCGTAAATTCAGAAAATGCAGAGAAAAAGCTTATAAAACGACCGCTTTTTGGTAATTATGAAGAGGCAAAAAAGCTTTATGACAAAAGAGAGAAGCAATACAGATCCGTTGCGGATGTGGTGGTCAATGTAGAAGATAAAAGTCTCGACAAAATCGTCAAGGAGATCGCTAAAAAAACCAAATTACGCTGATACTCTTCGACAGGCTCAGCGTGAATGCAGCTCAGTGTGAACGGTATTGGAGAGTGAACAACTTATTGTGGCGCAGTCCATCGCTCAAGTCCTTTGTAGAGAAGCGAAAGCAGCCCGAAAATGGTCATAGTTGAGAATATGCAGTATGGTGCCTGTTCGATAAAAGGAGCAGAAGATCCGGAGATAGCCGCGATTGCGATGACCCAAACTGTGATCACAATAATGCCTATGACTCTTTTGCTCCAAAGTGTAATTTGTTCTTTTTTGTGCTGTTTCATGAAGGAGATTTTATCCTAATTTGGCTATAATCCTAGCCTTATTTAAATTAGAGAGGATAGGAGAGGTGAGTATGCAGCGATTTGAAAACTATCTGCAGTCCCATCTGCCGCATGTAGCAACCTTTCATCCTGTCTATGAGGCGGCATTGAGAGATATGCTTCAAGCCGGAGGGAAGCGCTTCCGGCCGATGCTTTTGCTGGGGATCGTCGATGCATACGAGCCGCTGCTTTATGAGTCTGCGCTTCCTGTGGCGATGGCGCTGGAGATATTCCATACGTATTCGCTGATCCATGATGATCTCCCTGCTATGGATGATGCCCCTTTGAGGCGCGGACATCAGACTTTGCATGTCAGATATGATGAGGCGACAGCTGTGCTTGTCGGCGACGCACTCAATACAGACGCATTTTTGCATATCGTCAAAGCACCTTTGCGATCCGATATCAAGGTGAAACTTGTAGAGATATTGGCTAGCAACGGCGGATCAAATGGGATGGTGTTGGGGCAGGCAATCGACTGTTATTTTGAAAACAGCCATTTGACACTGGAGCAGGTCAAGATATTGCATACCGACAAGACGGCAAAACTGATCGCGGCAAGTATGCAGATGGGTGCCGTGATCGTGGGACTGGACAAGAGTATAGTTGAGGCATTGTATCGATTCGGTCTGGATTTGGGATTGTTGTTTCAGATCCAAGACGATATCATCGATGAGACACAAAGCGATGAAGAGGCGGGCAAAACAACAGCAAATGATGAAGGCAAAAACAGTTTTGTCACTTTGCTGGGTCTGGACGGCGCTATCAATGAGGCTGATGTGTTGGCGAAAGATATTGAAGTGCGGTTTGAATCTTTTGAGCCTGCTTTGAAGCAGGCTCTTCATCCTGTGATGCAAACCTATCTCAAAAGACACCATAAATAAAAGGAAGAGAATGTCAAACGAAATGCGAAAAAAGATGGCCGATACGATCAGGTTTTTGGCAGCCGATATGATACAAAAAGCGAATAGCGGACATCCCGGTGCGCCGATGGGGCTTGCGGATATCGCGGTCGTGCTTGGTGAACATATCAGGCATAATCCCAAAAACCCAAAATGGCTCAATCGCGACAGACTTGTCTTCTCCGGAGGACACAGTACGGGGCTGATCTACTCACTGCTTCATTTGTGGGGTTATGCCGTCACGCTTGATGATCTCAAAAACTTCCGTCAGTTAGGTTCCTGCACGCCGGGGCATCCGGAATACGGACAGACAGATGGTATAGAGATTACGACAGGACCGCTTGGGCAGGGTGTCGCCAATGCGGTAGGGTTCGCTATGGCGCAGGCATATACGGCGCATCAAGTCAACTCTGAAACCTGCCCTTTGATCGATCATAAAATCTATTGTTTTTGCGGAGACGGCGATCTCCAAGAGGGGATCGGCTATGAAGCGTGTGCATTGGCGGGTCATCTGGGACTCAAAGATCTGATCATGATCTACGATAGCAATGAGATCACGATCGAGGGTTCAACAAACCTTGCTTGGAGTGAGGATGTAGCCAAACGGTTTGAGGCACAAAACTGGAGCGTCCTAACTATAGACGGACACTGCTTCGACGCAATAGATGAGGCATTGACCAAAGCGCAAAAGGCGACGAAACCTACTGTCATCATCGCCAATACCATCATCGGCAAATGTGCAGAAGGGCTTGAGGGAAGCCATGAGACTCACGGAGCGCCACTCGGTGCATCGATAGTCGCTGCCTCTAAAATAAAAGCAGGATTTCCAGAAAATGAAACTTTTTACATACCTGAAGATGTGCTGGTGCGGTTCAGGTGTGCGATAGAAAAGGGCGATATGGCTGAGCGGGAGTGGATACATAGGCACAAAGAGGCTCCGCTCATTGAGCAAAATATGGCGTTGGATAGACTGCTCCATCCAGATATCTCTTCGATCGTCTTTCCTGAGTTTGGCGATGCCAAAGAGATGGCGACCAGAGACAGCAACGGCAAGATTCTCAATGCGATCGCGACAGCAATTCCGGGTTTTATCGGCGGTTCAGCGGATTTGGGACCATCGAACAAAACTACGCTTGAGAAGATGGGTGATTTCCCGAAAGGCAGAAATATCCACTTTGGTATCCGCGAACACTCTATGGCGGCGATCACCAATGCGATGGCACTGTATGGCACTTTGATCCCGTTCAATGCGACCTTTTTCGTCTTTTCTGACTATCTCAAGCCGAGTGCCCGTATCGCCGCACTGACCGGCATTCAAAACTTTTTCATCTGGACTCACGATAGTATCGGAGTGGGAGAAGACGGACCGACACATCAGCCTATCGAACATTTGACGCAATTTCGGGCATTGCCTAATTTCTATGTCTGGAGACCGGCAGATGCGACTGAAAATGTAGAGGCATGGAAAACCGCTCTATCTATCAAATCTCCGCACGGTTTCGTGCTGAGTCGTCAAAAGCTCAAGACTCTCAAGCCTATTAGAGATTACGGAAGTGTCGCGCAAGGAGCATATCTGCTCAAGCAAAGAGACGGCGCTGTTTTGACGCTGATGGCAAGCGGAAGCGAAGTGATGCCGACTTTGAGAGCCGGATGCCACTTGGAACTTATGGGCATCAAAGCCAATATAGTTTCCGTGCCTTGCATGGATCTCTTCAATGAGCAAGACGATGGGTACAAAAGCAGAGTTATCGATCCTGCTACAAAAGTCTTGGCGGTTGAAGCGGCTGCCGGTTTGGAGTATTATAGATATGCCGATGATGTGCTGGGTATGGAGCGTTTCGGCGCATCTGCTCCTGCCGAGGAGCTATTTGAGAAATTTGGATTTACTATAGAAAATATTATGCAAAGAGCATGCAAACTTCTTGGAGCAGAGTACAAAGAGGTCAAAATCGGAGTATGCGAGGCGTAAATATTTGTCAATAGCCTCTGTTTACCTCTTTGCCAATGCTAAGATATCTTCATGAAGGATACTTCTAAGCACAGAAGCTACTGAGATTGGTTCTCCTTGAGGCGATATGGCTACGAAAGTGAATGTAGCATCAGTTACCGGCATTTCACACCGCTTATCGCAATATTTTTTGTGGCACTGCACCACCACTTCAACATAAATCGATATAGAGCTGTTGCCTATCTTGGTAACGGTGGTATAGACGCTGATGATGTCGCCGTTGCGTACCGGTTTGATAAAATGCAGATCGGTTACCCCCACTGTAACGGCAGCGGCATCGATAATATCATCTACGGCAATTGAGGCTGCTTTGTCCATCATGGACATTATCCATCCCCCAAAAACTGTGCCTATCGGATTGAGATCGCTAGGATAGGCTTGAACTCTTAGTGCGAGTGTTCTCATAAACTTCCTTTTGAATTGTTTGATTCGATGTTTTCCATATTATGACTAGAGCCCATCACTCTTTTATCATCATGCCCCGTATCTCGTCCTCGTCAAGCATCTCTTTGTCGTATTTGATGACCATAACCCCTTCAGATTCGTTGATATAGATGTCATTAATCCCGCTAATAGTTTTGAGCGAGTCCAGTTTGTCTCTGTCGAAAATATCAGTATGCAGATATATTGTACCCCTAAATCCAGGATTGCGCATACCATAGATCCAGTACGCCCAAAAAATTGACACTGACAGAACAGCTATGGCTATAGCCTGAGATCCTCCGATGCCATACAGGGTACCTGCGATCGTAGCGCCAAGTCCCATGCCTATATATGCAAATGTGTTGGCAACACCCAAGGCGGCGCCTTTTTGGTGCGCTTTGGCAAACTTGCTGACGAAGCTTTGCAGCAGCGGTTCAAACATATTGAAACCGATGAAAAACAGCACGACCCCCATGCCGAATAAGAATAAATTGGCACTGAATCCCATCAGCAAAAATGCCAAAGCGGTAAACCCTATCGATATCAAGAAGATCTCTTTGCCTTTATTGTATTTCTCGCCAAATACGGCTGCAGGTCCCATCGCCAAGATACCGAAAATAATAGCAGGGAGGTAAACTTTCCAGAACTCTCCCATAGGCAGATCAAATTTGGTTTTCAAAGCCAGCGGGATCAAAAAGAAGGCAACCGCCATCGTTGAGGAGTGAAAAAGAAAAGTGACATACATCCTCACTAGATCTTTGTCTTTGAATACATCTTTGACTTGCGCCTCATCTTCAGCAAAGGCATGGGTGATCTTGGGCGGTGCAGGAACGACAGTATAAAGCAGGATGATCGATATGACAGCCAATGCTCCGGCTAAATAAAAGAGGATCCGAACCCCGTCATCCAATCCGCCGACAATAGGTCCGATGATCATGGCTGCCGTGAAGGCAAGAGCGATCACCATACCCATGACTGCCATCGCGTGTGCCCTCTCCTCTTCTCGGACATGATCGCTGATCATAGCGATGACGACAGCGCCTACCGCACCGGCGCCCTGTAGAAGGCGGCCTAGAAGCATCATATAGATATTGTCTGCCACACCGGCGATCAAGGAGCCGATCGCAAATATAACCATTCCGATCACGATCGCTTTTTTGCGTCCGATCTTGTCGCTGAGCACCCCGAACGGTACTTGAAACAGAGCCTGTGTCAGCGCATATCCTCCGACAGCCAGTCCGATCAGAGTAGCAGTAGCTCCGGTTAGATCGGCAGCATATGCCGATATGACAGACATAACTACAAAGAGTCCAAAAAATCTAAGACCTATGATCAGGCTCAAATGCCAAACTTTACCGACAATCTCTTTCAAAACAGGTTCCTTCTGGGTAATGTTTAGGGCAAATCTAATAACCCTTTGGATAAAATGAAGGATTATAGTCCTATAAAGTTAAAAAAAGGTTAAGAAAATGCAATTAGTATTGGCAAGCTCCAATAAAGGCAAGCTAAAAGAGTTTGAACAGATGTGTCATATAAGCATCGTCCCCTTTGGGGAGCTTATGGACTCTTTTGAGATCGTCGAGGATGGTACGACTTTTGCTCAAAATGCTTTGATCAAAGCACGCACAATCTACCAAAAATTGGGAAGTGATTATATCGTGATCTCTGATGACAGTGGTATCAGTGTCGGAGCTTTGGACGACCGCCCAGGGATATATAGCGCCAGATATGCCGGAGAGAATGCCGGCGATAAAGAGAATCTATCCAAAATAATCCAAGAATTGAAAGAAAAAGGTTTGAGCAGAACACCAGCTTTTTATACCGCTGCTATCGCTATCGTCAGCAGATATGGTGAATATGTGATGCATGGATGGATGCACGGCGATGTGATCGATAAAGCCAGAGGAGAGAAAGGCTTTGGGTATGATCCTATATTTATCCCCTGTGGGTACGAACAAACATTAGGTGAGCTGGACGATGAGATTAAATTGCAGATTTCGCATCGTGCTAATGCGATGCGGTCAGCCGGTTCTATCATTAGGATGGTGAAAAAAGCAGATCAGGACAGAAAAGGAGCCCAGTGATGAAATTACAATTTATGAATGACCTCCAAAAGATATATGATGAGCTGTTGCGCAGACAAAGAGAGCTCGGTGATTATTATAAGCTTATACATGAGGCGCACCCAAAAGCTGACAAGATGGTGAGCAGCTTTTTAGATGAGGTAGGCATAGAGTGTACAGACGATAGTGTAATGGCGGCATTGACACGGATCGTCAGTCTCAGGGAAGATGCGCTTGAGCAGGTATTGCAAAAATTTGGCTTTTCCTCGGAGGAGATCATAGTCAAAAAAGAGAGTGCTTATCTTTTTGTGAGCCAGTTCCATCTCAACCGCCATGAAGAGCTTATCGCATGGATCGAAGAACATGGTCTGCTCACCCCGTTTTATCGTCTGTTGATCTCTGGCGTCGATGCGGTGGGGCAGGCGATGAGCGGATGGCAGAGTGTCTGGACTTCGCACATCATACATGGAGTCAATCGTGATCTATACCGTATGTTCAACGGAGATGAAGAGAAGATTTTTGAGAAACTTCAGCGAGAAGGGCTGTTTGATCTCGATGAGCACGGGTGCGTGGGGGATCGCTGCTACTCTGTCTTGCGCAGAGACAGTCAAGGAGGCTACAGACGGCTTTCATACGCCGAAGCCTTTACGGAGGAGGTGGCGGGAGTGGTTTTGGCTTTGGATCAGCTCATCATGGCATTGGGCAAAGAAGAGGATACTGTTTTTGGTCAACGCCAAGAATGGATCAGTTATCTGTGGGCGATCAAAATAGCCTTTGAGCATCCCGATCCGGATGAGCTTCTGCGCTATTGGAGCCATGTGGATCGCGCATGGATGGCTATCAAGACACCTCTGCAGATCGGTCATCCGCTGGAATACTACGAAGATCATTATCGTAAGGCAGTAGCTCTGGAGTGGGATCTTCGTATCATCAATCCCAAACTTCAAGAGGGCTCCTCTACGCGTCAAAATATCAAAGATTTTGTCGCCAAAATGGCAGAGGTGATCGGCAACAATGCGCCCAAAACAGCACATATCAACCTCGCACAAGTTGATGCCGCACAGCTTTATATCGGCCAGCCTGCGCTCTATTACGGAGCCGAGTTTAACGGTCTGTTTTCAGCGCAGGTGGTACCCAATGATGAAAAAGTATCTGCCGAGCTGGGCAAAAAAATCTTTGCTTATCCCGATTTTGTATTGGCATCCAAACGAGCTAAGCCGGTCATGAAACTAAGCGTTGAGATCATGGGAGAGGAGTTCGTCAGGAGGCAGTTGCGGTTGATAGAAGAAGAGCCCAAGCTTTGGCACAAAATCTATGACATCTCTACGATCGGACATGAGTTTGGTCATATTTTGTGGATGGAGAATGAGACGGAAAGCGCCATGAACGCTACAGGGCAGTTCAAAAATATCGAAGAGTTCAAGGCGACGGCTGGAGGGCTGATGGGTTTTTTTCATAACGAAGAGACTGAACTCAAAAAGCATCTGATCGACGATCTGGTGGCGCGCTCTGTGGGGCTGATGAGCTGGAGGGAAGTAGGAGAGGTGCTTCCATATTATTGTGAAGGATTGATCCATCTGGATCTTCTCTTCAAAAGCGGTGTGGTGAGTTTTGATGCACAGCTAAGGATCGATTATGGAAACTACTCCATGATGAAGGTGCGTTATCATGAGGCTTACCGCGAGCTTGCTTTGCACTATATGCGCAAAAATGATGCGGGCGGTTATCTGTACCGTTATGTAGTCAAGGAGAATGGCGTATATCTGCCCAAAGATGAACTGGTACGAGAATTTGTCGAGCATTATTATGAGAGATATAGGCAAATCGGTCAAGCAACGGTGAGATTGGATTGAGAGTATATTGAAACACCATTAACCAACCGCTAAACACATTTTGGCTATAATCCACAATAATAGGCAGGATGCAGGGATATTTTAATGTTGCTTTTTGCACCAAAGTTCACACCTGTGCCAGAAGCTTACGGCAGTACGACCGGATGTGTCTTTTAAAAATTTATTATAAATTGGGCGGATTATGATTTTTGAACATGAGATTCCAAGCGGGAGCAGACTATATTTCGGCAAAAGCGCAAAACTCAAACGGGCTATTGAGAGCAGTGCAGGTGATACACTCATGCAATTGGGCTTTGAAGAGATCGTTACTCCCATCTTTTCTTACCATCAGCATGAGAGTTTTGAGGGGCTTCAGCCGCTTATCCGTCTAAATGATGCCGAGAATCATGAGATTACCCTCAGAGCCGACAGCACAGTGGATGTCGTGCGTATAGTCACCAAAAGACTCGGAAGAAGCATGGAGTCAAAAAAATGGTTTTATATTCAGCCGACAGTCACGTATCCTACAAGCGAACAGTATCAGATAGGCGCAGAGGTGATAGACGGCAGTTTTGAAGAGGCAGCCAAAACGACCGTGGCGATCCTCTCCGGGCTTGATATCGCTCCCACGCTCCAGCTTGCAAATAT
Organism: Sulfurovum sp.; assembly: GCA_020721085.1. Classification (GTDB taxonomy): domain Bacteria; phylum Campylobacterota; class Campylobacteria; order Campylobacterales; family Sulfurovaceae; genus SZUA-451. Next base: position 12,882 of record DYNJ01000008.1, on the reverse strand, counting down.
ATCTATCCCCCATCTGCTCAATGACCGATACGGCATTTCGCTAGATCTTCTGCGCTCGACCAATGTCGAGAAGATTCTCAAGACAGATATTCCTTGGATCGACAGATTGGTGCGGATACATGATATCAAAGATCTCGATGATCTATCCATGTTTCCCGGCGATATTGCCGGTGAACTGCAAAAGATAAAAGAGGCGGCAGACAATATATCATATCCGAAAACTATCATTTCGCCTCTTTATTATGCCAAAATGCGCTACTATAAGTCATTGACTTTCAAGATGTTTGAAGAGAACTCTCTTTTGGCGATGGGCGGAGTGTATATGGTAGGAGATATCAGCGCGGCAGGATTTGCACTCTATACGGATGAGTGTATTGCAAATAAAATGAACAGGGAAGATAGATGAATAGGGCAGATTTGATAGTAGGACTTCAGTGGGGCGACGAGGGCAAAGGGAAGATTGTCGATCATATGGCGCAAAAATATGATGTCGTCTGCCGTTTTGCAGGCGGACACAATGCGGGACATACGATCGTGACCGATGGAAACAAGTATGCCTTGCACCTGATCCCTTCCGGTGTATTGAATCCAAAGGCTCGTAATATCGTCGGAAACGGAGTAGTGCTTTCTCCGGCTGATTTCATCGAAGAGATGAGCCAGTTTGACTATCTTGAGGGGCGGCTTTTCGTCTCCGACAAGGCTCATCTGCTCTTGCCCTATCACGCGCTTATCGACCAGGCATTGGAAAAGCTCAAGGGAGACAAAGCGATCGGGACAACAGGCAAAGGGATCGGACCGGCGTATGGAGACAAGATCGCCAGAGTAGGACATCGTATCGGAGAGTTACTTCATCCGGAAAAACTGACTGCCAAAATCATGCACCATTTTGAAGAGAATCGTGCTATTTTTGATGCGATAGAGATCAAAAAGCCGGACGAACAGACGCTTTTGGAAGAGCTCAAAGGGTACAAACGCCATTTGGAGCCATTTATTGTCGATACGACACAGCTTGTCTGGCGTATTTTACAGAGCGGTGAGCGTATGTTGCTCGAAGGTGCGCAAGGCACGATGCTCGATATCGACCATGGCACCTATCCGTTCGTGACCAGCTCCACAACTGTGAGCGCCGGAGCTTGTAGCGGACTGGGGCTCAACCCTAAAGACATCGGCAAGGTGACAGGGATCGCCAAGGCGTATTGCACCAGAGTCGGAAACGGTCCGTTTCCAAGTGAAGATTTCTGCGAAGACGGCAAACTTATCAGAGAAAAAGGGCATGAGTTCGGCACCACCACCGGACGGCCTCGCAGGTGCGGCTGGTTCGATGCTGTAGCGATGCGCCATGCGGTACGGATCAACGGAGTGGATCAAGTGGCACTCATGAAGCTTGATGTGCTTGACGGCTTTGAAGAGATTAAGGTGTGTGTCGCATATGAGTTTGAAGATAAACAGATAGATTATGTCCCGTATGACCTCGAGGACGTAAAGCCGGTCTATCAAAGTTTCCCGGGATGGCAAACAAGCAAGGGAGTAAGGAGTTTTGATGCGCTTCCGGATACCGCGAAGTCGTATATCGAGGCGCTCGAAAAGATGATAGGTACGAAGATGGGCATCATCTCCACAAGCCCTGACAGAGAAGATACGATAATAAGATAAGGAATATAAATGAGACTAAAACCGCAACAGACTGGATATGTAGCCACCAAAATCGGGATAGATCTTGCAAACGCACCTTTTATCACTATGTCCAAAGGCAGAGATGCAGTGGTAGCGGCGACCAAGAAGATTATAGATGAAAACCTGCAAAAAGAGCGCGCGCTGGATGAAAAGGTAAAGAAGATCATCGATGAAAATTATGATGAGATTGAATTTCAGCATGCGGATGAACGCCAACTCTTTTTTATGATCAAGAAAAAACTGGCTTCCGAATATGGCATCATCATGAACTATGATGACCGCTACAACGATTTGGCGCATACCATCCTCGACGAGCTGTATGAAAACTATCTGATCGAATACATCATCAATGAAAATCAGGTCAAAAATGTCATTTTCAAAGCATTCAAAGCATTTGCCGATGCATATGATGAGATCGATGATATTGTTTATAAAAAGATCAAACATATGGATCGGGAGGTAGTTCCGGGATCGCAGGACTATGAGCTGCTGTATGAACGCCTTTACCAAGAAGAGCTCTCAAAGCGGGGGATGTTGTGATGCAAAAAGTCTCGCTCTATTTGGAAAACGGCGTTCTTTTGGACGGTATCAGCTTTGGTGCCGAGGGGACGAGTGTCGGAGAGATCGTATTTAACACTTCCATGAGCGGTTATCAGGAGATAGCGACCGATCCCAGCTATGCCGGACAGTTTGTAACTTTCACTATGCCCGAGATCGGCAATGTCGGATGTAACGAGCAGGACATGGAGAGCAAAAGCGCCCACTGTAAGGGGATCATAGTCCGCAACTATCAAGCCAGACCGTCAAGTTTCAGATCCCAGGAATCTTTGGATGCGCTGCTCAAAAGGTATGGCGTGATGGGCATCCACCAGATAGATACGCGCTTTTTGACCAAAATGCTTAGAGATGAGGGTGCGATGATGATGGTCGCATCGACCGAGGCGCATGACGAAGCAGAGCTTAAGAAAATTTTAGAAAATACGCCCAGGATCGAAGAGATCAACTATATAGATCAGGTCAGCACAAGAAGCTCATATATCCACCAAGAGAGTCGTTATGATATGGCGAAATTTTGCTACGGTACGCCCAAAACTACCCGCAAAATCATTGCTTTGGATTTTGGCATCAAACGAAATATCCTCAATGAGCTTACCCATGCCGGCATGGAGGTTGAGGTGGTACCAAATTCTATAGACGCAGCATCCATCATCAAGCGGTATGAAGCCGGAGAGATAGATGGCGTCTTTCTCTCAAACGGTCCGGGGGATCCGTTGATACTTAAAGTTGAACACGCCAAGATCAAAGCAATGATAGCGGCAAAGATCCCGTTGTTTGGGATTTGTTTGGGGCATCAGCTTCTATCTATCGCACACGGATACGATACCCATAAGCTCAAATTCGGCCATCACGGCGGCAACCACCCCGTCAAAAATCAGGCAACAGGAGCTGTCGAGATCACCGCGCAGAACCATAACTACAATGTGCCGGACAATATCACCGAAGTGGCTACCGTGACGCATATCAATCTTTTTGACAATACGATCGAGGGGGTTCGCTACAACGACGCACCGATCATATCAGTGCAGCACCATCCGGAAGCCAGCCCGGGACCGCATGAGAGCAGTTATATATTTGATGAGTTTGCGCAGTTGATATCAGTGTGCCAATCTGACAAAAAGGCATAAACATGCGAATCGCGATAATATTCGGCGGATCCAGCTTTGAGCATGAGATCAGTATCGTCAGCGCCATCACAATGCAAAAGGTACTCAAGGGTACAGAGCTTGTCAATATCTTTGTGAGCAGCGACAGAGAATTTTTTCTGATAGATGCCAAAGATATGAAATCCTCCACCTTCAGCTCAGGCGCTTATGAGAAAAGTAAGAGACTCCAGCTTCAAAAAGGCGGTTTTGTAGCAGGCGGAATGTTCGGTGACAAAAAAATAGATATTGATACAGCGCTCAATCTGATTCATGGCAGAGACGGGGAGGACGGCAAGATCGCAGGACTTTTTGAATTTTACGGGATTTCATATATCTCTCCAAGAGCTGAAGCATGTGCCATGAGCTACAATAAACTTTATACGAAGTTTTTTGCCAAAAGCATAGGTGTCAAAACGCTGCCATACGAACTTCTAAGCAAAAACTCCGAGCGCAAGATTACTACTGTGTTGCCTGTGATAGTCAAGCCTGCCCGTTTGGGAAGCAGTATAGGCGTGAGTATAGTCAAAGAGCCGTCAGAGCTTGATTACGCTTTGGATGTAGCATTTGAGTTTGATACTGATGTGCTTATAGAGCCCTTTATGGAGGGTATCAAAGAGTACAACCAGGCAGGCTGTCTGACTGACAGATGGGAACTTTCTATCATAGAGGAACCACAAAAAGCAGAGTTTCTGGATTTTGAGAAAAAATATATGGATTTTTCAAGAGACGGCAAAGTAACATCGGCAGAGATATCACCAGATATTGCATCTAAAATACAAGAGAGTTTTAAAGCTATATATGATCCTTTGTTTAAAGGCAGTCTGATCAGATGTGATTTTTTCGAACAGAACGGAGAGATTTATCTCAACGAGATCAATCCAATACCCGGATCGATGGCAAACTATCTGTTTGAAGATTTTAGAGGAATGATCGGGAGGCTTGTCAAGCATCTGCCGCATGAGCAAAAGATCACTATTGATTATCGCTATATCCACTCTATCCAAAGCGCCAAAGGCAAAGTGTGACTTTTATTGTCGTGCCGGCTAATAGATCCTGAAAAATTCAGGACGACATACCTATCCCTCCTTCATCCTTTTTTTGCAGTGATTTTGAAACATATTTCTTTAATCTAAGCTTAAACTTTATAATTTCATATGAATTATAAACTCTTAAGCAAAATTTGTTAAAAATTATTTTATAATAACAAGTTTAGTTCATTTTGGGCTAGAGAAAATTTTTCAAGGGGGGTATTTGCATGCAATCAAACGCTGCATTGGAGTATGACTATTCTGTAGCAAAATTGTTTACGTTTACGACAATTTTGTTTGGAATTCTTGGTATGGTTATTGGAACGCTTATCGCGGCTCAATTGGCATTTCCTGAGTTAAACTATCTGATTGGTGAGTACGGTACATTCTCAAGACTGAGACCGCTTCACACCAATATAGTTATCTTCGGATTTACATTGAGCGGTATTTGGGCAACCTTTTACTATGTTGGTCAAAGAGTTTTGAAGGTTTCTATGGCAGAGTCAAAGTTTTTGATGGCTATAGGCAAGATTCACTTTTACCTTTACTTTGTCGGCGCACTTCTCGCGGTGATCACGCTTTTGCTTGGCTTCTCTGCTTCCAAAGAGTATGCAGAGTTTGAGTGGCCGATCGATGTTGTGATCGTTCTGGTCTGGGTGCTGTGGGGTATCTCTATATTTGGTATCATCGGGATCAGAAGAGAAAAGGCGCTTTATGTATCTATGTGGTATTTTGTAGCTACATTCTTGGGTGTTGCCATGCTGTATCTCTTTAACAATATGGAAGTGCCTACCTATTTTGTATCCGGCGGGATTGGTAATATAATGCACTCAGTTTCTATGTATTCAGGTACCAACGATGCTATGGTGCAGTGGTGGTATGGACATAATGCAGTTGCATTTGTATTTACAGTGCCTATCATCGCGATGATCTATTACTTCTTGCCAAAAGAGTCAGGTCAGGCTGTCTACTCATATAAACTTTCATTGCTCTCTTTCTGGGGATTGATGTTTGTCTATCTTTGGGCTGGCGGCCACCACCTTGTTTGGTCAACTGTTCCGGATTGGGTACAGACTATGGGTACGGTATTCTCGGTAGTTCTTATATTGCCTTCATGGGGCAGTGCGATCAATATGTTGCTTACTATGAAAGGTGAGTGGAATCAGCTCACAGATAACCCGCTTATCAAATTGATGGTTCTTTCATCTACATTCTATATGCTCTCTACGATCGAAGGTCCTATCCAGGCTATTAAATCAGTCAATGCTATCGCACACTTCACCGATTGGATCCCCGGGCATGTGCACGACGGTGTTCTCGGCTGGGTTGCTCTTATGATCATGGCGGCGCTTTTCCATATGGCTCCAAGAATGTATAAAAGAGAGATCTATTCCAGAAAACTGATCGAAACTCAATTCTGGCTTCAAACTACAGGTATCGTCCTTTACTTTACCTCTTTGTGGATTGCGGGTATTACTCAGGGTATGATGTGGAGAGCGGTTGATGAGTACGGAAACTTGATGTATAGCTTCATCGATACAGTTGATGTGCTGCATCCGTATTATGTGATTAGAACAGTTGCCGGTGTATTGTATCTCGCAGGAGTCTTTATATTTGCATACAACATGATCAAAACAATGACATCTTCTAGAACATTGACAGAAGAGCCGATGTTTAGATCACCTATGGCGTAAAGGGAGGTAGTTATTATGTTTCATTGGTTAGAAAAAAATCCATTCTTCTTCGCGGTAGGAGTATTTATCGTTATTGCATTTGCAGGTCTCATCACAGTCGTGCCGGATTTTGCGCAATCAGCTCGTCCGGTTGCAGGTCTCAAGCCATATACTGTACTTGAACTTGCCGGTAAAGAGGTTTACAAGAAAGACCACTGTATAGCATGCCACTCGCAGTTGGTAAGGCCGTTCAAGTCTGAAACAGATCGTTACGGCCAAGTTTCACTTTCTGGTGAATATGCTTATGACAGACCATTTTTGTGGGGTTCCAAAAGAACAGGTCCTGATCTTCACCGTATAGGCAACTATCGAACCACTGACTGGCACGAAAACCATATGTGGAATCCGAAATCAGTCGTTCCGACATCGATCATGCCGGCATACAGACACCACTTCACCAATATTGCCGACATCGATACGGCGTATGCTGAAGCAGTGACTGTCAAAGCGCTATTTGCTACACCTTATGATGCGCCAAACGGTACAAAGCTTGGTTCGCATGAAGAGGCAAAAGCAGCTGCTCTTGAAGAAGCGAAGGTGATCGCAGGCAATATGAAAAACAAAGATGTCAAAGATGCAGTGGCAAACGGTCAGGTTCCTGAAATCGTTGCTTTGATTGCATATATGAACAGATTGAAATAACGGGAAACAAGTGGACATAAGAGAATTGCAGGCTTACGCCTATTTCTTTATGACTATTTTGTTGGTAGTTGCACTGTATGGATATATATTACATCTTTACAGAAGCGAAAAAAAAGGCGAGAAGGATTATGAAAAGTATGGGAAGATCGCGCTGGACGATGAGGTCGACAGCACTCCCATCGAGAGTAATCCTAAGTCCAAGAGCGAAAAATAAGGAGTAGATAAATGAATAGTTTGATGATTAAAGCATTGCTCTTTGCTGTAGTGTTGATCATAGGAACGGTTGCGGTTGTCAAATCGATGAATATCGACTTGAGTGATCCGATCAATTTGATCACCATGATCGGAGCGATAGCAATCGCAGTTTTGACTGCCGGTGTATCGACAAAGTATATCGGTCAGATGAAGACAGACCGAGCTACCGGAGAACTTGTAGATGAAAAATGGGATCATATAGGTGAATACAAAAATGAGCTTCCGTCAGGATGGGCATATAGCTTCCTTGGTACAATCATCTGGGCTATATGGTATTTCCTCGCAGGGTATCCGCTGGGTGCTTACAGCCAAATCGGCGAGTACAACGAAGAGGTTTTGGCATACAATGCCAAATTTGACGAGATGCACAAAAATGCTGATGAGGCGACACTCAAGCAAATGGGCGAATCGATCTTTTTGGTACAGTGTGCTCCGTGCCACGGTGAGACAGGTGACGGACTTTCCGGAAAAGCGCAAAATTTTGGCGCTAGAATGAGCAAAGACCAAGTTCTTGATGTGATCGCAAAAGGATCCAATCAGCTCGGTTATCCGATGGGTGCGATGCCTGGCGGCATGGCTCAAGGTGCCGATGCAGAGGCTATCGCTGAGTATGTAGCCGGCGGTATGCAAGGTACGCAGCCGGCATCTTTCGGTACTTGCGCAGGATGTCACGGTGCGGACGGCAAAGGCAATGGCGGACAGGCTCCAAACATCGCCGGATATGATGACGCGCTTATCACGCATGTACTGCAAAACGGCAAAAAAGGCATGATCGGCGGTATGCCGTCGTTTAAAGGCAGAATGACTCCGGTACAGGAGAAAGCATTGTCAGCCTATATCGGCACACTCAAGTAAGAAGGAGTAGAGAAATGGTAACAGAAAATACAAATAGAGGCGTTTTCAGCCTCAATGGTGTCACTGGTATGTTGATCGCTACAGTATTGTTGTTGGGTATCCTTGTTGTACTGACGGTATTGGGGATCGGAGCGCAACAGGCAAGTGCGACAAAATATTACAACCCTGCTCCTATAGTGGATGTCAACAATTTGAAGATGAAAAATGCAGACAATGCTAATTTTGCATTTCAAGATGCGAAATAATAAAGGATAGACGATGATCACAATCATGGATAAGGTTTTAGGCTGGGCGATGCTGATATCGGCGCTTGTAACACTCTGGGCGGTTCTCACACCTAACCACCTTTATGTAGGTTAATATATGATCAAAACAGTTGCAGGGTTCGCCTTGCTTGTTTTGGTCGCCTCTTCTTCTCTCATTGCGTCACCTTTCATAAAAGATGAATTGTTAAAGCCAAAAGCTAAAGAGCTTATAATCTCTATAGCCGATGAACTAAAGCAAAAAACAGGCGTAAACGGATATGTGATAGCTACCAATGACGCACTTCCAAGAGGTGCCAGTATGGTAGAGTATGCAAAGAGATTTGAAGAAAACTTAAGCAAGCCGTATATAATATTTATTTTTGCTCCAAATAATCAAAGAGTCGGTATCATTCCCTCCTCTGAAGAGTTGCGCGGTCTATATAATGAAGCAGATGTCAAAGATGCTGCTATCGGTGTAGTCAGAGACAAATATGACGGCAACTCTAATGAAGATAAATACAACATAGCAATTGTACAGGCATTTTCGGTATTGGCTGAAAATGTAGCTGACGCCAAAGGCATCAGCCTTTCCAAAACACTACCGAATGATACCCATTGGGTAGTCAATATCCTAAGGGTGATCATCTATGCCGGTGCGGCGCTTGTGTTTTGGATATTTGTGATACGCCCTATGCTTGCAAGGAGAAGAGATGGAAAGAACTAAACAAAAGACCTATTGGCCGCATATGATCGTCGGCTTTTTGCTCCTGGCGATCATACTTGGCTATTGGACGATCAGGGCGGCATCATCCATGCCTATTCAAAAAACAGATGATTATATGATGTCTTATCAAGATTTTGATCTTAACAACAATCAAATCATTGCAGCCAAAGAGGCATTTGACAGAGCTTATCAGATCCGCCTGATCGGCGCAGAAACGATGGTGATGACTGACAATATCCACAGCAACAGACCGCAGCAGGATGCTGTCGTCTTGCAAAAAGGCCCCAATCATTTTGTATATAGCATCAATGCCAAAGACGGCAGTGCCGCTCCTGAAGCGAATGTCTCGTTTGTGCTTACGCGCCCTCATACAAATGTGGACAACCAAACAGCCCGGACCATTTCTTTCGACGGGAAGTTATATGCAACTGAGGATTTCAATATCACTAAAGCGGGTAGATATACGCTGCATCTGAGGGCAAAAATAGGCGAGAGTATAGGATTTTCTTCAATAAGCGCTTATCTGAAATGATGGGGTATTGAAACTCTTTAAGGCTGGCAAATAGATGGATGAGTACAAATCTACGGCAAAGTTTTATGATGCCTTGCTGTTTGTATTTGTTCGTACTATCCGCAATAAAGTCATAGACATCATCAGGCAGCATAGATATAACTCCATTTTGGATGTCTGCTGCGGCACCGGAGATCAGCTCAAACTTCTCAAAAAACAGAATATTGACGGCGAAGGCATAGATATATCAAACGATATGCTAAAAGTTGCCAAAAGCGGGTATATAAAAGCAAATTGCCGCTATCAGGATGCTGCCGATACTGACTATCGAGACGAATATTTTGATCTGGTCATGACAGCGTTTGCCCTGCATGAGAAAAATCACACCATAGCCCGCAGTATAGTCGAAGAGATGGTGCGTATCTCATCAAAGGACATACTCATAGTTGATTATGAACTAAACGAAAAGACTTCCATAGTATCAAAATGGCTTATCTATGCCATTGAGCGCCTTGCAGGCGGTGAGCATTACAGCAATTTTAGATCATATATTTTGACGGGCGGTCTTGAGCGGCTGCTTTTGAACATAGAGCTCATAGAAATAGAAAAATATTATTTTGGCAATGGCGGTATCGTGCTGCTTTTGCTCCGTAAAAATATTCGACCCTAATTTAAACCCGGATTATGCAATAGAATTCACCCAATCAACACCAATCATTGTAGCATTGGACTTTCACTAAATTTCTTGAATTACCTTTTGGCAGTCCTTCGAAATGTATCAAAACCCCGCTACTTCAAGCATCGCCATTGCTTAGACAAACCCTACTGCATAATCCGGGTTAACCGGATCCTCTGAATAACTCACAATTAGACCCTGAAACAGCTCCACGGTGGCTGATTTTCGGATCATAAGAAACTTGTTTTGGAGCCTAAAAATATTTATCCAGATGTTCAATTGTTAAATCAGGCTAAACAGATAGGTTCGTCCCTGCTGTTTATTGTGATGTCTCTGCTTTCATTGTCATCTTTATTCATCGTTTGCTATAATGTTACAATTCACTCCAAAGGGCGACCATGCAGCACCTCATAGAGACAACCGATTTAAATGACAAAGGGATTAATGATATCCTAAGAGATGCGAAGAGGTTCAAAATCCAAAGACCTATCGCATTGCTTCGCGATAGACTCCTGATCACTCTTTTTTTCGAGAATTCTACCCGTACACGCAGCTCATTTGAGGTCGCCGCCAAACGGCTTGGCGCTTCGGTAGTACACTTGGATCCATCCAAAAGCTCCACCAATAAAGGAGAGACGATCGAAGACACCTTTGCCAACCTCTGTGCGATGGAACCCGACGGGGTGATCATCCGCCACTCCCAAAACGAAACTCCCGGTCAGCTCGCCAAGATGGAGATGACCTCTGTCATCAACGCAGGTGCCGGAAGCTATGCTCATCCGACTCAGGCCCTGCTTGACCTTTTTACCCTCCAAGAGCATTTTGGGGATGTCAGGGGCAAAACGATCGCGATCGTAGGAGATATCATCAGCTCCCGCGTCGCGTCTTCCGGGATCAGACTCTTTACGCGGATGGGGATGAATGTCCTCTTAGTTGCCCCTAAGCCATTCATGCCACCAAGCGAACTTCCCCAATACGAAACGCTAGAGGAGGTTCTAGATCAAGTTGATGCCGTGATGAGCCTGCGCGCCCAGCTGGAACGCCACACCTCTGTGATTTTTGATAACTATGGGGAATATTCCAGCCACTACTGTATTACGCCTGAACGACTAGGCTCAAGAGATATTTTGATCCTGCATCCGGGTCCCGTGATGCGCAATATCGACATCTCTGATGCGGTACTGGATGACCCGCGCTGCAAAGTATTGGATCAAGTCAAAAATGGTGTTTTTACCCGCATGGCGATCCTTAAACATCTTCTGCTTGATGCATGAAACCGTCTGAGTGGCTTGACCACCCCGGTGGCGTTGAGAAGATCAATGCACTGGGAAAGAGAAGGGAGCCTTTCCTCTTTGTCATATCGTACGACAAAAACTATATTTTCGCACAACCTCTTCGAGCGCTGGACAAGGATATCTTCTACAAGATAGAGGAGTGGCGTAACTGCCCGGCAATCCAAAACAAGACGAAATCCTACCGTCTCTCCTTGTCGCCCGTCACATTCCAAGCCTATCAAGAGACGCTCGAAAAAATACTTGAAGAGATACGATCCGGCAACACTTACCTACTCAATCTTACTTTTCGCACCCCTATACAAACCGATCTGTCACTCAAAGAGATTTTTGTGTATGCCAAAGCTAAATTTAAACTTTATTTCAAAGGGAAGTTTGTCTGCTTTTCTCCGGAACGCTTTGTGACGATGCAGGGCGATACGATCTCCGCTTATCCGATGAAAGGGACGATCGAAGCCTCTGCTCCGGATGCGCATGGGCAGATCCTCTCAGACCCCAAAGAGACTGCGGAGCATGTGATGATCGTCGATCTCATGCGAAATGATCTGGGCATCGTCGGCACTAATGTCGAAGTGAAGCGGTTTCGCTATATCGACAAGATCAAAGCCGGAGAGAAAGAGCTGCTTCAGGTCAGCTCCGAAATCACGGCAAAACTCTCTGAAGATTGGCGGGACAGGATCGGCGAAATACTCGATCACCTCACACCCGCAGGCTCTGTGACAGGCACACCAAAAAGGCGCACCACGCAGATCATCGATGAAAACGAAAACTATGAAAGAGGATTTTATACCGGTGTATTTGGAATCTTTGATGGTGATACACTGCGCTCAGCAGTCATGATCCGTTTTATCGAAGAGGAGGAAGGCAGGCTCTTTTATAAAAGCGGGGGAGGCATCACGCTGGACAGCCAGCCGCAAGATGAATATCAAGAACTGCTTGACAAGATCTATCTGCCCTTTTGAGGATCGCCCAAACGGTATGGTTGAAAGAGCCAATGGAACTATCAAAAATAGTACCATTAAAGCTACAGAGTATAAAAATGTAGAGGAGTTAAAAGAGGACTTAAATAAGTTCTTGATATACTACAACACAAACAGAAAACACGGTGGACTAACAAAAGAGTTAAAAGTTAGAACACTATGTGAAGCGGTTAAAAGTTGGTTCGAAACAGAACCCCAAATTTTAAGATTTCACCTGATGAGTTTTATGCTATTGCTTTGAGAGGAATGGTACAACGTGGTGAAACTTGACAACTATGCTTTAACCCCTTTGGATAAAGAGCTTATCAGAGTTGTTCGTACTCTAACATGGATAGATTTAGATGATTTGATATTTTGTGGTAATTTGACTTTGGGTTTGGTTTTGAATTTTTTGATTTAGTTTGATTTGTATACAAACGAGGAAATCCGCTTTTATCAAAGAGATGAACGATTTGGGATTAAGAGTCATTTCAAGAATTGCCAACAACAATAAGATCTGGAACTTCAGCGACAAAGAGAAAACACTTAACGCCATATACGAGAAACACAAAAAGCTCAAAAGTG
>DYNJ01000077.1 GCA_020721085.1 Sulfurovum sp. | reverse complement strand
ATTTTATTGTAGTTTTCATAAAAAATTATACTGCATAGTTTATAAAAATAGTCTTCGGTCTTTATCACGACTCTTTTCCAGTGCCAACAAAAATTCTTTTCTCCAAATACCCCCGCTGTATCCGCCGATACGGCCGTCTGAGGCTATTACGCGGTGACAGGGGAGGAGGATCGAGATAGGATTGCGGGCGTTGGCGCCTGCGACGGCTCTGACGGCTTTGGGATTGCCAAACATCTTCGCTTCTGTGCCGTAGGAGATCGTTTCACCATAAGGGATCGTACGCAGCGTCTCCCATACACTTTTTTGAAACGGGGTTCCCTGTGGGTAAAGAGGGAGTGTAAAGCTTGACCGCTTGCCATCAAAATATTCGTGCAGCTCCTCTTCGAGCAGGCCAAGCAGATGATGATCCGAGTTGTTTTGCACAGATGGCGCATCTGTGAAATCAAGATATGTGATCCCGTGTTCATCGGCAATGGCGATCATGGCACCGATCGGAGTATATATGATGCGTGTGTGATCTGTTGTGTCAGTTTGCATGATGAAATTATAACCAAAAGAAAATCATTGGCAATAGGATAATTTTTGGATAAAGTGCTACAATTTCACCATAATTTTTCAAGGATATTTGGCTGATGTTTCGCTCGTTTATAGATCTTTTTGAACCTAAAATCATTACTTTATTTCGTCGGCAGGGTTACAGCAAAGATGATTTTGTCGCCGATGTTATGGCGGGGCTTACTGTAGCGATCATCGCTTTGCCGTTGGCTATGGCGATCGCGATCGCTTCCAACCTCCCTCCCGAGCGGGGAATTTATACAGCGATTGTCGCGGGTTTTTTGATCTCTGCGCATGGTGGCAGCCGCTATCAGATCGGCGGCCCTACGGCGGCTTTTATCGTCACTGTCGCCACTGTGGCTATGAAGCATGGCTATGAGGGGTTGGTATTGGCTACTATCATGGCAGGCGGTATCCTTCTGCTTATGGCTTTTGTGCGTGCCGGAGAGATGATCAAATTTATCCCTTATCCCGTCATCGTTGGATTTACATCCGGTATAGCTCTGCTGATCGCCTTTTCTCAGATCCGGGACTTTTTCGGTCTCTCTATCGAGACGGTTCCTCCTGATTTTATCGACAAACTCTCCGTATATATAGCCCATTTACATGAGACAAATTTTGTCTCGGTCATCCTTGCGCTTTTGTCAATCGGTATTATTTATTATGTTAATCGCCGCTATCCCAAGATCCCCGGTCCTATCGCAGTCGTCACCGTCACAGCGCTTACTGTATGGCTCTTTGGACTCCATGTCGAGACGATAGAGAGCCGTTTCGGGGCTATTCCTTCATCGCTTCCCAGCCCCGTATGGCCTGAAATTACATTTGATAAACTCCGTCTTTTGCTTCCCGATGCTATCACTATTGCCACGCTTGCCGCGATCGAATCGCTTCTTTCGGCCGTGGTAGCAGACGGGATGGGCGGATCGCGTCACAAGCCCAATGCAGAGCTTCTTGGTCAAGGGATCGCCAATATCGCTTCGGGGGTATTTGGAGGCCTGCCGGCTACCGGAGCCATTGCCCGTACCGCTGCCAATATCAAAGCCGGAGCCCGTACGCCTGTCTCTGGGATAATGCATACCGTATGGCTTTTTATTTTTATGATCCTTTTCGCTCCGCTTATCGCCAAAATACCGCTGGCTGCGCTTGCGGCGATCTTGCTGGTCGTGGCATGGAATATGTCTGAGATCAAACATGTCAGGGAGATCATGAAAGCCCCGAGAACTGACCGTATCGTTTTGATCGTGACATTTGTCTTGACCGTGCTGGTAGATCTCAACTTTGCCATACAGGCCGGCATCGCGCTTGCCTCTATCCTCTTTATCGACCAGATGATGAAAGCGACACAGATCCGCGCGGTTCAAAACGAAGAGGATGACCCTGATTCTATCCATAATAAAGCTATCCCTGAAGGTGTCGATGTGTTTGAGATCCAAGGACCGCTCTTTTTTGGCGTAGCAGAGAAACTGGTAGACACAATGATGCTTTTCGAGTCGCCTCCGAAAGCATTTATTTTACGTATGCGCTATGTCCCGATCATCGATGCTGCCGGATTGCGTGCGCTGGAGATATTGCATGATCGGCTCAAAGCACACGATACAATACTTATCCTTTCAGGAGTCAAGTCTCAAGTGAGACATTTTATCACCAAAGCGCAAATTGATAAAATAATCGGTGATGAGTACATCGTAGATCATATCGACAAAGCGATTGTTAAAGCCCAAGAAATAATCAGCCAAAATAATTAGAAAAAAATAATATAGTTATAAGTAAAATTTTAAGTTTATGTGCCTTATAATACCAAAATTTATATAAAGTTATTTTGGCGTTTTTAATAATATTTAATACATCAAAAATAGATTTTGCAAAAAGAAGGTCAATGCTTTTCCCTACTTTGGAATCCATCGCAACAAAGGATATCGTTTCTGTAGAGATGAGTCAAACCGTCAATGATGCTATACAAGTCATGCGTCAAAGCAGACATGAGATGCTGATTGTCAAAAGCAGAGAGTTGTATTATCTGTTGACGACACGCGATCTGGTCCGATTTCAGGTCGAGAATATTTCGTTTGATACTCCTCTGTCCCAAATCTCTTTACATATCATACCGACATTTCCTAAAGAACAAAACATCATATCTGTTTTGGGAACGACAAATAATAGGCTGCATGAATATTTCTGTTTGACAGATGAACACAATCAATTGTGCGGGATCGTTACAAATTCTGACATAATTGCAAGTGTCGATCCTCAGATCATGATGGATAAAATTCCTATCTCATCGATTTTTGACAAACAAAATAACTACATCATCGTCAGGCCTGATGACAAAATATCTGAGATAATCAGCCAAATGGTATATCAAAATGTTGATTGTCTGATCGTTTTTGATGACGATAACTGTCCGATCGGTATCATCACCTCAAAAGATATCTTACAAATTATGTATGCCTTCGAAGGCGGTCGTGATACAGTCGAAGCATTCATGTCACATCCTATCCAGACACTTGTCGGAAATGCGACTATACTGCAGGCGATCGAGTTTAGTCAAAACAAACATTTTAAGAGGATCATAGTCACTGACGAGAAACATAAACTTTTAGGGATTATCACACAAAAAGAGCTGATTGCCCAAACTTATCTGCGATGGTCTGGACTCGTCAAAGACCACTTTGCTAAGCTCAATGAACTTTCTGCAGTGCTGGAGGAACAAAACCGGCAGTTGTCTCATATGGCGGCTTACGACCAGCTCACAGGTCTTCACAACCGCTATTTTTTCATAGAACTTTTCAACAAAGAGTACTCTTATGCCAAACGGCATGACGGATTTCTGTTTTTGATCCTGATGGATATCGACCGTTTCAAGAATATAAATGATACTTACGGTCACAATATCGGCGATGCAGTCTTGTGCGAGGTGGCGACATTATGTAAAGATATACTGAGGGCATATGACCTATTTGCCAGATGGGGAGGTGAGGAGTTTGTTATTCTTCTTCCCTGTGATACAAACGAGGATGGGCTTGAGGTCGCAGAAAAGACCCGTTTGGCTGTGCAGAACCATACTTTCAGCCACATTGGCAAGCTCACATGCAGTTTTGGCGTGGCTCGGACGGTTGATGGTGATACTCTTGAAACGCTGATCGAGCGGGCGGATAAGGCGCTTTATATCGCAAAATCAGACGGGCGCAACTGTGTCCGCAAAGAATCCGCTTTATAAAGAGCGCCTCTGAAAACCCCTTAAGGGTACAGCTTTGTTGCAGCAAGATAGTATAGGCAACGACAAAATATAAAACTGCAATAAAGGCCGAATGGAAGCCATCTTTTAATGTATTATTTCGTTAAATTTTTTTAAATCAGCTCTAAGCCGGTCCTTCAAAAATTTGCCTTATAATTCATCTGATATTTTGGCTTCTATATCCCATAAGGGATTTTTAGAGGCGCCCTAAAGGAGCAGAACTATGCTTTCGATACAGATAGACGAAGAAAAAAGGATAGCGATACTAGAGCCGCACGGTGCTTTGTCGGCAGATGATTTTGCATTAGCAGCAAAAACTGTCGATCCGTATATAGAAAAATATGGCCATTTCAGAGGTCTGATCATCCATGTCCGATCTTTTCCCGGCTGGGAATCGTTCGGGGCATTTGTATCGCACATGAAGTTTGTCAAAGATCATCACCGCAAAGTCTCCCATATCGCGATCTCTACTGATTCTGTGATCGGCACGCTTGCCGAGCATATCACAAGCCATTTTGTAAGCGCGCAGATCAGATCATTTGCGTTTGACGAAATCGGGTCGGCAAAAGCGTGGATTCTTGGTCAGAACGATCTTGATGCCACAGAATAATTTAATTTTAATAGTAATTTAATTTTGATAGTATTAAAATGGACTATTTAGTTTGGCCTAGTTTCCAATGTTGATAGAGATTTGGCAATGTGCCATTAAAAAAAGGAATCAATATACATACTCAAAATTATGAGATCAAACTCATCTTAGCAAGTTTTATAGCGCTTATTTTTTTGGGTGCCGTGTTGCTCTCTTTGCCTTTTGCGCACAATGGAGAGTTGCGGTTTATCGATGCGATATTTACCTCTACCTCTGCGGTGTGCGTGACGGGATTGATCGTCAAAGACACTCCTGTGGATTTCACGCCGATCGGACAAGTCATCATCATGCTGTTGATCCAGATCGGAGGACTCGGATATATGACGGCGGTCACCTTTGTGACCATTATGCGCCGTCAGAAGCTGGCGCACCGAGATCGGCTTGTGCTCAAAGAGTCGCTCAATTATCCCGGAATGGATGGATTGGTGAAGTTTGCCAAAATCGTTTTTAGCTCTATTATTGTGATTGAATTGAGCGGTATGGTCATTTTGACCCTGCGTTTTTGGGCTGATATGCCGCTGGGCAAAGCAGCATGGTTTGGCATATTTCATGCGATATCCGCCTTTAACAATGCAGGGTTTTCGCTTTTTAGCGACAACATGATGGGATATCGGGGTGATTTGGCGATCAATCTTACAATTCCGTTTTTGATCATTCTGGGCGGTTTGGGCTATGTTGTTTTGCTTGAGATATACAACTATCGGCATGGACAATTGACCCGTATCTCTACGCATACCAAAATCGTCGTCTGGATGAGTTTCATTTTGATCGTAATAGGGATGGTATTGCTGCTTTCGATAGAGTGGTATAACCCCAAATCATTCGGACATATGAGTCTATATGAAAAGATTCTGGCTGCCTGGTTTGCTTCGGTCAATTACCGTACAGCAGGGTTTAACTCTATTGATCTTTCGACACTGACCGATTCAAATCTCTTTTTCTCAACATTTTTCATGATGACCGGCGGAAGCCCCGGCGGTACTGCGGGGGGGATCAAAACTACGGTAGTGGCGTTGGCGATGGTTGGAGTATGGGCTGCATTGCGCAATGATGCCCATCCGCATCTGTTTCGCCGCTCTATTTCACATTTGCAGATCAATAGATCGTACGCGGTCATTTTTGTTTCTACCTTTTATGTCGTTATCTCTTCTGTTATTCTTAGTGAAGTGGATGGGCTGCCGTTTTTGAGGATTTTATTTGAAGTGACATCGGCATTTGGTACAGTCGGGCTTTCTACAGGCAATGGCGGAGTGCTCAGCTATAGTGCCCTTTTTAGCGACGGGGGCAAAATCAATATCATGCTTTTGATGTTTGTAGGACGGGTAGGTGTGTTTGCCTTTACAGTCATTCTTGTGAAAAAAGCGGTTGAGAGCCGTATTAAATATACTGAAGGGAAGGTGATTATATGACCACAGAAACATTTGCCGTGATCGGCTTAGGAAGATTTGGCTTCCATGTCGCCAAAGGGTTGGCGCAGGAGGGAAAGAGTGTGATCGCGGTTGATGTGGCAGAAGAGCATGTCCGTGAGATCAACGAATATGTGCAAGATGCCGTGGTGCTGGATTCTACGGATGTGCGGGCATTGCGCGAAGCCGGCTTGGATCAGGTCGATACCGCAGTGGTGAGTATCGGTCAAAATGTTGAAGCAAGCATCTTAACCGTAATGGCGCTCAAAGAGCTTGGTGTCGAGACGGTCATCGCCAAAGCGATTACAAGAATACATGGTCAAATCCTCTCCAAGCTCGGAGCTGCAAAAGTGATCTATCCGGAGATGGAATCTGCTAAAAAATTGGTCAAAAAGATAGTGCAAAGTATCCGCTATGAAACCATCGATCTTTCGATCACGATGAAGATCGCCAAACTCACCGTACCAAATTTTTGGGTCGGCAAATCGATCCTTTCCCCTGCATTTGAAGCCGATTATGAGGTCAAGCCGATCGCTTATAAACATCAAGGGGTATGGCATTCAAGATTTGAAAAAGATGATATTCTCGAAAAAGGCGATATCGTCGTCATCCTCGGAGACAGTGATCATATCGAAGCGCTCAACAAGAAGGTGATTTAAAGCCATTTATGAAAAACCAAGATAGCCACTCTTTGCTTCAGGTGTTGGGTCTTGGCACCGCGATCCTGCTGGTTGCGGGCAATATGATAGGCTCTGGAGTGTTCAAAAAGATCACACCCATGTCTGCCGAGCTGATGGATGGTTCGCTCATCCTCTGGGCATGGGCAGTCGCGGGTCTGATCACGATGCTGGGTGCATTTAGTTTTGCTTCGTTGGCCGCAACTACACATGAGGCGGGCGGACAGTTCAAATACTTTAAAGATATATTTGGCAGTTTTTTGGGCTTCATCTACGGGTGGAGCTTTTTTGCAGTGATCAGTACAGCGTCGATCGCCTCTATCGTCTATGTATTTGCCGAATCATTCGCCAATCTGTTCGGTATCCCTCCGATATTTGAAGCCTACAGCGGCTTTTCTCTGTTTGGGATCATTTATCCGTTTCAAAATGCTTCTATCAAGCTCATCGCCATCACGGCATTGGTCTTTTTGACACTTTTCAATATCCGTGGAGTGCAGGGCGGCGGCTGGCTGATCAATATCGTCACAGGTGCAAAGATTCTGGGTATCGTGCTGCTTATCGTGCTGGGTCTGAGTTACTCAAACGATGCCGGTACTGTTTCGGTTCCTATGCAAGCCATTAGCAGTGTCCACGCGGGCGATTTGTTGCATATCAGCGCTTTTTTCACCGCGATGCTGGGTGCATTTTGGGCGTATGACGGATGGGTCAATATCACCAATATGGCGAGCGAGTTCAAGGATCCGACACGCAATGTCCCCAGAGCGATTATCATCGGCACAGCTCTTACTATGACACTGTATATCCTCGTCAACTACGCCTATTTGCAGGTGCTGACCCCGGCTGATTTTGCCAAACTTGGCGTCAAAGAGGGGAATATTGCGGCGGTGGAGGTAGCCGGTATCGTTCTGGGGCATATTGGGATAACAGTCATTTCGGCATTGATCATGATCTCTACCTTCGGGGCGACGCAGGCAAGTGCGATGTCAGCCGCACGGGTATATTATCAGATGTCCAAAGAGGGCTATTTTTTCAAACCTTTTGCAAGAGTCCATCCGCGCTGCCGTACACCTTATGTTTCCTTAATCGGGCAGATGATCTGGGCATGTCTGCTCGTCGTCAGCGGAACATTTGATCAGTTGACCGATATGCTGATCTTCGCCGCATTTATCTTTTATGGTTTGGGTGCCATAGCAGTAATCAGGCTCAAGCGTGCCGGCAAACTGACCCTGACCTTCGGTTATCCTGTTGTGCCGATACTCTTTTTGCTCTTTTGCACCGTGATCGTCATTAATGCCATTTATACCCGCCCGCTGGAATCCTTGACCGGGCTTGGTCTTATCGCGCTTGGCGTACCTTTGTATCTCTATTTTAGAAATGAGATCAAAAAAGAGAAACTGCTTTAGATAAATAGTGTATAATTCAAAAGCAAGCATCAAAATTTGCATTTAAATATGGAGTGAGCAATATGAAAAAAATCTTTTTGTTGTCAGCAGCGGCATCGCTGTTGGTTTTGGCAGGCGGTGATATCGCGCCAGTGCCGGTGAGTGATGACGGGGTAGAGTGGAGCCTGACGCCTTATCTATGGGTGGCAAGCCTGCAGGGGGATCTGCCCGGAGAGGAGGACGATGCGCAAGCCGATCAAGCTTATGCGGATGTAGTAAGTTCACTTGATATGGTCTTTATGGGTTATGGTGAGGTGCGCAAAGGAAATTTCGGACTCTTTGGCGATATCTTCTTTTATGGCCAGACTATCGAGGCAGATATTGTTTACCATGATATTGCCATAGGCTCGGATGAGATAGATATCGGGATTTATACGCTTGCCGGTTTCTATCGTGTGCTTCAGGGCGACGGCTATTATCTTGACGCTGTTGCAGGTATGCGATATTGGGATATCCAAAACAAACTGATGCTTGGCAGTGAAAATAATCCTTTGGCGACGATAGAGGGAGCAAAAGACTGGAACAATGCACTTGTCGGGGCAAAGGGCAGGGTTGAGATCAATGAAAATTGGTATCTCAACGGATGGGT
>DYNJ01000121.1 GCA_020721085.1 Sulfurovum sp. | reverse complement strand
CATGAGGAAAAAGAGGGTCAATAGCCAGAGATATCGCCAAAAAACAGTTCCCGATGGTTCTCGAAGTTGGTCACTAATGTCTGAAAACAAACTGCCATCTCACGGATAGTTTCGATGTTTGGTTCTATATAGACTTTATTGCCTTTTTTCTCTACCGTGATGATCTTCGCCTCTTTGAGCTCTTTGATATGTGCTGAGATCGTAGGAAGCGAAAAATTAAAATGTTCAGCAACAGTGCCTACACAAGTAGCGATAGGATTGACATCTGCGCCGTGTTTCTTGTTGTCCAATGAACAGGTATAGCCACCGGTAAAAACATTTTTGAAGATCATAAAACGAGTTTCGTTGCTTAACGCTTTAAAGATTTTGCGTTTTTGTTCCATATCGAGCATTATAAATCCTTGACAAATTGATGATATTATTATACCATACAAATAACTTAGCTATTTAGCTAATAACTTATCTATGTAAGAGGATCAGATGATTACCTTTATTTTCAATCATGAACCGTATGATGGGAGTGATATAGCATACAATGCGTTGAGATTGGTCAAAAATCTACACAAAAACGGTGAATCAGTCAATATTTTCTTAATGAATGATGCCGTTGATCTGGCTCGGGGGATCTGTGTCAAGCCCGAAATATACGATTTTGATCTGCATGATATGATCAAAAAACTCTATGAACGAGGTGTAGTCGTACGGGCGTGCGGAACATGCAATGCGCGGTGCGGACTCTACAAAAACACTCCGTATATCAGCGATGAGATCTCCTCTACGATGGATCAGCTCACCGAATGGGTGATGCAAAGCGACAAAGTATTGACATTCTGATGGCAAAAACAGAGAGTTTTGATCTGCATGCTGATGCCTATGAGGCGTGGTTTGAAGCTCATCAGCTTATTTATGAAGATGAAGTGCGCGTACTCAAAGGGCTATCGGGAGGTCAAACCAATGGACTAGATATAGGTATGGGAAGCGGCAGATTTGCCTTGCCTCTTGGTATCTCTATAGGGGTTGAACCCTCTAGGGCGATGAGAGAGATTGCTGTCTCCAAAGGCTTGCATCCTATAGACGGCACTGCCGAGCATCTCCCGTTTGGCAATGAAACATTTGATTTTGCGGTGATGATCACGACCATCTGTTTCGTTGATGATCCTTTCAAAGCCTTTCAGGAAGCCTATCGTGTCATCCGTCCAAATGGATATTTGATCATCGGTTTTGTGGACAAAAATTCAACCTTGGGACAGACATATATAGCAAATAAAGATAAAAGCCGTTTTTATAGCGAAGCGACATTTTTCTCGAATGAAGAGATCATGTCATTGGCACAAAATGCGGGTTTTGTCCGTTACAAAACCAAGGGAGTGCAAAGTACAGACAACGCGTTTGTTTTTGTTCAATGTTTTAAACCCAAAAAAGAAGAATAGCAGATTCACTATGATTGAATTTTGTTATAATTTAAAATCAAAAATATTGGAGAAAAAATGAAAAAATACCTATTGACCTTATTGTTTCTGACCGGCTCACTGTTCGCTGAGCTTGACTGGGCGCCATCATATAAAGAGGGGCTTGCTCAAGCCAAAAAAGAGAACAAGATCATCATGCTGATGTTCTCGATCAAAGAGTGCAGAATGTGCAACTATATGAAAAAGACAGTCTATGAAGATGAAGCTGTGAGCGAGTATATAGAAAACTTTTTTGTTTCTGTCGAAGTAGATATAGAAGCCCACCCTGACAAATACGGCTATGATGTCTTTGGAACACCGACTTACTATTTCCTGGACTCGAACGGCACACCGATAGGGCGGTCAATGGTCGGTGGCGCTGATCCTGAAGGGTTTTTGAAAAAGCTCCAAGAGGTTAGACACGGAAAATAGTAAAATACCGCCACGCCGCCGGCATCGGTATCTTCGGTATGGACTCGTATCTGCATCAATCTTCTTTTGCCGCCGATTATCCCT
Organism: Sulfurovum sp.; assembly: GCA_020721085.1. Lineage (GTDB taxonomy): Bacteria > Campylobacterota > Campylobacteria > Campylobacterales > Sulfurovaceae > SZUA-451. Next base: position 294 of record DYNJ01000121.1, on the reverse strand, counting down.
CGTCCCTCTCTCCTGAAGGAACAAGCCTAAGTTATCTGATCATGATTGATTGGCAATAAGAGTAGAATAGCCCCTTATCAAACTTATACTACAATCATTGCATCCAAAATGAGCATGAGAGGGTCAATGAATAGCAGGAATATTGGGATTTTTGGCGGCGCTCAGTGATGATATCAGTTCGCTGGCAGGCAAAACGATAGCACAAGCCACTACAGGTTCAGCAATGACGACTCTCTCTTTAAATTGGTATTTTTGATCTACGGGGATATTTCGAAAAAGTTGGAGAAGAGCATC
>DYNJ01000120.1 GCA_020721085.1 Sulfurovum sp. | reverse complement strand
ATTGATTCTCTTTTTGCAAGATCAGCTTGATGATATTCGGATATTTTCGGCCATACGCCGCAAGTATTTCCGCCGTCTTGTCTGTCGAGCGGTCATCATGGGCGACGATCTCAAAAGGAAAATCGGTCTCTTGCATCAAAATGCTGTCCAGCGCCTCCGCGGCATAGCTTTCTTGGTTGTAGGCTATATACGCTACGCTGAGCAGCGGAGGTTCTGCGTATTTCCAATTTTGCATGATCTCTGTTTCGTTTTTTGCTGTCATCGATTTGCCCTTGTTCTATCTTTCCCGCTGATCAGCGATATTTTTCCATATACCATTTGACGGTTTTGACGATACCGCTTTCAAAATTCTCATCTGCCTTCCAGCCAAGTCTGTTTTCAAGCTTGGAGGCATCGATCGCATAGCGCCTGTCATGTCCTGCTCTGTCTTCGACATAGGTGATCTGCTCTTTGTAGCTTCTCTCTTTGGGAAGCAGCTCATCGAGTATCTCACATATCTTATCGGCGATATAGTTGTTATTGCGCTCATTGCGTCCGCCGATATTGTAAACCTCGCCGCTATTGCCCGCATGATACACCAGATCGATCCCTTTGCAGTGATCCAGCACATAGAGCCAGTCACGGATGTTTTTGCCGTCACCGTAGATGGGGATATTTTCACCGCGGATAGCCTTGCGTATGATCGTCGGTATCAGTTTCTCGTCATGCTGCTTGGGTCCGTAATTGTTGGAGCAGTTGGTGATGACCGTATCCATGCCATAAGTATGGTGATAACTTCTCACGACCATATCACTGCCGGCTTTGGATGCGCTGTAAGGGCTGTTGGGCGCATAAGGGGTCTCTTCGGTGAAAAGCCCCTTTTCTCCCAATGTACCATAGACTTCATCGGTAGAGATATGATGAAACCGGCACTTTTCATATCCCGGTTTATGGCCGAACGGTTTGCTCATCCAATACTTGTAAGCGACATCGATGAGCGTAAAAGTACCGTTGACATTGGTCTGTATAAAAACCCCGGGATTGGTGATGGAGTTGTCGACATGCGATTCAGCCGCGAAATGGATCACGCCTTGTATATCATGTTCTACAAAAAGATATTCCAGCAGCTGCCTGTTGGCAATATCTCCCTTGACGAAACTATACCGTGCGCTCTTTTCTACCTCTTTGAGATTTGCCGGATCGCCTGCATAAGTCAGCAAGTCAAGATTGACGATACGGTATTGCGGGTATTTTTCCAGAAAATAGGGGACGAAATTGCTTCCTATGAAACCCGCGCACCCGGTCACTAAAATCGATTTCATTTTGTATCCTTTTTACGCATAAAGATCATCATCATAATCAAAAATTTTATCAACATCCGCGAGCAGCGGCTGCGCCCTGTCTTTGGCGGAAAGCAGCACAGCATCACTCTCTATCTGCAAGTCTATTGCGAGTGCCGGATCATCAAAGGCGATACCCCTGTCAGATTCTTTGGAGTAATAGTTATCGACTTTATATGCGAGTATCGCCTCATCCGAGAGTACCGCAAATCCATGGGCAAATCCTCTTGGGATGAACATCATGCGCTTGTTTTCTTCGGAGAGTTCGGCAGCGACATACTTGCCGAATGTCGGGGATCCCTTGCGTATGTCAACAGCAATATCGAGAATGCTGCCTTTGATGACACGCACCAGCTTGCTCTGCGCAAACGGGGGAAGCTGATAGTGCAGCCCCCGCAGGACACCGTAAGAAGATTTGGATTCATTGTCCTGAATAAAATCAATTTTGTGCCCTATCGCCTCTTCCAATTTGTCATGTCTGTAGCTTTCAAAAAAATATCCTCTGTCATCAAAGAAAACTTTCGGTTCTATTATCAGCACTTCAGGCAATTTGGTCTGTATAAAATTCATATTTTAATACCCCCTTTTCATTGTATGGCTTACTATTTGGATCGCTTCTTTGCTAAAATATTCATAAGAACTTGTCCGCAACACCCTATTGATCACAACATACACAACAGCAAACGATATGCTTTTTACGAAAAACAAAAGTAGTATACCATAGTTTTCATTTGGCAACAGGCTCACTATCCCTACGGCGGCGGCGGCGATCGCCATCTGTGTCACCACTGGCTTGGCAAGCGCCCAAAAAGGCAGTTTGATCTCACGCGACGCAAAGACGATATTCAATACCACGCTCAATGCCCCCGCCACCGCCAAACCGTAAAGATACCCCTCGATCCCCCATAAAAATCCGACAAATAAGTTGACGGTAAGCAGTATCTTTTTGTAAATCTCCAGACGAAGGAAGGCT
>DYNJ01000076.1 GCA_020721085.1 Sulfurovum sp. | reverse complement strand
CCGATTTAAAACTCTCAGCACCGATTCTAAAAGCGGTTTATGAGGAGGGTTATACTGCCCCTACCCCCGTTCAAATACAAGCGATCCCCCTAATTTTAGAAGGGCGGGATATGCTCGCAGGCGCTCAAACAGGGACGGGGAAAACAGCCGGATTTACCCTTCCGATGCTGGAGATCCTTGCTCGCAAAGCGATCAATCCTAAAGCGCCGCGCCATGTGAGCGTTCTTATTCTCACCCCTACGCGCGAACTCGCAGCCCAAGTCGGTGAGAGTGTCAAAACATACGGAAAATATCTCCGATTTAAAAGCGCGGTCGTTTTCGGCGGAGTAGGGATACAGCCGCAAATCACGACATTGCGTAACGGTGTGGATATTCTTATCGCGACTCCGGGACGATTGCTCGATCATTTGTCGCAAGGGACGGTGGATTTGCGTCATGTGGAAATGCTGATTCTCGATGAAGCCGATCGTATGCTTGATATGGGTTTTATCAAGGATATTCGCCGTGTTATTTCGGTATTGCCTCAAAAGCGGCAAAATCTTCTCTTTTCGGCAACCTACTCTGATGAGATCAAAACTCTTTGTGAGTCAATCTTGCGCAATCCGGCTATCGTCGAAGTGGCGCGTCGGAATACATCGAGTGAGCTCGTTACCCAACGGGTTATTTTGGTGGACTGTGCCCGTAAAAGCGCTTTGCTCGGTCATTTGGTCAAGGAAAATAAATGGGAACAGGTTCTCGTCTTTACCCGCACCAAGCACCAAGCAAACAAACTTTCCGTTTACCTCCAAAAAATTGGGGTGACTTCGGCGGCCATTCACGGCAATAAAAGCCAAACAGCGCGTACCAAAGCATTGAGCGACTTTAAATCGGGACTAGTTAAAATCCTCGTAGCAACCGACATTGCAGCGCGCGGGCTGGACATCGATCAGCTTCCTCATGTTGTCAACCTCGAACTCCCGAACATCGCGGAGGATTATGTTCACCGTATCGGACGTACAGGGCGTGCGGGTAACGAGGGGGAGGCGATATCGCTCGTCTGTGTCGATGAATATGATTACCTCAAAGGGATCGAACGACTCATTAACCGTAAGCTTGACCGTGATGTTGTCGCCGGCTTCGAGCCTGATCCTTCGATCATGGCGATGCCGATCGTTCAAGGCCGCGGAGGCGGAGGCGGCCGCGGAAATTCATCCCGCTCTCCAAGCGGCAAACCGCAAGGGCAAAAGCGTGACGGCTCAAGTCGTCGAACGGACCAGAATCGCAGCGAAGGACGCAACAACAGCCAACGCCGCGAAAATAACCGACGAGGCAGATAATGAATTGTAAAATCAAAAAATATTCTCCCGCTTTTGAGGCAAGCCTTAGCGCCATAGCGGCAAGCGTAGTATAACGGGGCATGTTCCGTTATACATTCTAAAATAATCTATGAAAATCCTCGTTGATGCCGATGCATTTCCAAACGCCCTCAAAGAGATACTGCTCCGCGCAGTATTGAAGCGTTCTATCACCACCGTCTTTATCGCCAATAAAAAGATCGCCATTCCCGATGTACATCATATCTCGATGGAAGTGGTAGCACAAGGTTTGGATATCGCCGATCACCGCATCGCTGAGTTGTGCCAGCCTGCTGATTTGGTGATTACTGCCGATATTCCTCTTGCTGATCGTATCGTCACTATCGGAGCTATAGCTCTTGATCCGCGCGGGACGATTTATGATGAAAATAATATCAAACATCTTCTCGCTATGCGCAACTTGATGGAAGAGCTTCGCAATACCGGGGAAATTACGGGAGGACCCAGCGCTATCGGAGCCAAAACAGTGAGAGCATTTGCGGATGGGCTCAATCGCTTTTTAAAGTAGTAGATACAAATCCCGATGCAGCTCTTAAACTTGTTTTTTGGGTCGGTATAAGGTGGTTAGGTGCTCCATTCTGGCTCCTAGATTTAAAAGTGCCATATCGGCAAGCACCAATGCCATCATCGCTTCGCAGACGACGGCTCCGCGGATTGCTACACATGGGTCATGTCGCCCACTGAGTTTGCAGACCGTCTCAGTGCCATCTTTGTTGATGGTCTGCTGGGGTTTGAAGATGGACGGGGTCGGCTTGAAGTGGATCTTGACGACCACCTCTTCGCCGTCGCTGATACCGCCCAAAATACCTCCGGCATGGTTGCTGGCAAAACCGTCTTTAGTGATTTGGTCGTTATTTTGCGATCCTTTCATGTGTGTGGTCGCTATGCCGTCGCCGATCTCTACCGCTTTGACTGCATTGATGCCCATCATCGCTTCCGCCAGAAGCGCATCAAGCTTGTAGTATAGCGGTTCGCCCAAACCTGTCGGTACGCCGACCGCAGTGGCAAGTACGACACCGCCGACTGAGTCGTGTGAGTTTTTGGCGTTTATGACTGCCTCTTTTTGCAATGGTTCGATCACGGGGTCAAGTGCTAATATTTGGCTCGTTTTGGCATGGTCAAAATCATGAAATCCCGCTTTGATCCCGTCTATTTCGCATACGCCGGCATGGATCTCTACACCGATCTCTTTAAGCATAAGCTTGGCTATCGCACCGCCGGCGACGCGTGCGGCAGTCTCTCTGGCGCTTGAGCGGCCTCCGCCTCGGTAGTCACGGATGCCGTATTTGTGATAGTAGGTAAAATCAGCATGCCCTGGACGAAAAAGATCTTTGATATTTTCATAATCTTTGCTTTTTTGGTCTGTATTGAAGATGATCATAGCGATCGGGGCTCCGGTACTGATCCCTTCAAAAACACCTGAGAGGATCTCGACTCTGTCATCCTCTTTTCTGCCGGTTTCCAGCGGACTTTTGCCCGGTTTGCGACGGTCAAGCTCGTCTTGGATGAACTCTTCATTGATTGACAATCCGGCAGGTACGCCATCCAGGATACAGCCTATCGCCTTGCCGTGTGATTCGCCAAAAGTAGTCAGTGTCAGTTTTCTGCCAAATGTATTCATCTTATCTTCTCATTTTTATGGATTGAGTTTCTCGAGCGCGATTTGCGCCGCTTTTTGCTGTGCCTCTTTTTTGCTCTTGCCCATAGCCGTAGCGATAGATTTGTCATCAAGAATGATAGCGATCTCAAACTCTTTTTGATGGTCCGGACCGAATGATCTCAGCAGCTTATAAGTCGGCGTGACACCGTGCGTCGCCTGAGTCAGCTCTTGAAGAGCGGTTTTGTAATCTTTAGAAAGTGACTGGAGATCTATTTGCGGATGGGTTTCGTTGAGGAGTTTGATGACGATCTCCCTGGAGACCGCAAGTCCCGCCTCCAGGTAAATAGCGCCGATAACGGCCTCAAATGCGTTGGAAAGCAGTGACGGCTTCTCTCTGCCGTTGTTGTTCTCTTCGGCGGGAGAGAGGTAGATATACTGCCCCAGATCGATCTGAAGCGCAAGCAATGCAAATCCGCCCTCATTGACCAGTGAAGCTCTGATCTTGGACAAGATGCCCTCGTCAGAGTTTGGAAATTTATGAAACAAAAACTCTCCTACAATGAGATCCAGCACAGCGTCGCCTAGAAATTCAAGCCGTTCATTGTTATAGGGCTTTTTATAGCTTTTGTGTGTTAAGGCCACTGTGGCCAACTGCTTATCTTGAAAGATAAAATCAAGCCTTTTTTCAAGTTCTTGTAGCTCATTCATCGCACAAATCCTTTTATCTTCATCGCTTCTTCTCTTGCCATGATGTCGCACTCTTCATTCTCTTTGTGCCCGTTGTGGCCTCTGACCCAGCTTGCCGTGATATCGTGCGGTTTTGATGCTTCGAGATATGCCTTCCACAGGTCGATATTTTTGACCTTTGCAAAATCTTTTTGCACCCATCCTGCCAGCCATTCATTGATCGCCTTGACCACATAACTACTGTCAGAGATCACATGAACAGAGCATGGTTCTTTGAGCTTCTTGAGCCCTTCGATAACGCCTGTGAGTTCCATCCTGTTATTGGTGGTATCCGGCTCTCCGCCGCTATAACTCTTTCTCGTCCCTTTATACTCCAAGATAACTCCATATCCGCCCGGTCCGGGGTTGCCTAGGCTTGAACCGTCAGAGTAGAGAGTTATCTGTTTGCGGACTTTGTTTTTCAATGTTTTCCTCGACTTCAATGGTATTGATCGCCAAACAATTTGGGCATCGCGTAAAAGAAATAGGAAGATTTGCTTTACATTTTTTGCATAAATATGAAAAGACCATATCTCCTCCCTCAAAGCCACCGGTTCTGCCTGATGCTAACATATCTATACTAAAGATGCCGCTCTCGTGAGTCGGCTCTTCAAGATACCCTTTGGCATAATAGATAGTCCGCAGAGATTTGTCTTTGGAGATTATATCCAAATCGAGTTGTGAGTATGGCAAAAACCAGAGGATATCCAAGATGCTATGGAGTGACTGGATATCGACACGGCTCCAGGCTGTCGGGATATCAAGCCGAAAAAGCAAAGAGAGGATAGGTCTGTAAAGTGCGGGCTCCTCTCCCAGAAGTGCGCATAAAGCTTCAATCTTTCGCTCGGGAGATGTACGTTTGTCTGATGAGATTTTTTTGAACTCCAAATATTTTTCTATCTCTTTGGTCTCTTCTCCCATGACGCGCAAGGGATCTATCACCTCTCCCGCTTTATCATATTTTTGCATCATCTCATAGACGATTCCCAGCTGATGGAGGACTTTTGCATTGCGGGGACGCTTGCGCAAAATCTCGGTGAAAATAGTTTGAGCGCGCGCCAGAAATCCGGCATGAAGATATGTTTGTCCCAATCGTTCCATCAGGTCACTATTGTCAACTTGATTGTCAGTATGCTTAATCAGATAGAGATAGATGCTGATAGCTTTGTGATACTCTCCACTGTGCTCAAATGCTTTTGCCAGCAAAGCCAGCGGCTTGAACAGGGTCTCATCGAAAGGCATAGTAGAGATCTCCAGGGCACACTCTGCGCTTTCAAATTTCTCTAAAAATTTGTGAAGCGTGCTTCTCTCTTTTTGCTGTCTGTAAATCCCCCATCCGTATGTTGCAACAGCGATTATCAAGCCAAAAGAAATGATCAAAAGAATACTAAATATCGGATCCTTGTATGACGGGAGAATGCTATCCATTGCTCATTTCTCTATGTTTCCTTATTTTTTTATTATTATACCCCGTCAATCATTAAGAGCCCACCGCACAACCGGCACAAATCACAGCTTTGGCTCATTAAGAGATTATGCGCTTCTTTTGCTATAATGTACCTATGATAGACAATGAATCCATAGAATCACTCAAGAACAGTATCGATATCGTAGATGTAGTGGGCAGCTTCATCGAGCTCAAAAAAGCAGGCGCCAATTACAAGGCAAACTGTCCGTTTCATGGGGAAAAAACCGCTAGCTTCGTGGTCAGTCCGTCAAAGCAGATTTACCACTGTTTCGGATGCGGCGCAGGCGGCGACAGTGTCAAGTTTGTCATGGAGATAGAAAAACTAAGTTATGTAGAAGCGATCGAAAAACTCGCCTCTATGTTTAACTTTTCATTGCGTTATACCAAAGGAAGCGGTGATTTTGGTGAATCCAAAAGAGTCCTTGAGTCGATCCAGAAGTGGTATGTCAAAAATCTGGATTCAAATGAAGCGGCTAGAAAATATCTCCAAAACAGAGGGATCAGCAGCAGCTCGATCGAATCTTTTGAGATCGGTTATGTCAGCAGCAGCCAAGAGGTGATGCATTTTTTGCAGTCACAGCTTTTTCCTTTGCCCAAAGCCGAAGAGGCAGGGATTATCGCGCGGGGTGAAAAGGGTGAGTATTATGCGCGCCTTGTGGAGAGGATCACATTCCCTATATATTCCGCCAATGGAGCGATCATAGGATTTGGAGGGCGGACGATGGGCAGCCATCCCGCCAAATATATCAATTCGCCTCAAACACGACTGTTCAACAAATCCCGCATCTTGTACGGATACCACAAAGCCAAAGAGAGTATCTATGCTCACAAAAAGCTGATCGTCTGCGAAGGCTACCTGGATGTGATTATGCTTCATCAGGCGGGCTTCAAAGAGGCAGTCGCCACCATGGGTACGGCATTGACGCCGGAGCATCTCCCGCTTTTGCGCAAAGGCGATCCGAAGATCATCTTGGCGTATGACGGTGACAAAGCCGGAGTAGCAGCAGCGCTCAAGGCGGCGCAGATGCTCAGTATCAGCGGATTTGACGGAGGGGTCGTGCTCTTTCCCGACGGGCAGGATCCGGCAGATATGGTCGCCAGAGGAAAAAGCGAGGCGCTGGCAAAGCTTTTTAGAGAAGCCAAGCCGATGATCCCGTTTGTCATTGAGATGATAGCCCAAGGCTACAATCTCTCAGAGCCAAGAGAAAAGGAAGCCGCCTTTATGGCAATCAAAGGTTTTCTTTCATCATTGAGCCAGATCATGCAAGATGCCTATATGCCGATCGCATCAACTGTTCTCGGGCTTGCGCCATCATTTTTTGCCAAAGGCGCGGCGATCTCCAGAGTGCGTGAAACTGTCACCCGCCACAAGGAGGATATCGCTCAGCTGAGCATCCTCAAAACTCTGCTGGAAAAGCCATTTTTGATTGATGATGTGCTCAATGTCATTGATGCGGGTATGTTTGGACAGTATCAGTCTATGTTCGAGATGTTGGTGCGGGAAGAGACAGGGCATCCGCAGCTCGTGAGGCTATCGATCGACGACACACTACAGGTGCTTGACGAGGAGGAGCTCAAGGCAAATTTATGCAATTTTCTGATCAAGCAGTATGACAACATACTCAAATCTATCGCCAATGACAATAGTATCCATTTTGACACCAAAAGCTATATCATCCGTAAGATCAAAGCAGATATAATCCCACGACTAAAAAAAGGAGAACTTGTAGCCTATGAGAGCTTTAGCGCTATTTAGCGGAGGACTTGACAGCATGCTGGCGATCAAAGCGATCGCGGAGCAAGGCATAGATGTCACTGCGATCTACATCAAGACCGGTTTTGGCGGGACGAAAGATATCTCTGAGCTGATGAGCCAAAGAGCGTTGAAGGCAGGGGCATCGCTGGAGATCGTGGATGTGCGTGAGGAGTATATCCAAAAGATACTCTTTGATCCGGTATATGGATACGGCAAAAACTTTAACCCCTGCATAGACTGTCACGGCTATATGTTTCGGGTAGCCAAAGGGCTCATGGAGCGATTTGGCGCGTCGTTTCTCGTGACCGGCGAAGTGCTGGGACAAAGACCGATGAGCCAAAGATCAGATGCTATCAGGCTGGTCACCAAGCTGGCAAATGATGCCGATGAGAAGCTGATACTGCGCCCGCTATCCGCACGCCTGATGGAGCCTACGACGCCGGAGCTGAAGGGCTGGGTGGACAGAACAAGGCTTCATGCCATTTCAGGCAGAGGCAGAGATACGCAGCTCTCTCTGGCGAAAAGTTTCGGATGGGAGGATTATGAGAGTCCAGGCGGCGGGTGTCTGCTGACAGATGAGCATTTCAGCGGCAAACTTAGAGAATTTATGGCGCATGAAGAGAAGCTTGGACTGGAGGATATAGATCTGCTCAAATACGGCAGGCACTTCAGGCTGCCCCAAGGCGCCAAACTGATCGTAGGTCGAAACAAAGAGGACAATGACCGCCTTGAAGCCATAGGGACGAGCAAATATATCCCCGTTAAGTTATCTGTCGTAGGCCCATTCTCGTTGCTAAGCAAAAATGCGACCGCAGATGATCTGGCATTGGCTGCCAAGATCGCGGTGACATACGCCCGCACCGGTATCAATGAAACTTATGTCGTATCAGTCGGAGAGGAGACGATCCAAGCCTCCCCGTTTGCAGACAAAATCCAGACCCGCAAGTATCTGTTTTGCACATAGCCGACAGCTCGGCTTTAGGACATCTTTAATAATTTTATGCTAAAATCCCACCACTGTAAATTTCAGGGCCCTTAGCTCAGCTGGGAGAGCGCTTCGCTGGCAGCGAAGAGGTCAGCGGTTCGATCCCGCTAGGGTCCACCACGGCACACTTTAACTCCCTCTAACAACCTTCAATAAACACTCATAAAAACCACACAAAATAGGCATATTAACCGCCTTTTACCCTCTAGCGCCCATTAAGCCAGTTCAATAACAATTAAGATTTTAGGGGTACGATTGGGGGGTACATTGCTTTCTTCTACTTCTACGAGGCGTTGAATTTAAGGATATATTATATGAAATTAGAAGAACTAAAAGCCCGTGAAATTATCGTTTCCGTTCTAGGTGAACGAGGAACGCTTAAAAGCGATGACGAACTCGCAAATCTGATTTTAATAGTTTAAATTTTTTAGATAAACTTTTTGCTTCTTTCAGAAAATTATCGCTATATTCAACTATCAAGTTTGCTCCATAGTGTATCTATGGGATATGTTTTTCCTTGTTTTATATCGTTTAGTCCGTTATTGATTGAGCCTAAAATCTCTTGGGCTTCAGCTTTTTTCAAAGCCTCATACATTTTTTCATAGTTATCTTTTGATACTAGAACCGCTTCAACTTTGTTGTTTTTAAGTATAGCTATCTTGTCTGATGAGTGTTTGGCTATACTAGAGAGATAATGCCCAAACTTTTTAGCAACATCCGATGATGATACAAGTTCATTTGAGGAATATGTTACCATTTTATTTCCTTATTATTTTCCGTAAAATTTCCCTTATTATATCATAATTTGG
>DYNJ01000075.1 GCA_020721085.1 Sulfurovum sp. | reverse complement strand
AAAGCCGTGCTGGAGGATGTAGCGATCCGTTTCAAGGAGGGAATCGAACCGGTTATGGCAAAGACGATGAACCTCTCTTTTGCGCATGGCGTTCTCTCTTTTGATCCACAGGAGCCGGATTGGTTTGGGCGCAGTTTGGCTGGAAGCAAGGTAGGCATCACAGGGTTGGATACCACGCCAAAACCAGCTGTGCTTAAACTGGATTTGAGACTTGATTCTATATTGGATGATCAAATTCACAAGATACTGCACGCCTACAAGATCAATATCCCTGTCGTGCAAAACAGCGGGCAAATGAGCTCAAGGCTTCAGATAGATGTTTGGCTTAAAGATAAAACAACTGAATTTACCGGAGATTTCAACCTGACCAAAGGAGAAGTTGAGATATCTAAAGTCAAACTGCCGGTAACCGGGGGCAGGGTGCAGATCAAAAATAATATTGTGAATCTAGCGGGAATAGAGCTGCAAGACAGCTGGTATAAAACAGATGTAAACGGGAATATCAATCTTGCGGCGAAAAAGGCCGATCTTGTGCTGGATATTGCAAATTTGAGTCTGGGATTAGACAAGAAAAGCTATTTTGCCATGCATCAAACTAAGCTTCCGTTGAAGATCGATTATAGTAAAGATCCTATATTTGCCATCCCCTCTGCCAAGACGACTTTCACCGTAAATGCCCAAAAAAAGAGTACTGTAATAGAGATAGCTGACCTTGAGCTGTTAAAGCCGTGGATGAAAGGATTGCCGATCACGATCAACGGAGGCAATCTCAAGATCATGACCGAAGATTTTGCTGACTTTCGGTTTGAGGGTATACTGGAAAGAAATGAGTGTTTCTTATATAGAGATGATTCGGCTTGTTTGACCAGGATACCGATCTCGGGAACTGTTGGCAAAGACGATATAACACTTTATGCTTTTGACAAGCAGTTTCACTATAACGCACGCAATGCAAAGATCACTTTAGATCATCTCAATCTTGACCTGGAAAAGTTTTTTGAAACCAAAAAAAGCGCACTGTCTGGCGATCTGGATGAAAAGATAGAGATCATCGGTAAAAATAGCGTTCTAAGGTATGAAAAACATAAATTATTGACAGATCAATATACTATAGCAGTATCTTCCGCCGGTAACTTCAGGTTTGCAGGAGTTTTAGGGAGTGATAAGATTACATTACAAAAAAAAGGCACAAAGCTTGAGGTGCGGGCAATAGAAATAAGTGATGCAATGGCGCACCCGCTGATCCATTTTGACGGATTGCAAAAGGGAAGTTATACAATCAAGATGGATAGTGTCACCAAAGATATCATCAAGGGGGAGGTGTTGATCGATGGCGGCGTCATGAGCAACTTCAAAGCTTACAACAACCTGTTGGCGCTTATCAATACTGTCCCGGCGCTTGCAACGCTAAACTCACCCGGTTTCAGCTCCAAAGGCTTTATGATCAAACAAGGCAAAATAGACTTTACTCTCAATGGCGATCAGCTGAGTATTGATTCTATCGTCATCGAAGGCGAGACAGCGCTGATCTCCGGGAAAGGAGAGATAGACCTCAAATCCAAAGATGTCAAGGTGGATATTGCTATCCAGGCAGCTAAATCAGCGGGCAAGATAGTAGGCAAGCTTCCTGTGATTGGGTATATTTTGACAGGTGAAGATGAGAGCCTTATAACTGTCGGAGTCGAGATCACCGGAACACTCGATGATCCTATAGTCAAGAGTAGCCCCATAAAAGACGCATTGCTTCTGCCGTTTGAGCTGATCCGAAGAACCCTTACCGCACCGGCACACATCGGGGATAATCTCAAGGACGCTTCTAAAACCCCTTAAGTAGTCTATTCGTTTCTCAATACTGTCAGCGGATCTGTCTGGGATGCCTTCTTGGCGGGATAGAGCGAAGATATGAGGATGATGATCGAGGTGCCCAGGATGATAAGTCCAAAGTCACTGTATGTAAGATCAATGGGAAGCTTGCTTGTCCCATATACGTCGGCCGGCAAAGAGATGATGTCAAATGTTTTGAGGATCCATATCCCAAGAAGCCCCGCGAGCGTTCCGGTGACGATGCCTCCTGCGCCGATGATCAGACCGAGTCTGAAAAATATAGTTTTGATCTCCTTCTGGGTTGCGCCCAGTGTACGCATCAGGGCTATTTCGCTTCGTCTGCTCATCACGGTCATCAGCAAAGATGAGATGATATTGAGCGAAGCTACCAGGATGATGAGCAACAGTACAAGAAAAAGAGCCTTTTTCTCCATCTCCATAGCCGAGAAAAATCCTCCGTTTTGCTGCCACCAGCCCTCGACTATGATATGATCAGGAAGCATATTTCGGATAGCTTCTATCTCGCCAAATGGATCTCTGGTGAAGATATGCACTCCGTCATAAAATCCTTTTTTGCGCTCAAGAAGCTTTTCAAATGCCTCAAGAGTCGTGTAGATGATCGTTTTGTCGTATGCTATAAGACCTGAATCGAAAATACCGTCGATGATAAACCGCTTCTGAAGCGGCATCGTGCCTAGGCCGATCGCCTGCTGTTCGGGGAAGTAAAGTGTTACTTTGGCTCCTTCAAACGCATTCATATCGATAGAGAGCGAATCGCCTATGATCATCTTGAACCGGTCAGTCTGATGACCGACCGCTTTGGCAAAGATAGGATTTATCAGACTCTCCTTTGAAAAATCCACACCATAAAGCATACTGCCCTGCACAGAGCCTTCATTTTTGCTGATCACCTGAGTAGAGTAGAAAGGACTCATTTTGATATGTGGAAATTTTGTTTGGAGATTTTGGAGGAGTTTGTCGTCGATATCGTCTTGGCCGATTGCTACGAGTGTCAATGGGTAATTCATTACAAAGAGCCGTTTTTTAAACTCCTCTTGGGTGCCGTTCATGATCCCCATCGCGATCATCAAGACCATAACGCCGGCAGCGATTCCTAGAAATGCCAGAAGTGCGGCAACAAAAATAAAGGGATTTTCCTTGTCGTATCGAAGGTAGTGTTTGACTATTTTATCGACAAATTTACTTTTGGGCACACCGATCATTATACAAGAAGTCCTTTTTTGGGTCCGCTTTTGCCGCAGCAGTTTTTGTATTTTAGACCGCTTCCGCAAGGGCATGGATCATTTCGTTTTGGTTTTGGTTTACCGGAGAACTCTGTGATCGGCCGGGCGATAGTGCCCTCTTCAAAGGATTGATTCAATGTAGTGTCTTCTGCGAAGCTGTCAAGCTCATTTTTGATCCCTTCTACTGCTTGATGTTCCTCTTCCGGAGTTGTGAAGTTGAACTGTACGATATGAAGCAGTTTGACTGCCTCATATTTGATACGCTGGATGAGATTTTGAAAGAGCCTGAAACTGTCTTGTTTGTATTCCGTAAGCGGGTCTTTTTGATTGTAGCCTCGCAGGCCGATACCGGTTTTGAGCACATCCATCTCATAGAGGTGCTCTCTCCACTCAGGGTCAAGTACTCTCAGATACAATACACTTTCGATCTCATGGCGTTGATCCGGATGGATGACGGACATCTTCTCTTCGTACTGTTTCTCAAATATCTCGGTGAGTATATCGATAAGTTCAGAACTCTCTTTGCCTTTGAGGCGCTCTTCCGGGATAGTGATCCTGATCTCTTCTCGGATGAGACCGGAAAGTTTTGAAAGATTATATTCATCTTTATCGACACCTTCAAAGATTTCGCATTCCGCAAGGAGATGGCCTATATATTCTGTTCTGTTTTCTTTGATTTTGGATCCGATATCAAATTGAGGATCAAGCAGTTGATTGCGGAAGGCATAGATCGCTTTTCGCTGGTGATTGGCAACATCATCAAACTCAAGGATGTTTTTCCTCGATTCGTAGTGCATATTTTCGACTTTTTTCTGCGCTTTTTCTACGCTTCTGGTGACGATCTTGGAGTCAATATACTCACCTTCATCTACACCGAGCCGATTCATGATATTTTTGATCTTTTCTCCGCCAAATATCCTGAGCAGATTATCATCGAGACTCAGATAAAATTGACTCTCTCCGGCATTGCCTTGCCGTCCGCTTCGCCCTCGTAATTGATTGTCTATACGGCGGCTCTCATGCCTTTCGGTGCCGAGTATATATAGACCGCCTAGCTGGTTTATCTCCTCGTTGATCTTGATATCGACACCCCGTCCTGCCATATTGGTCGCTACGGTAACCGCGCCTTTTTGTCCGGCATCCATGATGACCTGAGCCTCTTGCGCATGGTTTTTGGCGTTGAGGATATTGTGCGGTATCTTCTCTTTTATAAGCCTTTGGTTGATCACCTCACTCTTTTCGATAGAGGCGGTACCGATCAGGACGGGCTGGCCTTTGGCGTGCAGCTCTTTGACTTTTTTGACCACAGCATCGAGTTTCTCTTTTTCTGTATTGTAGATGAGGTCGTTTTTGTCTATCCTGAGGACAGGAATATTTGTGGGAATGCTGATGACATCCAGGTTATAAATCTGTGCAAATTCCGTCGCTTCCGTCTGTGCAGTACCGGTCATACCTGAGAGTTTTTGGTAGAGCCTGAAGTAGTTTTGATAGGTGATCTCTGCGAGAGTTTGAGACTCTTCTTGTATATCTACTTTCTCTTTGGCTTCAAGCGCCTGGTGGAGCCCTTCGCTGTAGCGCCTGCCCTCAGATAGGCGACCGGTGAACTCATCTACGATGACTACCTCTCCGCCTTGGATGACATAATCAACATCCTTTTCAAACAGATAATGTGCTTTGAGCGCTTGATCGAGATAGTGCGAAAGAGCCGCATTCTCAAGACTGTAGAGATTGTCCACCCCGAAAAGTTCCTGCGCCTTTTCGAGTCCATCTTCGGTCATGATGATCACTCTGTTTTTTTCATCTACCACAAAGTCGCCTGTGGTGATATCCGGCTCTCCGGGTTTGGTCTCCTGCTTCTCTCCGCGGATCATCTTGACGGCTATCACATCGGCGCGGGCATAGTGGTTGGAATCTCTTTGTGTCGGACCTGAGATGATCAGCGGAGTCCTGGCTTCGTCGATCAAGATAGAGTCCACTTCGTCAACGATCGCATAATGATGTGCTCTTTGGACTTTTTCGTCAGCCCGTACCTTCATATTATCGCGCAGATAGTCAAAGCCGTATTCATTGTTGGTGCCGTATGTAATATCAGAGGTATATTGCGCCTTTCGTTCGGCTTCATTGCGGACATCAGTCGTGATACATCCGACGCTGTAGCCCAAAAATGAGTAGAGTTTGCCCATATCATTGGCATCTCTTTTGGCAAGATAATCATTGACGGTGATTACATGTACGCCTTCGCCTTTCATGGCGTTCAAAGCGACCGCAAGTGTCGCAACAAGCGTTTTGCCTTCACCCGTCTTCATCTCTGCTATGTTGCCGTCGTGCAACACCATGCCGCCTACGAGCTGGACATCGAAATGGCGCAGTCCGAGTACGCGCTTGGAGACCTCTCTGGTGATCGCAAATGAGTCATTCAGCGCATCATCAAGTGTGCGTTTGTCATCAATTACCTCTTGGCGGAGTGTAGCAAATGCCTCTTGGAGAGCTTCATCGCTCATCGGTTCGTAGATTGGTTCGAGCTTGTTGATCTGTTTAGCGTGTTTGAGGTATTTTTTGACCATTCTGTCATTTGCAGAACCGAAAATATTTGTAATCATTTTGAGCATTGTGTCTTAACCTGTTAGTGTATAGATTTGGAAATATTGAAATTGCCATTTATTTAGCCGTATAATTCTATCTAAATATTGCTATGAAGTTTCTTTTTTGGGTTTGGGGGTTATTGTCTACATAGCGTGATAGCATCGTAATATTATGACAATTTGCCATATTTTATGCCACCCCAAGCAATTATTTGATATTATTTGAAATACAATCACAAGGCTAAATTTTTGAAAAAGAAGAGTTATATGTCATTGCTTTTTTTGCTGGGAACAGTTCTGTACGGCGAAAATACACTTATCATCCCGTCTAGTTTCCGGGCAAAGTTTCATCAAACCGTCACTGATGATCATAAAAAGGTCACAACACACGAAGGAAGCGTCCTGTATTCTGCTCCAAACCGTTTCAAATGGAGCTATACCAAGCCGGTCAAAAAGGATGTCTGTACAGACGGAAAGGAGCTGCTGGTGGTCGATTATGATCTTGAGCAGGTATCGGCTTATACGATCCTTCAGCCACTCAACCTCTCTGAAATACTCAAAAATGCCAAACCGCATCGCAAGTCGGTATATAACGCTGTTTATAAGGGGAAAACCTATACGATACAGGTCGATAACAGTAAACAATTGAGCCGCGTAGCCTATTTTGATGATCTAGATAATGCTGTTTTGATCATATTTGATGCGATAAAATATGCCGATCAGCCGATAGAGGATACATTGATGCAATGCAGGTATCCTAGCTCATTTGATCTTATAGAGGGATGATATGGAAGCGTTATTCAGTGCCCTCACAGATGAGTCTCAGAGACTTTTTATCTTGGGAATAGCAGCAGTTGTCGTGCTTGCAGTATCTTTGCTGATCGTGATCTTTATCAGCCAAAATAAAGCTCTTAGGGACCGCTTGGCCGATGCCGGAGGAGTTGATCAGATCAAAAACAACAAGATTGAACAGCTGCAAAATGAGATGGTTGATATCCAGATCAAAAATGCCTCGATAGAACAAGAACTTACACAATTTAATAATGCAAAACTGTCACTCCAATCTAAAAAAGAGCTTCTTTTTAAGATGCAGGAGAAGATGAGCGAATTGGAAAAAAGCGAGAGCCAGCTCATCGCAAATCTCGAGCATGCCATCAAGGATTTTGACCAGTTGGGAGAGGCTCACAAGAACTTACAGCGGCGCAATGAATTTCTTGTAGAAGAAAATAGCAAATACCGAGCAGAAAATGCTAAATTGCAGATAAAACTCCAGGAGCAGGAGCGCAGAATTTTCGAAAAATTGGCAATGATGCAAGACAACAAAGAGCAGCTAAAAGAGGAGTTTGAAAGGCTTGCAGGTAAGATTTTCGAGGGCAACAGCCAAAAGTTCGCCGAATTCAGCAAAGAGAGTTTGGACAATATGATCCAGCCTCTGCATATCCAGATCAATGAGTTCAAAAAACAGGTCGCGGATGTCTATGACAAAGAGAGTAGTGACCGTGCGGTACTTAAAAACGAGATCCATTCACTTAAGGAACTCAACAAAAAGATTAGCGAAGATGCCATCAATCTTACCAAAGCGCTCAAAGGAGACAGCAAGAAGCAGGGGGTTTGGGGAGAGATGGTGCTTGAGCATGTTTTGGAGGCTTCCGGACTGCGCAAGGGAGTTGAATACGAACGGGAAGCCACCCATCGCGGCGAAGAAAATGAGCTGTTCCGCCCAGATGTGATCGTGCACCTGCCGGACCATAGGGATTTGATCATAGATTCGAAAACATCGCTTGTCTCGTATGAACGATATGTCAACTCGGCTGATGATGCAGAAAAAGCCCGGCATTTGACTGCGCATGCAGAGTCGATCAATGCACATATCAACGAGCTTGCAAAAAAGAGCTATGAACGGCTCAAAGAGGTCAATACGCTTGATTTTGTCTTTATGTTTATGCCTATTGAAGGGGCGTTGGCAGTAGCGCTTGAGTATGACAGCTCCTTGTACGATAACGCCTTCAAGAAAAAGATACTCTTAGTCGGACCTACGACTCTGCTGGTCGCCATGCGTGCGGTCGAAAATGTCTGGAAATATGAACGCCAGAACCAAAATGCCAAAGAGATCGCCCGCAGGGCAGGGGCGATGTATGATAAATTTGTCAGTTTCAGCGAGGATATCGTCAGGATATCAAGACAGCTCGATACCGTACAAGGCAGTTTCCATGCCGCCAAAAACAAACTCAACGGCGGCAAAGGCAACCTTGTCAGGCAAGCCGAACAGCTCAAAGAGTTAGGCGCTCAGACCAGCAGGCAGGTGCCGCTAGAGCTTCAAGACGACAGAGCATAGAGCAGGGTGTCAAAAGTCTCTTTTCAGCTCCTTTGGATAAAATAGCGATCAAATTACAGCGGGCATCTACTGATGTCTTCAGAGAAGGAATAATGTGCTAAGTACGGTCAATCTGACACAACGATATGGCAAAAGAGTGCTTTTTGATAAGATCTCTATCACGCTAGATGCAGGTAAGAGATATGGACTTATCGGAGCAAACGGAGCAGGTAAATCTACCTTTATGAAGATTCTCTCCGGAGAGATTGAACAGTCTGACGGAGAGGTTCAGATACAGTCAGGCTCAAGATTGGGGATGCTCAGTCAAAACCAATACGCTTTCGAATCTTTTACGCTTAAAGATGCCGTGCTTTATGGCAACAAAAAGCTCTATGATGCCCAAAAAGAGAAGGAAAAGCTGTACGCCGAAGGAGATTTCGGCGATGATGCCGTCAATGATCGCTTAGCAGAGCTGGAGATGATCTGTGCGGACGAAGACCCCACTTATGAGAGTGATGTCAAGATCGAGAAGCTTCTCGAATCACTCGGTTTTCCGGCTTCACAGCATGATCAGCTTATGAGCTCTATTACAGGGGGCGATAAGTTCAAGATTCTTCTGGCACAGGTACTCTTTTTGAAGCCCGACATTTTGCTGCTTGATGAGCCTACCAACAACCTCGATATCGAAACCATAGGCTGGTTGGAAAATGAACTCAAACGACATGAGGGAGTTTTAGTGGTCATCTCCCACGACAGGCATTTCCTCAACGGCGTAGTCACACATATACTTGATCTTGACTTCCAGCAAATTCGCGAATTTACAGGCAATTATGATGATTGGTACATCGCGGCCAATCTTATCTCCAAGCAAGCCGAGACTGACAGAGCCAAAGGGCTCAAAGAAAAAGAGGATCTAGAGAAGTTCATCGCGCGATTTAGCGCCAATGCCTCCAAGGCAAAGCAGGCTACAAGCCGCCAAAAACAGCTCGACAAGCTCCAGATCCAAGAGGT
>DYNJ01000074.1 GCA_020721085.1 Sulfurovum sp. | reverse complement strand
AAATATCTGAGCAGATAGTGTGTGGAATCGGAATAAATCTAAAAAATTATCAAAACGGCTACAAAGTGCTTGGGAGCGATATTTCACCTCTAAAACTACTCGAAAATTATCTTTTTGAGTTAGAAAAATTTCCCTCTTGGAAGCAAATTTTTAGAGAGTATCAGATAGAATTTGAACTAAGTCGAAGATTTTTTGTTCATATTGAAAACTATCAACAAAGCCTTAAAAACGCCATTCTAAGTGAGGATGGCTCTATCATAATCAATGGAAAGCGGGTATTCAGTTTACGATGAGTGAAATAATCAGTATAGCCAACCAAAAAGGCGGAGTCGGCAAGACGACAACCGCTGTTAATCTAGCTGCATCTTTGGCAGAAAGAGGTAAAAATGTTTTGTTGATCGATATTGATCCTCAGTCCAATGCAACTACCAGCCTCGGCTACAAACGGAGTGATTATGAGTTCAATATATATCATGTCTTGCAGGGTATCAAAAAATTTTCAGAGGTGGTTCTCAAAACAAATATTCAAGGTCTCTCTTTGGTTCCTTCCAATATCGGACTCGTCGGGATCGAGAAAGAGTTTTATGATCCGAGACGAAAAAACCGTGAACTGATCTTGAAGCAAAAATTAGATGAAATTAGAGATAGTTATGAGTATGTCATTATCGATTCACCGCCGGCATTAGGACCGATTACGATCAATGTTTTGAGCGCTTGTGATTCTGTGATCATCCCGATCCAATGTGAATTTTTTGCGCTGGAGGGGTTGGCGCAGCTGCTCAATACTGTCAGCCTGCTCAGAAAGACCATCAATCCCAAGCTCAGAATTAAAGGATTTTTGCCGACTATGTACTCCAAGCAAAACAACCTTTCCAAGCAGGTATTGGCTGATCTGTCGTATCACTTCAAAGACAAACTTTTTCATTTTGGAAAAGAAGAAGAATGTATCGTTGTGCCGCGCAATGTAAAACTGGCAGAGAGTCCAAGTTTTGGTCAGTCTATCATCAGTTATGCCGGCGGGTCGGCAGGAAGTGTTGCCTATAGAGAGCTTGCTTCTGTGATTATGAGGGGGTGACGGATGGCTTTAGGGAAGGGTCTTGGAGCCATACTTGAAGAGGTAGGGCTGGCATATGAGCAAGAGTTGGCAGGCAAAGATCATCTGTCTCCGGAGGTTCAAGGCCTACTTATAGAAGAGCTCAATATTGATCTTATCTCTCCCAACCCATACCAGCCACGCAAGCATTTCAACGAACAGGCACTTGCAGAGCTGAGTGAATCGATCAAGCAGCACGGTCTTTTGCAGCCTATTGTGGTGATTGCCAAAGGAGACGGTTATCTATTGGTCGCAGGGGAGCGTCGTCTTCGCGCTCACAAGCTGGCTGGTCTCAAGACGATCAAAGCGATTATCGCAAATGTGGATATAGATTCGTCAAAGCTTAGAGAGCTGGCGCTGATAGAGAATATCCAAAGAGAAAATCTCAATTCTATTGAGCTGGCGAACTCATATGCGGAGCTAATCGATGTACACAAGATCACACATGAAGGACTCAGCTCGATTGTGCACAAAAGCAGATCGCAGATCACCAATACGATCCGTCTTCTGACTCTGAGCGATTATGTACAAAAAAAACTGATCACAAGTGACATTTCGCAAGGACACGCCAAAATATTGGTCGGATTGGATGCTGATCGCCAAAAAGTGATCACAGATACCATCATCGGGCAAAAGCTGAGTGTGCGAGAGGCAGAAAGTTTGATCAAGCAGCAAAAAGAGACGGGTATCAAGTCTCACAAAAAAGTGACAGATGATCACTCCTGGATCAAAAATTATGATGATGAGTTGAAGGAAATACTCCCATTTGAGTACAAAATCAAAAGCACAAAGCTGGAGATCAGTTTCAAAAATGAAAATGAGGTGAGTAAATTTATACAACTTATAAAAAAAACTTAATATTTAACCCGTCTTTTAAAACTATAATGTTAGAATTAATCTGTAAAATTTAAGAGGAGTTTCAATGCTTGACATAGATTTATCGTTGATGTTGTTCGTCTTTGTTGTTTTTTTCGTTCTTCTTGCGGTTTTAAATCAAACACTTTACAAGCCATTGCTTAAGTTTATGGATGATAGAGATCAGTCTATCTCTAAGGATTTGGAAATGGCAAAAGGTTTGGCAGGAAAAAGCGAATCACTTCATGCGGAGGCAAATAAAGTCTTAGAGGAAGCCAGAAACAGAGCTGCTGAGATAAGACAAAAAGCTGTTGCCGAAGCAAAATTGGTTGCAGATGGCAAAGTTCACAACAAACAGCTTGAGCTGGAGGATGTTTATAACTCCTTTTTGAAGAAACTTAGTGGAGAAAAGGAGACCTTGCGTGCCTCTCTTTTGGCCCAGATGCCTGTTTTCAAAGAGAGTATAAAATCCAAATTTAGTAAGTTGTAGGAGGAGTGATGATCAAGTCAAAACATATTCTAATGACAGCAGTACTTTTGTTGCCGGCAATAGTTTTTGCCAGTGGTGGATCAGGCAGTCATTATGAAACGATTACAGGAAGGGTTACTGACTTCGTACCAAGAGTTTTTAACTTTTTAGTCTTTGCCGGGATACTCTATTATCTTATGGCAAATCCGATCAAAAGCTTTTTTAAAGGCAGAAAAGAGGGGATTGCAAACCAGCTCAAAGAGATTGAAAATCGGCTCCAGCAATCCAAAAATGAGGAAAAAGCGGCTGAGATACACTTAAAAGAGAGCAAAAAAAAGGCAGATGAGATCATCGAGACGGCTGGCAAAGAGGCTCATATCTTGTCGGCTAAGATCTTGGAAAACTCTGAAAATGATCTCAAAGTACTCGACAGGCAACTCGAAGAGAAGATGGCTCTTGAAGAGCGCAGATCAGCAAGAGAAACGATCGATGAGATTCTTAACAACAACATTACAAACGATGATATACTGCTTGGCGAGAAAAAAGTAGTTGAACTCATCAGTAAAAAGGTGGCATAGAACAATGGAAGAGTTAATCGCAAAACGCTATGTAAAAGCTCTCTTGAGTATCGCAAAGCAAGATAAAAAAGCAACCTATATCGAGGCGATGAATGCTATTTCCGTCTCTTTTGACAATCCAAAAGTATTTGCGGTGATAAAATCGCCTATCATCTCTACTAAATCAAAAGTCACTCTTTTGGTTGAAGCGCTCGGCAAAGATACGGATGCTGTATTTGTTCATTTTATCAGAGTTCTTGCCGAAAGCAAGAGATTGAATCTGATACCGGCTGTGACCAAGATCCTCAATGAGCAGATGCAAAAAGAGAATAACCTTTATGAGGGTGTGGTCAAAAGTCAAAACAAACTTGACGCCGGAGAGCTTGAGAAGTTGGAGAAAACTTTGAAACGCTACACGGGATCCACTGTCAAATTGGTTCAAGAAAAAAGCGATCTTGACGGATTGAGGGTTAATGTTGACGATTTGGGCATTGAGGTTAACTTCTCAAAAGCGAGAGTTAAAGAGCAATTGATTGATTTTATTAAAAAATCACTATAAAAGCGCAATCTAAAGAAAGGAGAAATAGTGGCAGTCAAATTACATGCAGATGAGATCAGTTCAATCATAAAAGAGAGAATTGAAAATTTTGAGATCGGTATCGATATCAATGAGATAGGAAAAGTAGTAGGTGTAGCAGACGGTATTACCACAGTGTATGGCTTGAACAATGTTATGGCCGGTGAGGTTGTAGAGTTTGAAAACGGCACCAAAGGCTTAGTTCTAAACCTTGAAGAGGCAAGTGTCGGCGTAGTTATATTAGGTTCAATGAAAGGGATTAAAGAGGGGATGAGTGTCAAACGGCTGGGAGAGCTTCTTAAAACCCCGGTAGGCGATGCTATGCTCGGCAGAGTAGTCAACTCTCTTGGTGAAGCGATCGATGGAAAAGGTGCTATTATGGCATCTGAAAGCAGATTTATCGAAGAGAAAGCCCCGGGGATTATGGCGCGAAAATCTGTCCATGAACCGCTTCAGACAGGTATCAAAGCGATCGACGCACTGGTACCGGTCGGCAGAGGTCAAAGAGAGCTGATCATCGGTGACAGACAGACAGGCAAAACAACTTTGGCGATCGATACTATCATCAATCAAAAAGGACAAAATGTCATTTGTATTTATGTGGCTATTGGTCAGAAGCAATCGACTATAGCAGCTACTGTCAAAAAGCTGGAAGCACAAGGGGCTATGGACTATACTATTATCGTCTCTGCTTCTGCGGCAGAATCTTCGGCATTCCAATTCTTGGCGCCGTATGCGGGTGTTACGATGGCTGAATACTTCAGAGACAACGGCAGACACGCGGTAATCTTCTATGATGACCTTTCAAAACACGCGGTTGCTTATAGAGAGATGTCATTGATCCTCAGAAGACCTCCGGGTCGTGAAGCATATCCTGGAGATGTCTTTTATCTTCACTCAAGACTTCTCGAAAGAGCGGCTAAACTCAACGACGAATTGGGTGCAGGGTCTATTACCGCATTTCCGATCATCGAAACTCAAGCAGGCGATGTATCCGCTTATATCCCGACCAATGTTATCTCGATCACTGACGGTCAGATATTTCTAGAGACTGACCTCTTCAACTCAGGCGTAAGACCTGCTATCAATGTCGGACTTTCGGTTTCTCGTGTCGGAGGCGCAGCGCAGATAAAGGCTACCAAGCAAGTTGCGGGAACACTTAGGCTTGACCTCGCATCTTTTAGGGAATTGCAGGCGTTTGCGCAATTTGCATCAGACCTTGATGAGCACAGCCGTGCACAGCTTGAGCGCGGTCAAAGAATGGTAGAGGTTCTCAAGCAGCCTCCTTATCAGCCTTTGGCGATCGAAAAGCAAGTAGTGATCATTTTTGCCGGTGCTAAAGGATTCTTAGATGATGTACCAGCCAAAAGTGTTACTAGATTTGAGGCAGAACTCTATCCATTTATGGAGGCGAAATATGCCAATATCTTTGATGCGATCAGACAAAACAAAACGATTGACAGCGATACAGAGGTAAATCTCAAAAATGCGCTTGCTGATTTTAAAACCTCATTTGCAGGATAAAAAGGCTTCCAATGGCTAATTTGAAAGAAATACAGCGTAAGATCAAGAGTGTTAAAAATACTCAAAAGACGACGCGTGCGATGAAACTTGTATCATCTGCAAAGCTTAAACGAGCTGAAGAGGTTGCAAAGCGCTCAAGAGTCTATGCTGCAAAATTGAACGAGATGATCAATGAGATCGCTCAAAAGGTTCTTACATACAGCGGTCGCGCAGACAGAAGCCGTATCGTTGTTGAAAATCCAAATCCTAAAACAGTTGACATCATCTTTGTAACAGCTGATAAAGGATTGTGCGGAGGGTTCAACGCCCAAACACTCAAACGGGTCAACAGTATGATGAGCGATTTTAAATCCAATGGTGTAGAGGTGCGGCTCAGCGGCATAGGCCGCAAGGGAATAGACTACTATAGATTTAACAAAATCAAACTCATAAAAGAGGCGATAGGTTTGAGCTCTGCTCCTGATTATGCCAGTGCTTCCAAATTTATATCAGAAGCAGTTGAAGAGTATATAAACGGCTCGACAGATAAGATCATTTTAATACACAATGGATATGTCAATATGATCACACAGGTTATCAAAGTTGATCAGATACTTCCGGTAAGCACTGAGTTGATAAATATAGATGCCATCTCTTCATCGGAGCTTGAAGTCGAATCAGAGGATGAGGATCTGTTGTTTCAGGCATTACTGAGACGGTATATGGAATATACGATCTATTATGCCTTGCTGGACTCAATGGCTGCAGAGCATTCTGCACGGATGCAGGCGATGGACTCTGCCACCAACAATGCAAAAGATATGGTTAAGACACTGTCTGTGAAATATAATAAAGCCAGACAAGAAGCGATTACTACTGAACTCATTGAGATCATCAGTGGTGTAGAATCAATGAAATAAGAAGGGGAGAAGTAATGACAGGTAAAGTAGTACAAGTTTTGGGTCCGGTTATTGATGTGGATTTTAGCGATTATCTGCCGGCGATCAATGAAGCGCTGGAGACATCATTTGTAATTGACGGCAAAAAACATAGATTGGTATTGGAAGTAGCGGCTCAACTCGGTGACAATAGAGTTAGAACGATCGCTATGGATATGAGCGAAGGTGTGGTAAGAGGTCAAGAGGTTAAAGCTACAGGCGACTCTATCAAGGTTCCGGTCGGTAAAGAGGTGCTGGGAAGAATTTTTAATGTCATCGGTGAAGCGATTGATGGTGCCGGTGAAGTAGATGCAAAAGAGTATTGGTCTATCCATAGAGATCCTCCGCTTTTTGAAGAGCAGAGTACCAAAACAGAAGTTTTTGAGACAGGTATCAAAGTCGTTGACCTTTTGGCGCCGTATTCAAAAGGCGGTAAAGTAGGACTATTCGGCGGTGCAGGTGTCGGTAAAACCGTCATTATTATGGAGCTTATCAATAATGTTGCTATGAAACACAGCGGATATTCTGTATTTGCCGGAGTAGGTGAGAGAACAAGAGAAGGAAATGACCTTTATCATGAGATGAAAGAGTCAAATGTACTTGATAAAGTTGCGCTCTGCTATGGGCAGATGAGTGAACCACCGGGAGCAAGAAACCGTATTGCGCTTACAGGTCTTACAATGGCTGAGTATTTCCGTGATGAGATGGGACTTGATGTGTTGATGTTTGTTGACAATATCTTCCGTTTTGCTCAATCAGGTTCAGAGATGTCAGCGCTTTTGGGCCGTATCCCATCGGCGGTTGGTTATCAGCCTACATTGGCATCTGAGATGGGTAAACTCCAAGAGAGGATCACCTCTACCACAAAAGGATCTATCACCTCTGTTCAAGCTGTGTATGTGCCTGCGGATGACTTGACCGACCCGGCTCCTGCGTCTGTATTTGCCCACCTCGATGCTACGACGGTTCTTAACCGTTCCATTGCTGAAAAAGGCATCTATCCTGCGGTAGATCCGTTGGATTCAACATCTAGGATGCTTGATCCGCAAATCATCGGCGAAGATCACTACAAAGTGGCAAGGGGCGTACAGCAAATCTTGCAAAAATACAAAGATCTTCAAGATATCATCGCGATTCTCGGTATGGATGAACTATCAGAAGATGACAAAAAAGTTGTTGAAAGGGCTAGAAAGATCGAGAAATTCCTCTCTCAGCCTTTCCATGTTGCCGAAGTCTTTACAGGCAGTCCTGGGGTGTATGTCACTCTTGATGAGACAATCGCAGGATTCAAGGGTCTTCTCGAAGGAAAATATGATGATATGCCTGAACCGGCATTCTATATGGTAGGAAATATGGATGAAGCTGTTGCCAAAAATGAAAAATTGAAAGCAAAAGCATCCTAAACTAAAGGACCCAAATGAAATTAATGAAACTCGAAATAGCTACACCTGGAGGAGTAATCTATGACGGTGAAGCCAGAATGGTGACATTGCCAGGCTCAGAGGGTGAATTTGGTGTGCTTCCGGATCATGCCACTTTGGTATCTTTGCTGAGTACCGGTGTGATCAGTATCGATATGCCTGATGCACAAAAGGTAGAAGTGGCTATCAACTCCGGGTATGTCAAAGTCAATGAATCAAAAGTAACTTGTTTGGTAGATGATGCAGTCGCTATCTCTGCTGGTGACAACGATATCTCTAGAAAAATTGATGAGGCAAAAAAACTCCTCGAAAGCGCTCAAAATTCAAATACTGCGATTGCTGCTGCCGTAGGCAAAATAGAGCATATCAGAAAGTCTATATAAATTGGGCTTTCTCGGTCTTCTTCCTGACTATCTTGCAAATAGCAGCGCGATTACTATTTTAGTATTGCTTGTGCTATCCGCATATTTTATCGCTACTTTTTGGGTGTTTTTTTATCGATATCAAATCCTAAAAACAAGAATTGCTATCGAAGCGCAATCTCTCAAATCGCTCTATATGGGCAGATCCGAATCTGTTGCAAATAATTCACTGATCACTATGTACCTCAGACGGGCGACCAAACCCAACAAAGAGATTTTGGAGGCGGCATCGAGCGATGCAATCAGAAGCTCTACCAAGGGTTTGACACTTTTGTCGATCATCGCTTCAACTTCGCCATTTATCGGGCTTTTCGGGACTGTAGTAGGTATCCTTGAGACATTTAGTGCTTTAGGCAGCCAAAAGAGCGCTTCACTGACAGTGGTTGCTCCTGCGATTTCTGAAGCGCTTATAGCGACAGCGGCAGGTATATCAGTCGCGATTTTCGCTTATACTTTTCATCTCCTTCTCAAAAGACAGGCATATGAGCTAGGTTCTATTTTGCAATCCCAATCAGATATGGTACTGTCTCTGGCACAAGAGGCTGAGTAGATGTTTCACTGGGATGATGATCCGGATCTCAACATTACACCACTTGTGGATGTGATGCTGGTCTTGATGGCGATTTTGATGATCACCGCTCCAACGATCAATTTTGAAGAGCAGATTACACTTCCGAAGGGGACGCAGAGCAAAAAAGTCAAAGAGACCAAAACATTGACTATCAGGATGGATAAAGATCAGGTAATCTATTTCGAGAAAGACAAATTTACCCTTGCTGACTTTGCAGACAATTTTGTACTCAAAGCGAGCAAATTTGATCTTGAAAGCGATGTATTTATCCGAGCAGATGAGCAGCTTGCCTATAAAGATGTCATGTATCTTCTCAAAAGTGTAAAGCATGTCGGATTTACTAAGGTATCTCTTATAACAGAATAATGAAAAATCGTTTTAAAATTACAAGCGGATTTATCGCTTTTTTTGTCTATTTTGCCATATTGGGACTCTTGTTGAACTATTTCAATCACCATAGAGATGAAAAAAGTGTCCATTATGTCGAAAAAAATGAAAACCGTATCGAAGTCGCCATGAGTTCACAGAAAAAAAAGAAATCTTCCAAAAAAAAGTCAAGCAGCAAAAAGGCTCCGGAAAAAACTGAATCTAAGCAAGAAGAGCCTAAGCCAAAGCCGGAACAGGCAGAGAAACCCAAATCAGAGCCCAAACCGGTGGAAAAACCCAAACCGGAGCCTGTCGAGAAGCCCAAACCTGAACCAAAACCGACGAAAGAGCCCAAAAAGAAGGTGGAGATGAGTTCGCTTTTTGCAGGTGTCAATGAAACCAAACCAA
>DYNJ01000073.1:5960-9255 GCA_020721085.1 Sulfurovum sp. | reverse complement strand
CATCCCAAAAATTCTGCTACCTCATCATCATAGTACGCTCCGATGCCGCTGCAGCCGATTCCAAGATAATTTGATGCGATATAGAGTCTATGCCCCATTATTCCCGCCTTTTGATAGAGCGGCTGATAATTTTCGCCTTTGGAAGTCAAGAAAAACACGACAGCGCCCTTGGATGCAAGGGAATACTGCTCCAAGCAAAGATACCCTGCCAGATTGGCAAAATCGCCATATTTGAGATACTTGCCGTCTTTGTAGAGCCCTATAGGCATATCAAGCACCCGATGGATCACGGCATAAAGAGAGATATCCGCATCACAATCGCTCAGAATCGGCTGGGAAATCATCTGCACAATATAATCAAACTGCCCCCTAGTGATCGCACCCTCCTCAAATCCGCGTTGCGATCGTCTCGCCAAAATCGTCTCTCTTAGTTTTTGTGGTTGATAACTAAAATACGGCGACCCGATCCCTCTTTTGCAGTTTTGTGATATGACACTCTGCTTGTATGCTAACTCCACAAGATCATTGGGCTCAAATCTTCCGCTTCCATCGACATAGGGAAGGGCAAACTCAATGGGCACGATATGACTCCCCTCGATCGGAACTGCCACCGCTGCCCCTGCTAAAAACCACTCTCGCTCTTCAAATCCAAACATACGGTTGAGCTGCTCTTTGTCGATGTTGTAGATCATCTGCGTAGCATGAGGCTTGAGCCATGCGCTTGCCTCGATACTTCCTAGCAGATGCCCTGCGTCCAAAAGACAATAACGAAATGCCCGATTTTTATATTTCCAGCTGGATCGATAGTAGAGAGCTGAAACTAAAAACAGATATCCTTTCATGGGGGTTTTGAACCCAAGATAGGGCTCCAGTCCTTCGTCTTGGGTGATCTTTGCCAGCAATACGATAGAATTGGAATACACTTCATAGTGATAGATGCCATCTTCCATCCCTGCAGCACCTCGTACTTGAAAATAGAGTTCATTGGGGAAAAGAGCCCCAGCCGAGGGGTTGATACGCAGGAAATACTCCATGCTCGGATAGGTTTTTTTGGCTGTCAACCCGGCGATATGATAGAGAAAATTCTCTTCTTCTTTTGTTCTGTCCAAACCCCTCTTTTCGTATCGGTCTGGATAGATTTTGTAGGCGCTGGGCTGATCTTCCCAAGAGAGATGATTGGGATGGGTGCGTACTGAGTGATACGAGTGTTTCGTTTGCTTATGATACCAAAACATCAAAAACCTTCCCATTTTCTACCTTGAGGTCAGTCACTTTTTCGCATGCTTTGGCAAAAAGATCAGCCTCTGGGATATCTTTGTCGCACAAGGCAGCATATCGATCAAACGAACCCATGATTTTTTTCGCACGCTCCTCTGCGCCAGGCTTTGCACGCTTGAGATGCTCAAATGCCACTGCACCATTGATCAACCCTCTGAGCAAATTACCCAAGGGGGTTTTCTCTTTGCGCAGCGGATACCATGCTTTTTCGAGAGCATCGTGCGCATCAAAGTATGCTTCCTTGCCCATCAAATCGATATAAGCATGCAATGCCTCTCTGAGGATTCCGTGACTCTCTCTATCCATTGTCTTATCCTCTGCTCTAATCATTCCCACTATACCATAAGAAATAGCGATTGTGACACGAAAGAGAAAACTACGATCCAAATCCAGGCAAATATCTTTTTTGCTTTATGATACGCTCAAAGACTTCCTGCGCTGCCCACCACCTTTCCAACGATTCTCACTTCATCTGGGGCAAGTAGTTCGGGAGAGT
The DNA here is from genome assembly GCA_020721085.1 of Sulfurovum sp. GTDB lineage: Bacteria > Campylobacterota > Campylobacteria > Campylobacterales > Sulfurovaceae > SZUA-451. Next base: position 7,481 of record DYNJ01000073.1, on the reverse strand, counting down.
AGGTTTTATTGTCTGAGATGAGTTCCACCATCCCGTCGGCTCTTTGTCGGACACGCTTGATAAAGAGTCCTGCATTGGTCGAAGCGATAAAGATGCCATCCTTGTTGATATCAGTCTGCTCTCGATCAATAAAAACAATAGAACCGTCATACAAAGTAGGCTCCATCGATTCCCCATCAACATGGATCGCTTCGAGCTTCCGATCGCTTGATCCTGTCATATTGCGCACAATACGCTCATCAATCGTCATCAACTCATAATTCTCGTCAAAAACTTCCGCTCCACCACCCGCACTCGCACGCAAATCTGTAAAATAGCGTACCTGAAAAAATTTATCTGTCTCTTTGACCAGCATCTGTGCAGACTGATCGAAAAAAAGCCAGTTAATGCTTAGCCTATGAAGAGCACAAAACTGCAGTAGCTCTGCATATGGGATGGAGTTTCTTTTTTTCATAGTCGCAAATGACATCTGAGGGATCCCTAGAGCGCTTGCTACATCTTTGTCAAACACCTTGCCGTTAGGCTTAACCTCAGAGAGGACATCTTTTAGTTTTTCTGTTATTTCACTTAGTGTTATCATGCTTTCTCCTTGATAATTATATTTTATATTGTAATCTTTTTATTCTTAAAGTATGTCAATTTGAAATATATTCATACACAAATAGTGTAAAAATAGTATATTTTGATATCTTAAATGCTACAAGGAACCAAAATGGATTTTAAACATGACAAAAAGCTGCTTGCAGAGGCTATGAGCAAAGGATATAAAACAATAGGAGAGTTTGCACTTTTCCTCAAAAGTATATCTGGCAACAAAGCGGAGACCAAGGGGTATTGATCCCATATAAATCAAAGATAATATGCTATACTTCGACAAAATTATAATATTCATAAGGAAACAAAATGAAAAAAACTATTCTTGTCACGGCAGCGCTTATATTTACAGCTTGTAATGATGCACCCAAAGATAGCGTCAGCTATATCAACAATCCGGAGATCGCAGCCAAAGGAGCTCAGACTGCCAAGGCTTTTATAGAAAGCATCAAGCCTGTTCTTGAGAGTGAAATGCACAAAGACCCATCAGGTGTGGGCGCTATGAATATGTGCAGCAATGACGCTATGAGATTGACATCTGATTATAATGCGCAACTCCCAGCCGGAACAAGTGTCCGCAGAACAGCGCTCAAATACCGCAACGAAGCCAACAAGCCGGATGCCACAGATGCAGCCGTGATGGAAAAGTTCACAGCAACAAAAGATTTTGATAAACCTCTCGTAGTTGATATGAACAGCAGCTATCGCGTCTATAAAGCGCTGCCGATGATGAAACCTTGTATGTCGTGTCACGGTGATGCCATAAGCGCTGAGGTTAAATCTGTAATAACGCAGAAATATCCAAATGATCTGGCTGTCGGTTTCAAAGAGGGCGAATTCAGAGGTGTTATCGTCACAGAGATAAAGAAGTAGTTTTAGTATTGTTTTTAGTTTTGAAGTATTAGAACAGGCAAAATATATCAAGGG
>DYNJ01000073.1:0-5860 GCA_020721085.1 Sulfurovum sp. | reverse complement strand
CCGTATGTACGGCTGAAACTATACAACGATTTGGCATGATGCCTTCGCAAAAAGGAAATGTTTCAGAGGCAGCACCCAGCACAGTAGCATTTTGAATGTATAACAATTATGGCAGCAAAGGCAGATGCGGCGGATAAGGTCAAAGCCAAGGCATGAGCAAAGGTCTATCAGGTGTTAATAGGTGTAAACTATAATAATCCTGCATCGGTGTGGATTTTAGGAGTGGCTGCGGATTGAATATTATACGATATGCTGGAGCGGAGCGTTTCTAAACCAGACTTTGCTAAAAAACTGTTTTTTCAAACAACTCTTTATCATGAGAATTATGAAAAACAAAATTGACTTTTAGCTCCTGGTTTGTTGCTGCTAAAAAATCTTTGACCGCATGATAGGCGATGAACGCTGCTTTTTCTTTGGGGTATCCATAGATACCTGTTGAAATAGCAGGAAAAGAGATCTCTTTGCATCCAAGCGCAACAGCTGTTTGAAGCGAATTGGTATAGCACGATGCCAAGAGAACTGTGCACTCTTGGCCGCATTGATGATAGATAGGTCCTACAGTATGAATGACATACTTTGAGGGCATTTCCCCTGCCGTGGTAGCTACAGCTTTTCCTGTAGGCAAACCCTCCGGATACTGCATTTGTCTGATTTTTTGACATGCCTCCCGGATCGCAGATCCGCCGGCTTGGTGTATGGCGCCGTCTACGCCTCCTCCACCCATCAGCGAACGGTTTGCTGCATTGATAATGGCGCACACATTTTCTTTTGTGATATCGCCAACTTTTGCAATAATTTTTGGATGCACAGTAAAAATCTCCTGATGGCTGATAGATAACTTTAAGAGTTGGATAAAAATTTTTGGATGCTGCAGGGCGAATAAGTGGTGGCGCGAGAGGGAATCGAACCCCCGACACAAGGATTTTCAATCCTTTGCTCTACCGACTGAGCTATCGAGCCATATAAAATGAGGAGCAATTATAACAAGTTAAGATTAATTCTTACTTAATTTGTGTACCATATCCATAAACAGATTGCCCCTCTCTTTATAGGAGCTGAACTGATCGAGGCTCGCCGCAGCCGGAGACAGCAGCGCTGCTTCACCGAGCAGGAGATGTTTGTCGATGGCAGCGACAGCCTGATCGAGTGTTTTGCAGCTAACGGTGTCTATCTTGTACTGTTTGGCGAGATTGATAAGGCGGTTATTGTTGGAACCGATCGTATAAAGCACAAGATCATAGTGCTGCATCGTCTCAAAGAGCGGTGTGAGATCGACCCCTTTATCATCCCCTCCGGCTATGAGATGTATTTTTCTATCTCCGTATCCTTTGATCGCCTTGATGGCTGCGTCAAGATTGGTCGCCTTGGAGTCATTGACCCAAAGTCTGCCCGATTGGTCAAATATCTCTTCTTGTCGGTGCGCATCAAGCTTGAATCGATTGATAAGCGCATAATCAACCTTATCGAAAAGCACCCTTGTGATCGCCAAAGCCAGCATGGCATCTTCGAGAAAGGCTCCTTTAAAGCTGATCCGAGCAGAATCTATCTCAAAATAGTCGGCTAGAAATTCTATACTGTCATACTCTACGACAAATGCGTCAGTTTCGGGCAGATGGAGACCTTTTGGGATGAGCGCCAGTTCTCCTTCTCCCATCGTTAAAAGAGGCTTGAGTTTGTCGGCTTCATACTGTGCGCTGTCTCCGTGCCAGTCGAGATGATCCGGTGTGATAGGCAGCAGCAGATAGATACCGGGTGAGGCGGTATGGGTGTGATGCAGCGTAAATGAGCTTGTCTCCAGTACCCATATAGGCATATCTGGATCCAAATCAGCCAAAGGTGTGCCGATATTGCCGCCGCTGACAGCTCCATGCGATGCCAGAAGGTGGGTGAGCATCTGGGTAGTGGTAGTTTTGCCGTTAGTACCGGAGATCCAGATCGTAAATGGCGAGGCAGGGCGCGGGGTCAAAAAGTAGTCGTACTCGCTTTTGAGATGTCTGGCGCTTTTGATGAGCGGATGATCGGGCTTGAGACTTGGTGTCGTCACCTCAAGAGTGCTCTGCTCGGGATCGAAAAGGTGGGAGGGGAGGATGTGATTGCCCTCTTCGTCGAAATATGGCTGTTGGGCTTTGTCATCAAAAAAGGTACATCCGCCTCCGAGAGTGTGTGCGATGGCTTTGGTGGTGAGTCCATATCCAAAAAGTGTCGGTTTGGTTTGTGAATGGTCGAGTTTTTTCATAACCTATACTCCGGTTTGTATCGCCGATCGGTCTCTCATCTGAATTTGAAAGAGACAAGAGCGATGATATTGGCGATCAATGAGATCATCCAAAAGCGGACTATGATCTTGTTCTCCGCCCATTTTTTGAGCTCAAAATGATGATGGATCGGAGCCATGAGAAAGATCCGCTCACCTCGCAGTTTGTAGCTTGCTACTTGCAAAATGACAGAGACTGTTTCGATCACAAAAATGAGTCCTATCAAAAGAAGCAGTACTTCACTCTTGCCCAAAATCGCTAGATATGCGAGGATGCCGCCGATCGAAAGGCTTCCCGTATCACCCATAAATATTTCTGCCGGATAGCAGTTGTACCAAAGAAATCCGAGCAGTCCTCCCGCGAAACTTGCCGCAAAGACCGTCATCTCTCCTGTTCCCTTGATGTTGGGCATCAGTAGATAGTCGCTTATGATCGCATGTCCGGTGACATAAACGATGATACCCAAAGAGGCTAGAGCAATGACCGACGGGACTGTCGCCAAGCCATCCAAGCCATCCGTGAGATTGACGGCGTTTGTCGTCGCCAAAAAGATCAGCACCCAAAAAGGGATCGCAAAAATACCCATATCAAAAAGCGGAGTTTTGAGAAAAGGTACATAAAGAGTGGTCGGGAAGTCTATCAAATATAAGACAACAGCTACCGCAAAGCTGACGAGGAGCTGAAAAGCCATCTTCTCTCTAGGGGTTAAGCCTTTAAGGTTGTCGCCCGATAGTACCTTGCCTAGATCGTCTTTGAATCCGATCGCTCCATAGCCTATAATTACTATTAGGCCGGTAAATACATAAATATTGATAATATTGGCAGTTACGAGCAGGGCAGCAGCGACAGAGAAGAGAAATACCGCGCCGCCCATGGTAGGGGTATGCTTTTTCTTTTCGTGGGTGGGTACATATTTGTTGATCGGCTGGTTGGCGTTTTTGGCAACTGCCCAAGCTATATATCTGGGAAACAGAAAAAGAGTCATACCAAGAGAGATGATAAATCCTACCCCTGCCCGTACAGTTATATAAGAGAAGAGATTGATGTCAAAAAGATGATACAAAGCATACAACATAAAAGGAATACTCTCTTTTTTTAGGTTCTAAGTGGTATTCTACTATCATTTCAATTAAGGATTGTCAAGATGGCAAATGTGCAAAAAACAATACTGATTATCACAGACGGGATCGGGTACAAACAGCATGCGTTGTGCAATGCGTTTGAAGAGGCATCCAAGCCGACATACGATATATTGCTCGAAGAAGTGCCAAAGGCGTTGATCGCAACCCACGGGCTGAGCGTAGGACTTCCCGAAGGCCAAATGGGAAATTCCGAAGTGGGGCATATGACGATCGGAAGCGGACGGATCCTCTACCAAGATCTTGTCAAGATCTCTTTGGCGCTCAAAGACGGGAGTATGGCAAAAAACGAGGCGCTGCTGCATACGCTGGACAAAAGCGATCGGGTACATTTGGTCGGTCTGCTGAGCGACGGCGGTGTGCATTCTCACATCGAACACATCATGGGTATGGCGCAACTGGCGGAGCGTTCCGGCAAAAGAGTCTTTTTGCATCTGATCACGGACGGCAGGGATGTCAGTCCCATCTCAGGCAGGAAATATCTCAAACAGATAGGGGAGATATGCAGTGACCGGATCACCATAGCGACACTGTCAGGGCGTTTTTATACAATGGATCGCGATAATCGTTGGGAGAGAGTAGAGGCAGGGTATCGCGCCATTGTCGAGGCAGAGCCGAAGAGTACTTTGAGTCCCGAGGAGTATGTGACGGCAAGCTACGAGAGGGAAGAGACGGATGAGTTTATCAAGCCGGTCGCCTTTAGCGGGTATGACGGTATGCGCGAAGGGGATGCGGTGCTGATGCTTAACTTCCGAAGCGATAGAGCGCGCGAGATCACGACTGCCATCGGAGACGAAAAGTTTGCAGGATTTCACCGCCAATATATCCCGACGCATATCGCGACGATCACACAGTATGATGCCAACTTCCCTTATCCTGTGCTTTTCCCAAAAGCAGCGCCGCGCAATACGCTTGCAGAGGTGATCAGCCGTGCCGGATTGACACAGATGCATACGGCAGAGACAGAGAAATATGCCCATGTGACCTTCTTTTTCAACGGCGGTATCGAAGAGCCGATGATAGGAGAGAGCAGAGTTTTGATCCCCAGCCCAAATGTAAAAACTTACGATATGAAGCCCCAGATGAGCGCGCCGGAAGTCGGGGAAGCAGTACGGTCAGCAATGGATGAGGGATATGATTTTATCGTGGTAAACTTCGCCAACGGGGACATGGTCGGACATACGGGCAATTTCGAGGCGGCCAAAAAGGCGGTACACGCGGTAGATACCGAACTGGGTATGATCCTCTCGCGGGCCAAAAAGAGAGATTATGCCGTTGTCATTACATCAGATCACGGCAACTGCGAAGAGATGTGTGACAGCGAAGGCCATATGCTGACCAACCATACGGTAGGAAGCGTATGGTGTTTTGTACTGGCCAAAGGAGTGGATCATGTACTAGAGGGCAAAGGACTCAACAATATCGCCCCCACGGTACTGAAGCTTATGGGTCTTGAGATCCCCAAAGAGATGGATGAACCGTTGATTTGATATCCAAAACATTATATAATCAACACAAAAATTGAAAAGGTGACAGTTGCATGGAAAAGAAAATCAAAAGATCTGTCGCAACACTGCTTGCGCATATCATCAAAGTGGACAACAGAGATATAGACAAAGAGGCACCTCTTTTTTGTAAAATCATGGGACAGGATTTTGATTGTGATCCCAAAGAGGCAAAGGCGTTTTTGTACACCGTAATGCAAGAGGAGTATGATATAGACGAACATCTCGCCATCATTAATGATGCCTTATGTAATAACAGGATTGACAAGATGCATCTTTTGGAGCAGATCAACCATATCATATACTCCGACAAGATCACCGAAAAGGATTATGAGGAGTTTGAAAAGATCAAAAATGCGCTTTTTAGCTGTGACAATCCCGTGGCAGATGCTTATTTAATAAAAGGAAATTGATGAAATTTACAGGCAAAAATGTACTGATAACAGGGGCAAGCAGAGGTATCGGCGCGCAGATCGCAAAGAGCTTGGGCGGCATGGGGCTCAAAGTATGGATCAACTATCGAAGCGGTGAGGCGGAAGCGATAGCGGTCAAGAAGGAGATAGAGGCAAAAGGAGGCAGCGCCGATACGATCAGATTTGATGTCAGCGATGAGGCTGCATTTGTTGCGGCAGTCAAGCAGATCGTTGAGGCGGACGGAGAGCTGGGATATCTTGTCAACAATGCCGGCATTACCAAGGACAAATTGGCGATACGGATGAAAGAAGATGAATTCATGTCGGTCATCGAGGCCAATCTCAAATCGACCTTTTTCGGATGCCGTGAAGCACTCAAAGTGATGAGCAAAAACCGTTTCGGATCGGTGGTCAATATCGCCTCTATAGTCGGTGAAACAGGCAATGCGGGACAGACCAATTATGCAGCGAGCAAGGGCGGAACGATCGCGATGACCAAATCTTTCGCAATCGAGGGCGCTCCTAGAAAGATCCGTTACAATACGATC
>DYNJ01000072.1 GCA_020721085.1 Sulfurovum sp. | reverse complement strand
TCACAACTATGCTATACTATAACAATTAAGACATTTAAATGTAAAGAGTGCCATGCTTTGCTCGCAATGACAAATTTCTGTCACTGCGAGACTTTGAAAAAGTCGTGGCAGTCTAGAAAATGTCTATTTGGCGGTTTCAATTAAATAAAGAGGATCTAAGAGCGTGAAATATCTGATAGATTTTATCAAAAGCGAGGATGCGGCCCAGAGCCTTATCTACCCGCATCTCAAAAGTACCAAAGAAGAAGCAGAGTTGATACAGTATGTGTGCCGTCGTTATGTCAAGGGGCAAGAGGAGATTTCTGTGCTTGATATACTTCAGGATAATTTTGGAGAAGAGGAGTACCTGTATCTAGAAAAGCTCCCACTTGTAAAGCACATTATGGATCAGGGATGGCTGACGCAGATCAATTTCGGGCAGGTCAAGTTGCATGAGATATCCAAACTTGAAGTTTTGACCGTATCTCTTGCTCCCAGCGTTGTGCTTTTGCGTCTGCTCGAAGAGGGGTCTCTGGAGATCTCTTTGCCGGAGATCAAACCTTATACAGATCACCTGGAGTATCTCCAAGACCAGTTTGATGTGGTTGAATTGTTGCACAAGATCTCGACATTCAAACATAGCTTTACGGATAATTCACTCAGTATAGGCAGGCAAAAAAGCAAATTGGCGCTTTTGACGAAGCGCATCGAAGAGCGCTTGAAGATGACGAGTGAACCGATCGTGGTAGAGGAGTTTTTTAAAGAAAAAGAGCTGGATGAACGAGAAAAACATATTTTCCTTGCTCTGCTCAAAGAGGAGTATAGCGGAGGAGAAGGGCAGTTTCGAGAGATGAACTCTTTGATCGAGCTGATCTCATTTGATGAATACGAGAAGATCAAAAACAGAGCGCTTCTCGAAGAGGGTGCCAAGCTCATCACGGAAGAGATCATCGACTATGAAGAGATTCTCAATATGTTTGGCGGTATCAGCCGCTCTTTTTATCTGCGCGATGAGGTAATGCAGCGCATCATTCACCCCAACAGTAAAAAGAAAGTGACCAAGCTCAAACTCGATATGCTAGTCAAAGAGCAGGAGCTTTTTGAGTATCTGGAGCCCCTCACGACACTTGATGATGTGGTGTTGCATCCTGCGACAAGAGAGACGCTCCAGACACTTATGAAACAGGTGGACAAAAGAGTAGTCAAAAAGCTCAAAGAGTGGGGCATCAAAGGAAAAGACAAAGGTATTGACGCGCGTATTATCTTCTATGGACCTCCCGGTACCGGCAAGACGATGACGGCGATGAGTCTCGCCAAGACACTCAAGCGACCCATTCTCAGCTTTGACTGTTCCAAAATCCTCTCTATGTATGTGGGCGAAAGTGAAAAAAATGTACGGAAGATTTTTGATGACTTTAAGACTCTTGGCAGCAAGGCGAAGGCGGAGCCTATCTTGTTGCTCAATGAAGCTGATCAGTTTTTGAGCTCTCGCAGCGAAGGGCATGGAAGCAGCGCCGACAAGATGCACAATCAAATGCAAAATATCTTTTTGGAGCAGATCGAAAAATTTGAAGGCATTTTGATAGCTACCACAAATCTGCTGGAAAATATCGACAAAGCCTTTTCGAGACGATTTAACTATAAAATAGAGTTCAAAAGACCGCAGTTGAGCCAGCGGCTGAGTCTCTGGCAATATATGCTTCCGGAAAATGCTGACTATGAAGAGGGATTTGAGATCTCAGAGCTGGCTAAGCATGATCTCACCGGAGGGCAGATCAGCCTGATCATCAAAAATACCGCCTACAAAGTCGCAGTACGAGAGGAGAGCCTTTTTATGATGCAAGATTTCCTTGACGAGATCGCCAAAGAGCTTGGAAGCAGTTTTGACAGCAGTAAAAGTATGGGTTTCAAAGTCTAACGAAGATTTTTGGCGTCCTGTTTTGATCATTTTTGAAGCAGATACCCTGTTTCACATAGTTACAAAACAGAGAACTTAATTTTGATTATCAGATGACCCAAAAACACTTTAATCTATTTTTTGATACCATCAGTTTAAATACTCTGAGATGACTCTCTCAAAAGAAAGGGGTTAGAATGACTCATGTGCTTACAGATCACCCATATTTCGGTGTCTTTTTGCTGTTTGCGTTGACCACGGTTGCTTTCCCGGCGACTTTGGTGCTTGCTAGATTCGTCAGCCGTAAATTGGCAAAACTGGACAACGAAAAGCTCAAAATGACGATTTATGAATGCGGACCTGAATCGGTCAAGCAGCCAAACAGGATATCCGCTCAGTTTTATCTGATCGCATTGCTTTTTATTCTTTTTGATGTGGAGATTATTTTTATGTTCCCGTGGGCAATTGATTTTAAGCTGCTCGGCTGGTTCGGTTTGGCAGAGATGATTCTGTTTATTTTACTTTTGGCGATTGGATTCGTCTATGCATGGAAGAAAGGAGCACTTGAATGGCACAGCATCAAGTAAGTTATACCTCGTCGGCGGGTTTGCCGATAGCGTTGACATCGGTGGATAAACTTATCAACTGGGGAAGATCGAATTCGCTTTGGCCTTTGACATATGGTTTGGCGTGCTGTGCTATCGAGATGATGGCATCAGGCGCAAGCCGTTATGACTTTGACAGGATGGGAACGATCTTCCGTGCCTCTCCGAGACAGTCAGATGTGATGATCTTGGCGGGCACGCTCTCCAAAAAACACGCAGAGTATGCTAGAAGACTCTATGATCAGATGACGGAGCCAAAATGGGTCATCTCTATGGGGTCGTGCGCCAACACCGGCGGAATGTTCAATACCTATGCTACCGTACAGGGTGTGGACAGGATCGTACCGGTTGATATCTATCTTCCTGGGTGCGCACCAAGACCAGAGACTCTGCAGTATGCGATGATGATGCTCCAGAAAAAGATACGAAGAGAGTCTGCCAATATGAACAACAATACCAAGCAGAGGATAATTTAGATGAGAAAATATACGCCCAAAGACAATGTACAGGCAAAATCTTACTATACAGACAGGTTTTGGGTGGCTCCCAGGGTGCCCAAAACGGAAGTCGAAAAAAATTCTCATTTTGATAAAGTTGTCAAAGCAGTAGACGCAAAAGTGAAGCTTCAAGGAGCCGCTGTAGAGCTTGGACAGCTTAGAATCGTCATTGAGGCCAAAGACAATATCAAAGTGCTCACAATATTGCGTGACAGCTGCGGGTATAAAATGTGCTCGGAGCTAAGCGCGGTTGATTATCTTGCAAAAGACGGCGAGTTTGAGATATTTTATCAAATGCTCAATCTCGATGAGGCAAAACGCACTAGAGTAGTTTGCCGCATCAAGCCAGGAGAAGCGATCGAGAGTATCGTACCGCTGTATAAGATGGCAAATTTCGCCGAGCGGGAGATGTTTGACATGTTTGGCATCCCTGTCAACAATCATCCTCATCTTAAACGATTGATCATGCCTGACGACTGGGAGGGGCATCCGTTGCTTAAAACCTATCCGTTGCAAGGCGATGAGTTCGCCTCCTGGTATGAGGTCGATAAGATCTTCGGCAAAGCCCACCGCGATATCGTAGGACCTGAAAACAGGAATCCTGCTTTGATCGACAGATATGATTCGCAAAGATTTTCCCGCGTGGGATATGAGGTACCGTTTGGCGCCGAGCTGAACGCAGAAAATGAAAAAGCCAATCCGATCGAATACAGTGAAACACTTTTGGTCAATTACAATGCAGGGACCAAAGACCTCAAGAAGAGAACATAGGGAGAGCGGTATGCAAGTGACTAATAAATTAACCCCATTTTTTGAAAATCTCAATTTTGACCGCAGTGATAATACGATGGTAGTGAACTTCGGTCCGCAGCACCCATCTGCTCACGGTCAAATGAGATTGATACTTGAGCTGGACGGAGAGCTGATCGTCAAGTCTGATCCAAATATCGGTTATCTTCACCGCGGTATTGAGAAGATGGCAGAGAATATGACCTATAATGAATTTTTGCCAACAACAGACCGGCTTGACTATATCGCTTCTACTTCAAACAACTATGCATATGCTTTGAGTGTAGAACGATTGATAGGGCTGGAGGTGCCAAGACGCGCTCAAGTGATCCGCACAATGCTTCTAGAGATCAACCGTATCATCTCCCACCTCTTCTTTTTGGCGACCCATGCCCTTGATGTCGGAGCTATGAGTGTCTTTCTTTATGCGTTCCGTGAGAGAGAGTATGCTATGGACTTGATGGAGGATTACTGCGGTGCGAGACTGACGCATTCTGCTGTGCGTATCGGCGGAGTGCCTTTGGATCTTCCGGAAGGATGGCTGGAAAGCTTGGCAATATTTATCGCAAAACTTCCGGAAGAGGTCAAAACCTATGAAGATCTTTTGACCGAGAACCGTATCTGGAAAATGCGACTGGATGATATCGGCGTGATCACTCCAGAAGAAGCGCTGTCATGGGGATGTACAGGAATCATGGCGCGCGGTTCGGGCATCAAATACGATATCCGTAAAGAGGAGCCTTATGAGCTCTACAGTGAGCTTGATTTTGATATTCCGATAAGCGATCGATGTGACAGTTATGGCCGTTATGTATTGCATATGGAGGAGATGAGACAGTCTGCTAAGATACTAGAACAGCTCATACCTATGTATGCTCAGACTGAGCCGAAACTGATGGCGCATTCACCACAGTATATCTCTGCTCCCAAAGAGGAGATCATGACTCAAAACTATGCTTTGATGCAGCACTTCGTGTTGGTCACGCAAGGGATGAGGCCCCCGGTTGGTGAAGTATATGCTCCAACCGAGTCGCCAAAAGGCGAGCTCGGATTTTATATCAAATCCGAAGGTACGCCATATGCGTATCGTCTTAAATGCAGGGCGCCGAGTTTCTTCCATGCCGGATATCTGCAGAAGCTGTTGGTGGGCACCTATTTGGCGGATGCGGTTACGATCATTGGTAATACCAATATTGTATTCGGTGAAATCGATCGATAAGGAGCCATAATGAAAAGATATGATCTAAGACATCTAAAAGATGAATTCTACGGCAGAATGAGTGAGTTGATTGAGAAAGATACCAAAGTGGGCGAGGCGGCTATTTTTCTCTTTGAGGTGGGTGACTTTTCGCCGGTTCAAAAAAGCGCTGATTTGGTCAAAGATTTGGGTCATGACTTGATGAATTCACTCAAATTCAATGAGGTGGATTGGACGATTGTGGTCAAGAAAGTTGATGAGGCGACACGAAAAACCCGTCAAGAGCAAAGATCTGCTGTTTTAGAAACTAAAGCCAAAGCGAAAGAGGCAGCAGAATAATGGCACAGGTTGTATTCTCGACTTGGAGAGGCGAGTTTATTGATAATCGCGGCAAGTCCCTCGAAGAGTGGAGTCCATCAGCGTATAAACTTCCTGAAGAATACTCTGCCGACAGGCATTCCAAGGCATTTGTTGGCTGGGATGGAGTAGCAATCTTTCAAGAAGATATTGATGCGATCAGGCTCGCTGCAGAGTATGCAGCGCAGTATCAGGTCTATTCAGAGGCATGCGGCAGATGTGCTCCAGGCAGATGGGGAGGGCGTATACTCTATGATTTGTTGGATAAAATAGCACGGGGCGAGGGAAGCCATGCAGATATCGAGCATCTCAAAGAGGTGAGCGAAACCATGATGATCACTTCAAAGTGTGAAATAGGCCGGACCGTTCCCAAGCCTATTTTGGATCTTATGGAGCACTATAAAACCCAGTTTGATGAAGCAATAGAAAAACAGATGCCGTCAAAACATTATAATCAAGAGATCGGTTATATTGCCAAAGTGACTGCGCCTTGCACTGAAGCATGCCCTGCATATGTGGATATCCCTGCTTATATCGAGGGCGTGCGTGATATGGCATTTGCCGATTCGCTCGCAGCAACAAGGCAGACTATGCCTTTGGCGCATACCTGCGGCCGTGTCTGCCCGCATCCGTGTGAAAGTGCGTGCAGAAGAGCAAATCTGGATGAACCGATCTCTATCATGGAGCTCAAAAGACTCGGCGCTGACTATGAGACAGATCATGGATTGGCATGGCATCATCCTTATGAGCCCAAACCTCTTCGCAATGACGGCAAAAAGGTTGCTGTTATTGGTGCAGGACCTGCCGGGTTGACTGCTGCATATTATCTGGCACTTGATGGGATTAAGGTCGATATCTTTGAAGAGTTGCCTGTGTTGGGCGGAGAGGTCGCCGTGGGTGTGCCGGAGTATCGTATGCCTATAGGAAAGTACTATAAAGACATTGAGTTGGTTACCTCGATGGAGGCAGTCGATGTTTACGCCAACCACCGTGTTGACGCGGAGCGCCTCCAAGAGATTGATAATGAGTATGATGCGACACTTTTGGCATTTGGTGCCAGACTATCCAAAAAGGTGCAGGCCGAAAACGAGCGGCCGGACATGGAGGGGTATTGGGGTGCGATAGCAATGCTTGACAAAGTCAATCTCTGGTCAAAATACAAGATCGGTTCTCCGGCGTCAAATGAGCTCAAAGACAAAACAGTAGTATGTGTAGGCGGAGGATTCACCTCTATGGATGTCGTGCGCTGCTCGATCCGAGAAGGCGCTAAAAAAGTGATCATGCTCTATCGTAGAGACGAAAAGACGATCATCCGCAACACTACTTATGAAGAGTATCATGAAGCAGTTGAAGAGGGTGTAGAGTTCGTCTTTTATTCCGCAATAGAGCGTATTTTTGACGAAAAGAATCAACTCAAAAAGCTTCTTGTCAACCAATTTGAACTTGTTGAAGATCCCAATGGCGGCAGAGCGCAATTGGTCAAAAGAGAAGACGGAGACTTCGAGATCGAGTGTGATTATCTGATCCCGGCTGTTTCCCAGGCATCTGACCTTCAACTATTGCCTGAAGAGTGGGAGATCAAATTGACCTCATGGAATACGCTCAAGACTAACGGCAAAGATTATATGACTTCGCGAAAGGGACTTTTTGCTGCAGGTGACTGCGAGTATGGTCCGATGACTATCGTAAATGCTGTCGGGCAGGCCAAAAGAGCGGCATCAGTCATCAGCCGGTATATATATGACGGTGAAGTTTCACTGACCGATGATGAGATCATGGAAGATCATTTGGCAAAATTGGGTGTTTATAACAAAAAAGAGAAGGTTTCCGGCTGGATGCCTGGTTTGCCTCGCAAGGTGAGCGAAAAACTCGGAGTCGATGAGCGCAAAGACAACAATATGGAAGTCAACCTTGGCTTTACCGGTGAAGAGGCGATAGCCGAAGCAGAACGATGCATGAGATGTTACTATATCTCTATGGTGGCGGTGTAAGATGACCGTACAGAGCAAAGAAAAAAAGATGATCACTGTTACCATAGACGGCAAAGTATGTCAAGCAGAATTTGGTGATACGATCCTCAAGATTGCGCGTGCAAACAGTATTTATATACCTACTATGTGCTATCTGACCAAAGTAGAACCTATTGCCTCTTGCCGGATGTGTATCGTCAATGTCGCCGGTGTTGATGGTATGGTGCTCTCTTGTCAAGAGAAGGCAACAGACGGCGCGGTCATCACAACTGATAATGAAGCTATTTTCAAGCAGAGACAAAACATCATGAAGCTTTATAATGTCAACCATCCGCTGGAGTGCGGTGTGTGTGACAAAAGCGGTGAGTGCGATCTGCAAAATAAAACGATGGAATTTGATGTTGCAAATCAAAACTTTACAACAAGAGACCAGCATAGACCTGTACAGGACTGGGGATTTATCTCTTATGATCCTACGCTGTGTATCATGTGCGAAAAGTGTGTGCATGTCTGCAATGAAGTTATAGGCGATGAGGCTTTGGCGATCTCTGTCGGCGGATACAATTCGACAATTATCCACACCAAAGAAGACAAAGAGTGTAGCAGCTGCGGTGAGTGTATGGCAGTGTGTCCGGTTGGTGCATTGGTGAGTACCGACTTCAAATACTCTACAAATGCTTGGGAGCTGACAAAGATTCCCGCATCATGCAGTCATTGCAGCGCAGCATGCCAGATGAGTTACGAGGTAAAAGATGCAGGTAGCGGTGCTTCAGAGCCGAAGATTTACCGTGTTACCAACAACTTTGAATTCTCATCATTGTGTGGAGCCGGGAGATTTGGATTTGATTTTGAAAATCGCAATGCACACAAAGATCCCGCAGCCTTCAAAATGGCAGTCGAAGCACTGAACAATGCCAAGGTGATCCGTTTTACAGGAGCTATCACTAATGAAGAGGCGATGATCCTGCAAAAGATCAAAGAGAAAAACGGGATCAAGCTGATCTGCGATGAAGTCAGAGGATATCAGAAGTTTCTTAAAGCCTATTCAGGCATTACCGGCAAATCTCTATACAATGGCGACCTAAAAGCCATTAGTCGGTCACGAGGAGTGATCGTGCTGGGAACGCGCGTCAATGATGATGCGCCGATGGTCAAGTACCACCTTGTTATGGCGAGCAAATGGCATCGTGCCCGTATCGCGTATATGCACCCGATCGAAGATTCAAGTATCCAAAATATTGTCACCCAGTTTATAAAATATGAAGCCGGCAGCGAAGAGGGGGTAGCGGCTTTGCTGGCAAAAACACTGCTTGGCGGCAAAGTGCTTCCTGGTGTGGTTCAAGGCTATCTGGATGATTTGGATATCGGTAATCTCAGCGCGGAGAGTAACATAGGCGAAGAGGAACTTAGTGCGCTTGCACAATCATTGCATAAAAAATCCGGCTTTACATTGATAGCGGGAGCTGACCTCTATCACCATCCAAAAGCAGAAAATATCGCGAAACTTCTAGGACTGATAGAGCAATATACTGAGTTTAAAATCGTATTGATACCGCCTGCGACAAATGCGCTTGGTGTCTCTTTGATCTGCGATCTTGATGATGAGGCTGATGGCTTGAGTGTCGGCTACAATACCCAAGGCGATTTTGTCCTAAGCGCTTTAGGCGATGGAGATCTTGATATGCCGGCACTCAATCAGCAAGAGGGGACATTTACCTCTTTGGACAAGTGTGTGATGCCTACCAATGCCGCTTTGATACACCGAGGATATATTCTCAACGATCTAGCCAATGCTTTGGGCATCAATGCACAATATACGATCGACTATACGAGAATATTGCCAGAGGCCAGAGGATTTAGACAAGTAGAGTTTGACGCATTGGGTGACAGCTATGATCTGGTCGGCAATGCCAACCGAGGGTATCAGCTCATAGAAACAGAGTGCGTGCAAGAAGGCAAGCCTGATACAGTTTCTGCGTTGCCTACATATGACGGTACGGTAGTCTATCAATGCAACGAAGGCA
>DYNJ01000071.1:7433-9372 GCA_020721085.1 Sulfurovum sp. | reverse complement strand
CCTCCTTGTCCAAAAACCTCCTTGTTTGTTTTTCCCGTTGCGGTTGTTAGATTTACTGCTACAATGTGTTACCTTCTCTTATAGATATAATTATTTTTAATAATTCATACCCAAATTTTATAAACTTTAAGTTTTGACTTAGCAATAGAGGTATATCATACCTACATGTTTTGGGAAAAACAAACTTAAACAAGGGGAAATATAATGAAAAAAATGATAGCTTTGTCGCTTGTGGCGGCGACTATGGCATTTGGTGCAACTTCGGCAGAGATCGCAGATCTGCAAAAGCAGATCGATGACTTGAAAGGCAAGGTCAGCAAAGTCAACGCACAAAGTGCCGGTGATTATATTAAGTGGGGCGTGGACTTCAGAACCGCTATCGACAATATCAACTATGATATGGCAGATGGCTCTAGCCAGGGCAATCCTGATCTGATGTCTATGAGGCTTTGGTTAAACATGGCATACGCTGCAGATAGTCAAAATATCTTCAAAGGCCAGCTTTCTATGAATAAAGCCTTTGGCGCTGATTTTATGAATCCTATGGTTGATGGATCAAGCAGGGCTATGAGTATGGGTGGGTCATTTGACTGGACTGGCAATGAAGCGTTGACGGATAATTCACTTAAGGTGAAAGAGGCTTACTGGCTCTACCTGGGCGATGATCTCTTTAATCTAGGTCAAGATATCGCTTGGACATTCAGCGTCGGTAGAAGACCTTCAACAAACGGTTTCATAGCCAGTCTCAGCCAAGATGATCCTGACCAGTCGCCATTGGGCCACAGTATCAATGTAGAGTATGACGGATTTAGCTCCAAGGTCGACCTAAGCAAACTCTCAGGTGTTGCAGGTATGAATTTCAAGCTTTGTGTAGGAAAAGGCTCTACCAATGCCGTTCCATTGTTCAATACATATCCGCCTTCTTATTCAGCGGACGAAGATGCACTTAAAGATATCACTTTGGGAGGATTTATCTTCGAACCGTATAATGATGGACAGTTCATTGTCAAAACGATGGCATTCAGAGCATTTAACCTTCCTGGATATACTATGGATGGCATGATGGATGTAATGCAAGGTATTCCAGCGCCAATGGAGCAATTTGGCAATATTGACGGAGCCGTAATTTCTGTATTGGTCGATGGACTGGCGGAGGATGGCATGCTCGCAGAAACCAAAGTATTCGGTTCATTGGCATGGAGCCAGACCAATCCGGAAGGCGGAGAAGCAATGCTTGGCTCGACAGAAGACGAGAGCGGTACTTCGTACTGGCTTGGTGCTTATCTGCCTGTAGCTGAGTACGGCACTGTAGGGCTCGAGTATAACCATGGAAGTGAGTACTGGAGACCGTTTACATACGCAGAAGATACTATGATCGGCTCCAAAGTCGCTGCGCGCGGTGATGCGTTCGAGATAAACTGGACATATCAATTGACAAAAGCATTGAGCCTGCAGGCTAGATATGTGGATATCGACTATGAATATACCGGAAGCAACGGATTTTTCGGTGCTGAAGGCGCTCCTATGAAGATCGAAGAGATCAAAGAGGGCGCAGCAATGTGGTCACAACTTGGCGGTACGGCAGATCCTGCGTCAGGACAAACTGTATATATGAATCTTGCTCAAATGCAAGGCATGGATCCTATGGATCCAAATACCCAGACTGCACTTATGCCAATGGTGCAAGGAATGGGAATGGCAAGCGCTTTTGCTCCTAGCGTTGTCGAAGCAGCACAAGACTTTAGGTTTTATGTGAGATATAGATTCTAAGAGATCGACCTTCGCCTTCGGGCGAAAGAGGCTAAATTGACCTCAGTAATTTTAGTATTGTTGAGATGAGTTTAGGGGATATAAACCGTTCATGCTGAGTTTATCGAAGCATTAGAATGGCATAAATAAAATCCGTTATGGTTCGACAGGCTCACCACGAACGGACTTT
>DYNJ01000071.1:0-7333 GCA_020721085.1 Sulfurovum sp. | reverse complement strand
ACGGAGGTTACAAAATCCCCATTTGCAATAAAAGGTTATTTGTAATGTTGCGGTAATACCCTTTTTGCACCCTATCATCTGTTGCAACTGCGGGTCTGCCAGCATCTGATGTTTCTCTGATCGGCATAGTTAGAGGAATGGAGCCTAGAAATGGAATGTCGTATTTTGAGGCTATCATCTCTCCGCCGCCATGCCCAAAAATCTCATAATGCACTCCTGTGTCAGGCGCTATGAAAAAACTCATATTTTCGACTACTCCCCCGATAGACACGCCGATATCTTTGAACATCATCACGGCTCTGCTGACATCATCTGTGGAGATCATCTGCGGAGTAGTCACAATGACGCTAGTGCTTATAGGAAGTTCTTGCGCCATAGTGAGCTGTATATCTCCCGTGCCTGGAGGCATGTCGATGACCAAGAAGTCAAGCTCACCCCATGCTACATCCTCTAAAAACTGGATAAGCGCCGAGACGGCCACAGAACTCCGCCATACCAGCGGCGTATCGCTTTTTGGTGTAGTGAGACCCACACTCATGAGCTTGATCCCGTAGTTTTCACTGGGTATCATTTTGTCTTGATTGTTCCACTGCAGTTTTTCGTCGTTGACGCCCAGCATCCTAGGGGTATTCGGTCCATAAACATCAGCGTCAAGAAGTCCTACTTTGTACCCCAGTTGAGCCAGAGAGACACTTAAGTTCACACTTACCGTGCTTTTCCCAACACCCCCTTTGCCACTGGTCACCGCTATGATATTTTTAGCATACGGAGCTCGGTTGTTGGGCTTGGCTGTGCTGCCGTAATGCGTGGACTGTTTTTTGCGGGCGATGAAGCGCACATCGATCTGATCAAAGCTGTCATTAAACAGATGGTCTATCTGCTCCTCAATCGCCTTAAAAACGGATTCGTTTGAGAGTGTCAGAGAGATCATCAGCCGTTTGCCATCAATCTCGATCAAATCTATGGCTTGAAGAGAATGGATATCTTTGTCGAGTCCCGGATATATCACATTTTTAAGGCTGTTTTCAACCTGTGTTTTATGCATATTGAGCCTTTGATATCTCTTTTTGGATCAGAGTATCGACCGCTTTGGCTTTGTGCAGCCAAACAGATATGACGGATCTCACGGCTTCATAGCTGTTGCCTAGCTGTCTATAGCGCTGGGCTCGTTTTTTGAGAAGTTGACGAAGTTCTGCGAGGAGATCAGGAAGTCTGCCATCTGTCTTGGCATCGCCCAACATCTTGCTAAGCAGAATATCCCTTTCTTTGAGCGGGAGATCATAGCCCAATGCATGACCTATCACGACCAAGTCATAAGAGGAGACATAAACCCCGCTATGATAGACGGACAGGATATGTTTCTCGAGCGTTTCGTAGTCACTTTGACGATCTTCGTGCTTTATAGAGTAAAGCGGTGTGGTTTTGTTCATGGCTGCATCCCCAATCTTAGCTCCGCAGCTTTGACAACATCAGGATCGCTGTCATCCAATAACTCCTTGAGAATATCGGATGTCGTCTTGGGATTTTCCGCTACCCTGAGGCGCACCATTTTGTCTGTGTCGATAGCCAGGATCTTGAGAAGCTTGGCAGGCGTGCTTGGATTGCCGGAGAGACCATCACGTACTATCTTTTCATCAGAAAACAGATTACTCAAAATATACACCGGTGTATGGGGGTTGGTGGCGACTAGTGCGCGCACAAGATTGATCGTATCCCGGGCAAGTTTTTCCAAGATGTCTGCCGGGGTGTGGTGATTTTTGGCGACTGCCCAGCGACTTCCCATGTCATCTACGGAACTTAAATCCCTCAAAAGAGAGGTCAGTTCGTCACTTTTGCCAAGCGAGTTGTCATACACGCTCGTGCGTCTGCTTAGATTCATCGCGACCATGCCGACAATCTGCTTGTCTTGTTTGAACTCATCAAAAATAGCTTGTACTGTCTGGATAGGAAGATCAACCCTGTCAAGCTGCTCCATCGCCTCATCATGTGTCATTGTGTGCCTTTTGGTTTAATTGAAGTCGAAAATTGAATACTCTGATGAAATATTGTTTAGATTCCGAAACAACTTTCGGAAAGACGAAGTGACCGTCGCCCTGAATTTATTTCAAGGTCTAATTATGAATTATTCAGAGGTTTCAGCCAAGAATATAGCATTTTTGATTGAATTTTAGTTTAATAGGAGCAAAAATAGGAGTAATTTTATCCTTTTTATATATTTTATCTCTTTGGATAGGTATTAGAGGGTGTCACCGGCGCCATAATATTTCTAAAATCAATTTAACTTACTATTTTCATCAATAAAACTATACAAATTAAATACTACTGTGTATATTTATTGGCAATCAAGATAATTTTAGATGTTTGTCCTAAAATCAAGTCTATTTAAGTTTCCCAAACCTATAATTAAAATGCATTAAGTATCGTAATCTTGGGCATTTCCCCAGATAATATGGGCTTAAAAAAGTAATAAGGAGAGAGTATGAAAAGATCTATTATCGCTACTGCATTCTTTGTGACAGTGATATCAACAGCGCTTTTTTCGTCAGAAATCAAGTTGATCGAGCCGGAAGAGGCGATCAAACTGATAGGTGACAAAAATGTAGTCTTTGTGTCCGGCGACAGTGATGATACCTACAAGAACAATCATATCGTAGGGTCGGTAGAGATGTATGCACACCATCTGCACCATTCGGATGCGATGGGCAATATGCATTGCGCGCCGCTTTATAACTGCCCGAAAGAGGCCCAGGAGTATATCCGGAGTAAGGGAATCAGCAATGACCAGATGATCATCGCATACGATAACTTCCGCGGACCTAATGCGACCGGTGTTTATAGTTTCTTCGAAAGCTTTGGACATAAAAATATAAGGTTGCTCAACGGTGGTTTTGACGGGATCAAGGCGATAGACCCAAATCAGCAGATCTTTGACAAGCTGAAGAGCGAGAGAAAGGCAATCAAAAATAAAGCAAAAGCCGCCAATGAGGCAAAAAACGAAGCTGATGAGAAGAAGTATAAAGCTGAAGAAAAAGCGATCAAAGAAAAGATGGATGCACTGACTCCAAAGCTGCTCATCCAGGGCGGTGATGGCGAAAAGATATCGCCTAGTCAATATACGCTAGACGAGAAGGCATTTGATTTTACCAACATCGCAGACAAAGAAGAGGTCAAGAAGGCGGTAGATGATATCTTGACAAATGGGGATAAAAGTAAATTTGCCATTATCGACTCAAGAGCTATGGCGGAGATCATCGGTGATAATAAGATGGATAATGTCGCACGCGGCGGACATATCCCCGGCGCAAAATTTATTGAGTGGAGCAATATTACCGACATGGAGCAGAAAAAAAGCTTCAAATCTGCCGAAGAGATGCAAAAAGTATTTGACAAAGTAGGGATCACCAAAGATCAAACTATATACGCATATTGTATGGTGGGTGCAGGACGAGGATCGCATATCATCTCTGCATTGAGACTTCTTGGTTATAAAGATGTCAAAGTATTTACAGGCAGTTGGGATACTTGGGGTAATGATATGAATTTACCGATCAGAAGATAAAAGGGAGCAAGCTTATGACTAAAAATATGATGAATGAAAAAAGACGCAATTTTATGAAGTTTTCCGGCGTGACAGCTGCCATGGTGGCATCGCAGGGGAGTCTGTTTGCCAAAACAAGCGTCATGAAAGTCGAAAACGGCAAAGAGAATTATCCGAACACAACATATACAGAAGAGATGTATCGTAACGAGTTCGGATTTATACGCGGCAATATAGATGATACCGGTTTTGCTTATCACTGTGTTAACTGCCAAGGAAACTGCGCATGGGAGATCTGGTCTCATAACGGTGTAGTGACTAGAGAAAACCAGTCTGCCAGGTATCCGGTCATTAATGCCAAGATCCCAGACTTCAATCCAAGAGGATGTAACAAGGGCGTACAGCATTCTCAGATCATGTACGAAAAAGACAGAATCCTCTATCCCATGAAGCGTGTCGGCATGCGCGGTGAAGGAAAATGGAAGAGAATTAGCTGGGACGAGGCTGCCAATGAGGTGGCGCAAAAGATATTTGATGTAATGACTGATCCGACAAAGGGACCGGATAAGCTTATGGTGCATGCCGGTACCGGTCTCTTGACGGAAGGGCGTCGCGGTGGTCCGTTGAGATTTTCTACGATGCTGGGTGCAAGCAGAATCTACCCATCTTCATATCTGGGTGATATGTTCTCAGGCGCTGCGGTAGCATATGGCGAAGGAAATGTAGGATGTACATACGACTTCATGTATAATGTCGATACAGCAATATTCTGGGGCGGCAACCCGTCTGTATCCCGTATCCCTGATGCACACTATGTTTGGGAAGGCAAATACAATGGCGCAAAAGTAATAGTTATCACGCCAGAGTTCAACGCTTCGGCAAAATCCGCTGATCTCTGGATCCCTATCAAGCCAGGATCTGATAATATCCTTGCCGCCTCTATCATGCATGAGATCATCAAAGAGAAGCTATATAAACCTGGATTTATCAAGATATTCACCGATCTCCCATTTCTCATCATCAAAGAGAGCAAAAAACTGCTCAGAAGAAGCGATATCGAACACGCACCCAATGAAGAGGCGCATGTAAAATACGAAGAAGAGTTCTATACCATGAATAAAAAGACAGGCAAAATCGCATTGATGCCTGGTACAGAAGGAAGCGAGCACAAATCACTCAAGCTTGATGAACTTGGCATAGATCCGGAACTCGAAGGTGAATGGAAAGTAAAATTGCAAGATGGCAAAGAAGTTGTGGTCACCACCGCTTTTGAGATGCTAAAAGCCAATCTCATCGATTTTACAGCAGAAAATACGCAAGAGACCACAGGAGTTCATCCTGATACTGTGAAAATATTGGCAAAAGATATCGCATTGCCTAAGGTTGTTTCGATCACTACCGGATTTTCGCTCAATAAGTACTTCAACGGTATCATGAGCGTATGGAATATCTCATCACTTTGCGGATTGACAGGGAGATTGGGGCCGTACGGCGGACTCAATACAGAAAATGAGTTCCAGTTAAGCGGTCTTGATGTTCTTGCGGGATTCTCGGGCAAATATGCGCCAAGATTTGGTTCCGGATTTGTGGGTGAGTTTATTTTCGGTGACGGAATGAAGACATTTGATAAATATTTCGGCGACGAGGATGTCAAGCGTGCGCAAAACGGCATGGGTAAAAAAGAGTATATGCAGATCATTGAAGATATGCTGGCTCTCGGCAAGCACGGCAAAGGCAATGACGAGAGTCATCACGGCAATGTTGTCAAGCCTTGGTGGAATCCTGAAGTGTGTCTAGTGGTTGCTGACTCAAAATTCAGACGAAACAAAGGTTCTGACTACAGAGAGGCATTCTTTAAAAAGATCAGCTATTTTGCCTATTCTGACTTTAGAATGAGTGAAACCGCTGTATATTCTGATCTGTTGCTTCCTGCCAAATCGCACTATGAGGTGTGGGACATCAGAACAAGCCCAGGATATCATCGGTTTACCAACCTGGCGCAACCGATCGCCAATATGAAGCCTGTAGGCGAGGCGATGGATGAGTGGAGCATGATGGCATTGATCGCTAAAAAACTCGAAGAGATCGCCAACAAGCCCGAAAATTTATCAAAAGCAAAAGTCAAAGATTCCAAAAAATATGCAAAGCCCGGATATCATGACTTGACGATAGCCCATAAAGAGTTTACCAATACCGACCCTGAGTCTGAAGCGGCGATGGAACCGTATCTGGGTACAGACAAACTTGCGCTTCAGGCGGCAGTCGAAAAGTGCGAACAATATCAGCCTTGGACAGTAGAAAAGATGTACAAAGCCGGAGGTTTCTTGCAGATAAACGAAAAAGCAGGAAAAATGTCTCCGCTTTACAGCGATAGACCATATAATACATTTGAAAATATGCTTTATAAGTTTGAGAGATTTGAGACGCTTTCGGGCAGGCAGACATTCTATGTAGATCATGATATGTATATAAGACTGGGAGCCAATACCAATACGGGAATGGAAGGGATCAGACCAAAAGACCCGAAACGCTATCCGTTTACACTGATGACACCGCATGCGAGATGGTCAATCCATTCAAACTATAAAGCAAGCAGAACCCTCCAGCGTTTACAAAGAGGTGTTCCATATTGCCAAATCAATAGATTGGTTGCAGAAAAACTTGGCGTTAAAGATGGCGACACGATGAAAGTATATAACTCTATCGGTGAGTTTTATATCATGGCAAAAGTCTCCAGTTCATGTCCTCCTGACAGTTTGGTTATGGAACACGGATGGGAGCCATATATGTATAAATACAACAGAGGGCACAATGAATGTGTGCCGACAGCGCTCAATCTGCTGGAGATGGCGGACGGATGGGGCCACTTGAAGTTCGGTGGACTTTGGGACGGCAACCAATACGCTTATGACGGCGCAGTGAATATAGAGAAAGCATAAGGAGACGATTGATGTCAAAAAGACAATTAGCAATGGTAATGGATCTTAACAAGTGTATCGGATGTCAGACTTGTACGGTCGCTTGTAAGACACAATGGACCAACAGAAACGGCAGAGAGTATATGTATTGGAACAATGTCGAAACCTATCCAGGTACCGGTTATCCGAAAAACTGGATGGAACTCGGAGGCGGATTTGACGCAGCGGGTGATCTCCAAGAGGGTATCATCCCCAATATAGCAGCAGATTATGGTGTGCCTTGGGACTATAACTATGAGTCGCTGGCTGAGGCAAATCTGATAGGAGCTGATGCCGACAGCAACGGATACTCCAAAAAAGGAGCAGAAAAACCCGGATTTTACCCGACCGCTGAGCCTACATGGGGACCAAACTGGGATGAGGACGAGGGAGTCGGGAATTTCCCAAGCGATAACTATTTCTTTTATCTTCCAAGAATTTGCAACCACTGTACCAATCCGGGCTGTTTGAGCGCATGTCCAAGGGATGCGATCTTCAAACGGGACGAGGATGGAGTTGTGCTTGTTGACCTCGATAGATGCCAGGGGTATCGATACTGTATCGCAGGATGCCCATACAAAAAAATATATTTCAACCCAAAAATATCCAAATCAGAGAAATGTATCCTCTGCTTCCCGCGTATAGAACAGGGGCTTCCGACGTCTTGTGCTCAGCAGTGTGTAGGCCGTATCCGATTTGTGGGCTTCCTCGATGATGAAGAGAGCCAAGTGTATAAATTGGTCACCAAATATAAAGTAGCTTTGCCGCTTAGAAGCGATTATGGTACTCAGCCAAATGTATATTATGTACCGCCGACAGAAGCGCCTGCAAAATTTGA
>DYNJ01000070.1:4422-9425 GCA_020721085.1 Sulfurovum sp. | reverse complement strand
TAATATAGTTTTGAGGATAGAGGGGTAGATAAAAGTCTATGCTATAATACATCAAAAAAGTGCCCAATCATGCGTATCCTTCTATTCCTCTTTCTCACCCTCTTTTCGCTCTATGCACAAGATTCTCAATGCCTTGAGTGCCACAAAGAACACACCCAAAACTTCGCACGCTCCCACCATGCGCTGGCGATGCAAGAAGCCAATGAGACAACTGTTCTTGGGGATTTCAATGACAGCACTTTTGACTACAATGGCATCATCTCTGCCTTTTATAAAAAAGATGGCGCCTTTATGGTACGCACTGACGGGGAAGATGGCAAGCTTCATGACTATAATGTCGCTTTTACCTTTGGTGTCTATCCTTTGCAGCAATATATGGTGAAATTTCCCAAAGGAAAAGTCCAGGTACTTGACATCGCATGGGACTCTCGCAGCAAAGACGAAGGCGGACAGCGGTGGTTTCATATCCATCAAGACGACAATGTCACTGCCGACGATGTGCTGCATTGGAGTGGGGTCAATCTCAATTGGAATTTCATGTGCGCCGACTGCCATAGCACCAATCTGCGCAAAAACTATGACCCCAAAACCAAATCATTCAACACCCTATACGACAATATCACCCTCACCTGCACCTCCTGTCACGGCGACACTGATGAGCATCTCCAATGGGCGAAAAATCCTCAAGAATTCAAGGGCAAAAATCCCCTTGGACTACCAATTTCGCTCAAGAAAAACCGCTGGAATATCGGTGCAGACGGTAAAGCAAAACTAGATGTGAAGATAAACCGCACCGAAGTGATGATGTGTGCACAGTGCCACTCCCGTCGTGCCCAGATCGCCGAGGGGTACAAACCGGGCAAAAAGTTTGAAGACCACTATATACCATCAATGCTAGAAGAGTCTCTTTACTTCAGCAATGGCGCGATCAAAGATGAAGTCTATGAATACGGTTCATTTACCCAAAGCAAAATGTATGATGCGGGTGTGACCTGCTCAGACTGTCATGATGTCCACTCACTCAACCGTGCGACACTCAACTCCAATGTCTGTAACAAGTGCCACCAAGAGTCCAAATACACCGCTACAGCGCATACACATCACGCCCAAGATGCCAAAAATGTCAACTGCATCACCTGCCATATGCCATCACGCACCTATATGGGTGTCGATGAGCGCAACGACCATAGCTTCAGTCTCCCTCGACCCGATCTCTCAATAGGTAGCGACAATCCAAATGCCTGCAATCAGTGCCATAAAGACAAAAACGCTCAATGGGCGACTGACGCCATGGTGAAATGGTATGGAAATGTCCCGCAGGGGCATCAAAACTACTCCCATGCGTTCACGGCACTCAGGGCAAACTCCAGCCAAGCGCCACAGTTTTTGTACGATGTGCTGATGTCCAATGCCCCCACCATCGTCAAAGCCACAGTGGTTGAATATTTGGGCAATTACCCCTCTCAGCAAACCTATACGACTACACTGCAGATGCTCCACTCCAGTGAGCCGTCCGTCCGTCTGCAGGCACTCGTCTCTTTGGAGCAATTTCCTCTACAAACGCGCATAAAACAAACATTTAAGATGCTGGATGATCCGATCCGCACCGTTCGCATGGAGGCAGCCCGACAACTCAGCGCCCTGCCATCAGGGGACTTGGACTCCAAACTCAAGAGTCAACTGAAAACCGCAATCGATGAATATCGCCAAAGCCTGCTCTATACCGCAGATCGTGCCGAATCGCAAGTTGCGCTTGGGGGCTTGTATCTCAATCTTGGGGAGGAGCAAAAAGCAGTAGAGGCTTACGAAGAGGCGTTGCGCATCCAGCCTCGTTTTATCCCCGCTATCCTCAACTATGTCCACTATCTGCAAACTCACAATGATGAGGCAAAAGCATTGAGCATTTTACAAGCAGGCTTAAAAGAGCTGCCAAATGAGGCGCCGCTTCACTACTCTCTTGGGCTGTGGCATATACGCGCCAAACAGTATGACAAAGCCCTCATCTTACTCGAAAAAGCCCACACGCTAGACCCTGATGATGCACAGCTGGCTTATGTTTATGCCGTTGCGATAGCCGAAAAAGATCCCAAAAAAGCCATTACTATACTTGAAGGTTCGATCTCTCGCCACAGTGGAGACCTTCAAGCTCTACAGGCTCTTGCGTATTACTTCAAAACTTTGGGAGATGAATCCAAAGCCAAAGAGTATCAGCAAAGGGCAGACGAAATCAGCCGTGTTCAGGTTACTCCAATACAGTAGCGGTATATGAGTGTAGTTTTTTATAAGAAGTGCCAGAAATATTTTACAGCTTGAAAAGCTCTTTTGATGTACTTTGTGTGTGATTTAAAATTTGCTGAGTGACCTATTGTCACTTCAGGTGCAAAACACCTGAAGTCGATAGAGTGTAGAAGTTTACGCTTTTGCAGCGAGAAGTTTTTTGATCAAGCCGATAATAGCCATAAGTACGCCACCACCTGCAGCACCGCTTCCAACACTTCCTATGATCGATCCCAAATCAAGCCCACCGCTAGGAGCGACATCTGCGCCGAGCAATCCGCTAAGGAGTTGTCCACCAAGTCCACCACCCAAAACACCTGCAATCAAATTTCCTATTGTGCCAAGGCTTAGATTGGGGAGTAACTTCCCGATTAGATTTCCACCTGCGCCACCGCTGATGAGTTGAATAAGTATAGGCAACAATGCTTCCATGTAGATCTCCTTAAAATTTACTAACAGAAAATACTACTAAAATTAATTTCTAATTAATATAATATAAATTTTTTAAATAGAAATATTAAGTATAATATCAGTTAAATGAAAAAATGGATATATTTTATTTCTAATTTTAAGATATTATAATAAATAATGTAATAACACAGTCAATGATGAAATCGACATAGTGTAATCCGGTACAATTATAGATGAAATTACAGAAATTTTCTGACGCTATCCATTTAGTGTGGTTTGTAATGACTATATCCGGCTATACCAAAAAAGTTCAAGATGCCTATCAAAGAGCTGCGAAAAGAGCGATGAGCAATAGTGATGCCTCTTTCGCCGGCGTAAAGATTCTTCCGAAACACAATCTCTGATTACACTTTGTCCCTTTTGCTCCTTTTGGCTATAATGCACGAAATTATAGCCAAGGACAAACTATGGGACAGACCATCACGGAGAAGATTTTCTCAGAGCATGCGGGGCGCGAAGTCAAAGCGGGCGAGATCGTCAGGGTCGATATCGATATGATCATCGGCAATGATATCACCACGCCGATTTCAATCAGGGCGTTTGAAGAGAGCGGAGCCGAGAAATTGGCAAAGCCTGATAGTTTTTGTATCGTGATGGACCATTACATCCCCGCCAAAGATATCGCCTCCGCCAATCAAGCGAAAATCAGCAGAAATTTTGCCTACAAACATGACCTAAAGTATTTTTTTGACGAAAAAGATATGGGGATCGAGCATGCTTTGCTTCCGGAAAAAGGTCTTGTGATCCCTGGAGATGTCATCATCGGAGCCGATAGTCACACCTGCACACACGGCGCGCTTGGAGCCTTCGCGACAGGTATGGGAAGCACCGATCTGGCATTCGGGATGATCACGGGCGGCAATTGGTTCAAAGTACCCGAAACGATCAAGGTGGAGCTGCGAGGAAAACCGGCAAAGCATATCTACGGCAAAGATATCATCCTGGAGCTTATCCGCATGATAGGCGTCGATGGGGCGCTGTATAAGGCGTTGGAGTTTACCGGTGACACGATACCGTATTTGAGTATGGACGATAGATTTTCGATCTGCAATATGGCGATCGAAGCGGGCGCGAAGTCTGGCATCATCGCGGTAGACGAGGTGACGAAAGCCTATCTCGAAGAGAGGAGAGTTGCCAACAAGGGACTGAGAAGCGAACCGAAAATCCACTATTCAGATGAGAGTGCGGCCTATTGTCAGGTCATTACGATAGATGTGAGCAGATTGTCGCCTGTGGTCGCATATCCATTCTTGCCGTCAAATGGCAAACCGATCGAGCAGGCAGTAGCCGATGATCTCAAGATCGATCAAGTGATGATCGGGAGCTGTACCAACGGTCGTATCGAAGATCTGCGCATCGCGGCGAAGATCATGAAGGGCAAAAGAGTCGCCAGGCATACCCGCATGATCGTCACTCCTGCGACACAGAAGATATTGATGCAGGCGCAGCATGAAGGGCTGATCGATATCTTGATCGAAGCAGGAGCCGTGGTGAGCAATCCGACCTGCGGAGCATGTCTTGGCGGATATATGGGGATTTTGGGTGACGGTGAACGGTGTGTCGCTACAACCAACCGCAACTTTGTCGGACGAATGGGAGCGAGGACATCAGAGATCTATTTGGCAAACTCAGCGGTCGCTGCCGCTTCGGCTATCGCAGGGAAGATTGTAGATCCAAGAGAAGTGTGATTAAACCCCAATTGCTATCTAAAACCCGAAATTCATCGCGCTGAAGTTGGGATCGCTATATCCCAACTGACTGCTAATGCCACGAAGCATCATGATATCCGTCTTGGGATCGATCCCTTGCGGACAAACTGCTGTACATGCCCCACACAGCGTACAGTCCCATATACCGTTTGCCTGTATAGAGTCGATACCGCTTCTAGCATCACCCTCTCTTTTGTCAGCGACATAACGATAGGCGCGCGTCAGCGCAAAAGGTCCTAGAAATTCGGGGTTGACGGCATAAACAGGACAAGCCGAGTAGCAGCTTGAGCAGAGGATACAATCACTTTGCACCTCTGTCCGCTTCTCCTCTTCGATCGTAACAGCTGTGGGTCGGCTTTGATGGAGCCATGCCTCGCTTTGCCTGAGTGTCTCCAGTGACTTGGACTTATCCACGACTAGATCCCGTATGACTTGGTGGTATTGAAGCGGTTCTACTAGATCATCAGGTTGGAGTTTATAGCCGCATGCCAACTCCTCTTTACTGTTGACCCGTACCGCACAGATGCCGCATATGCCGGAACGGCA
>DYNJ01000070.1:0-4322 GCA_020721085.1 Sulfurovum sp. | reverse complement strand
CTCTCTTTGCGGTGGATAGCGCCCACCAAAAGGATCTCGGCGAGCTCAAGGGCATTGCCAAACTCAATGAACTCTACAAGATTTAGGTTGCACCCACGGCTTTTGTCCCCGATGCCCATGAAAGGAATCTCTTTTTGGATTTGACGAACCGCTGCAAGAACCGCCTTAAGTCCCATATCATCACGAACGATACCCGCATTATGGTAAAAGATTTTGCCGATAAATTCGCGTTTTTCATAGAAATTGATCTGATTTGTGAAGTTGTAAAGCGCTGAAATAAAATGGCGGTCAGAGATGAGCTGTTCATCACCGGGAGGTGTCTCATCAATGTTTTCGGTAAACAAAACTGCATTTTCTCCTGCTCTCTTTCCAAAAGCGACCAGCTCCAGCAAAGAGTTGCCGCCAAGCCGGTTGGCGCCATGCACCTTGGTATTGCTGCACTCTCCAGCCGCAAAGCATCCCTTGATCCCTTCAACCTCCAAAGAGCGCTTGACATCGATACCTCCCATACAGTAGTGCGCGACAGGCTTGATAGGTATGAGTGCGGCAGCGGGATCGATCCCTTCATGGAGCTTGCACAGATGTACCTCTTGGGGGAGGAGCTCCATCAACTTCTCAATTCCGAGATGTCTGATATCCAAAAAGACCTCTTCGCCACCGACTATCTGCTCATAAATCGCCCGCGCTACGACATCTCTCGGCAAGAGTTCATCCACGAAGCGTTCGCCTTTGCCGTTGAGCAGGTATCCCCCCTCTCCTCTAGCGCTTTCAGAGATGAGGATGGCAGAATTTTTGAGCGCCGTGGGGTGAAATTGGACAAATTCTATATCTGAGATATGTCCACCGGCACGGATCACGGCCGAGATACCGTCTCCGGACGAACCGAAAGCATTGGTGGTGAAGCCATGGTAGATCGAGGCATATCCGCCCGTGGCGATGATAACTGCTTTGGCGCTTATTTGCTTGACCTCTCCGGATACGATATCAAGGAAAGTTGCGCCTTTGATGATGGGGTCTGACCTGTGGTTTATCTGTTTTTGTGTGATGAGATTGAGCAGATAGTGCTCATCCAAAAATTCAACACCCTCTTTTAGGCAGGTGTCATAGAGAGTATGGATGATTTTAAGGCCGGTATAATCCTGACTGTAACAGGCGCGTTTGTGGCGCGCGCCGCCAAGTTTGCGTTGCGCGATCTTGCCCTCTTCGGTTCTGCTGAACGGCACGCCGACCGATTCAAGCCAACTTATCGCTTCCGGCGCCGTTTCACACATAGCACGCACCATCACCTCATCACAAAGCCCTCTGGATGAGGCAACAGTATCTTGGATATGGGTTTCGATGGCATCTTCTCCGCAGTTGCCGAGTGCCGCATTGATCCCGCCTTGAGCCATAGAGGTTTGCGAGTTGGCAGGGTGTTGTTTGCCTGCTACCAGCACGCGCGCGCCTTTGGATTTGGCAACCAGTGCAGCAGTGAGACCCGCCCCGCCGCTGCCAATAATAAGTATATCTGTGTTCAATAGACGCCTTTGTCAAAAATTTACTTACAATGCCACTAATGGGCTTAATTTTGGCTTGAAGTGATTATGTAGGCTGCCTTCGGCTCCACAGATACTCTGTCCATTTGCGTAACTCTATCATACCAAAGACCCACACCGACAATACCCCGATCATCATCATAGATGTGCCATCCAAAGGCAATGTATGAAACACTTCAGGAAATAAATAAATAGCCGATATATGCAATACAATACCGATAAAAATCCCATAAAAGATATAAGGATTGATCCGAAGAGATTTTTTGATATTTTTGAAAAACGGCTCATACTCTTTGATCGATTGCAGTCCGTTCATCCATGTGGCAAATACAAAGGCGCTAAAAAGCGTTGAGACAGCTGTTTCTTTGCCTTGATGTTCAAGCATCCACACATACAAAAAAAGCGCTCCCATGCTCACTACAAGCGCCGTATATATTATTCGCAAAAACTGCGTAAGACCTATAATCTGCTCATGTATTTTTGCAGGCGGGCGATTCATGACATTTTCTTCTTCTTTCATGAACGGGAAGGTCTTGTCCAGTGCACTGTCAGAAACGAGATTGATCCACAAAATCTGCACCGGATAGAGCGGCAGCGGTAACGACATGAGGATCGCGCTTGTGATGAGAATCACTTCATCCAAACCGGTGGAAACCAAAAAATAGATCGTTTTACGGATATTGCCGGCAATGGTGCGCCCTTGCCTGATTGCATCGACGATGACGGAGAGATTGTTGTCCGCCAAGACCATTTTGGCGGTAGATTTGGCTGCATCGCTTCCGTCTCCCATACTGATACCCAGATCGGCAGCTTTGATAGCCGGCACATCATTGACTCCATCTCCCGTGACGGCTACGGTCTCTCCCATTTTTTGCAATATTTTGACGATACGGTATTTGTGCTCCGGCAATACACGCGCCAATACCGTTATGCGAGGCAGAAGAGATTCGAGCATTTTGTCATCCATTTGACTCAATACATTACCCTCTAGTGCCATATCGCCTTCTTTGTAAATATGAACCGACTTGGCAACGGCTAAAGCGGTAAGCAGATTGTCGCCGGTGATCATAATCACTTTTATGCCGGCATTTTGA
This sequence comes from Sulfurovum sp., assembly GCA_020721085.1. Taxonomy (GTDB): domain Bacteria; phylum Campylobacterota; class Campylobacteria; order Campylobacterales; family Sulfurovaceae; genus SZUA-451. Next base: position 1,693 of record DYNJ01000070.1, on the reverse strand, counting down.
GCGATTTGTACCGCTTTGGCGACACCAGCTTTCGGCGGATCCAAAAATCCTACAAGTCCCGTAATCTCGATCTTCCACTCTTCTATCTCGTCGCCCCCATACTGACCGGAGCCCAATGCTATCACTCGCATACCATCGTTCGCCATCTTGTCATGAGCACTTTGCAGTTTTTCAAAATCCTCTTTGTTTGTCGCAAGCTGCATAAGGGACTCAAAAGCGCCTTTGACAGATATTATCTGCTCATTTTCGACCATGTTGGAACTTGCCATGAGTCTGTATTTGACATCAAAAGGATAAATTGTGATCCGGGGGTATTTCAGACGGGTCTCTTCGTATGTTTCGCCGACCCAATCCTCCAGTGCCGTATCCATAGGATCGCCTTTGCCTTGTGTGGATTCATTGGCTAGTGCGGAGATTGTTTTGGATAGAGTCTCATGAAGCAAAAATACCTCTTTGACCTCTAGCTTGCCCTGCGTGATCGTTCCTGTCTTGTCTGTCGCGATGACAGTAGCACTTCCTAGCGTCTGAGCTGACGGGAGATGCTTGATATAGACTTTTTTCAGACTGAGCGCCATAGCTCCGATGGTCAACACCAAAGTCACCGCGATCGGCAAACCCTCGGGCACTGCTGATACCGATTCAGCTATCACCAGATAAATCACTTCAACGAATTCTCCCCCTCGCCAAAGCGCCAAAACAGCAGTCAGCACGATCAAAACCGATAGTATAGAGATATATTTTTTGCCAAAAATCCCCAAGGCTTTTGTCAGCGGACTCTGCGGAGATCTCTCTTTGACCTTGTCGGCAATCGAAGCCAAATAACTACTTTCACCGGTAAAAATGACAACTCCTTCCGCTTTGCCTTTGGTCATAGTGGTGCCCGAGAGCGCAATATTGCTCAGCTCATATGGAAGTGAATCTTCTGCCAAAACAAGATTTGCATCTTTGTGCGTCGGGATTGATTCGCCGGTCAGGATCGACTCATCGATAAATACGCTATATGTCTGAAAAAGGCGAATGTCTGCCGGAATGATATCGCCCTCGCTCAAGACTGCCACATCGCCAGGCACGAGCTCGTATGACGAGAGCGCGATCACTGCATTGTCTCGTTTGACTTTTGTTCTGTTTTCTGTCAATTTTTTAAGCGCCTCAATAGATGTAAGCGCCTTAATCTCCTGCCAAAAACCGATAGCTGCATTTACGACAACGATAGTGAATATAATCACGCCTTCATGAAGATTGCCAAGCACAAAAGAGAGCACGGCGGCAATGACTAGAACATAGACAAGAGGGCTTTGAAACTGTGACAGAAAGAGCAAAAAAAGGTTTTGTTTCGCTTCGTCAAGCATATTTGGTCCATATATTTCCAAACGCACTTTGGCCTCTTTGGAGGTGAGTCCATGCGTAGATGTTTGCAAAGCATCAAAAAGCATTTGCGCTGTTTTGGCGTGAGGATAAGTAAGGGTATCCGGTATTTTGTTTTGCTTCATGGAGATAATTGTATCAGATTTTCAGCTCAAGAGCGCCTCTTTGGGGCTGCCGACGCTTTTTAAGATTTTTTTTCTTTGTAGGGCTTCTTATCGCCTGAAACAGATTTATCCTCGTAGGGTTTCTTGTCACCGTAAGGCTTTTTGTCACCGTAGGGTTTCTTCTCTCCGAAGGGTTTCTTATCGCCGTAAGGCTTTTTGTCTCC
>DYNJ01000069.1 GCA_020721085.1 Sulfurovum sp. | reverse complement strand
ATTGCTATCAAAAACGAGGTGATCGCCGGTCCGATGATCATCCCCCAGATACCATAGCTTCCGATTCCTGCGATCATCGAAAAGAAGATGATCAATTCATTGATCTCGTTGGTACTTTTGAGAAACTTGGTTTTGATAAGTTTGATGATCATCGGTTTTATGAAGGTATCGGCAGCCACTGATATAATGATCACTGAATACAGCGCGATGAACCATGCGGCATGGGCATCGATCTTGTTCCAGCTATACAAAGCAACCGGAAGCCAGACCAGCAGACCCCCCACAACCGGTATCAAAGAAAAAAATCCATAAATGATTCCAAACAGCAGTCCGTCAAATCCGTACCAACTCACCATTACCCCGAACAAAAAACCCTCAAAGACCGCTACTGCGATCGTCGAGTAAAAGACCACTTCCATCATGGATGAGACTTCATTGATGATTGTTGCGCTTTTTTCCCTGGCGATGGGTATCAATGAGCAGATCAGATCAAAAAGACGATCACTGTAAAAATTGATCGCCAGATAAAAGATGATCACCAAAAACATATTTTTCATAAATCCAAGCCCGGCACTCCCCAGAGAGGTGAGATAATAGGTGGATTCCTGGATATACGAGATGGTCTTCTCTTCGTTAAAATATTCCCCGCCCCAGTTTTTTACAAAAGGGATCGTATCCAAAAATATATCGGCAGTATGGATCATCTCTTTAATCATCTCTTTGTCGATCCGTGTTGCATATTCTACGCCGATAGTCGCTATATAAATGATCGGCGCAAAGAGGATCAGCGCTAGAAAACAGGTCATAGCAACTGCGCTCAACGATCTCGATCCAAACCTTTCGATTAGATACCTGGTCAGATCGTAAGTCGCCATCACCAGCAGCAAGGCAACGATCATCGGTAGCAAAAACGGCTTGTAGAGTACGTATGACCCCGCCAATGCCAAACCCAATATCACCAAAATAACCGTTGTGTCTTTTCGGTTATTCAAAAAGCCCTCCCTCCGCGACTCCGCCGAGCCTGAAATGCTCATAGCTCTTTTGTGTCGCAATCCGACCTCTGGCCGTCCTCTCTATGTAGCCGTTTGCCACGAGATATGGCTCCAGTACATCCTCGATCGTCCCTTCGTCTTCACTCATCGCCGCACCGATCGTCCCGAGCCCCATCGGCTTGCCTTTGGCACTGACCAGCAGCTCCAGCAACCTGATATCCTGCTCATCAAATCCTAGATGATTAACGCCTAGTTCATCGAGTGCATACTGTGTGGTTGTGACACTGATCTGTGCCTCGCCGGCAACTTCAGCGAAATCCCTGACTCGTCTGAGCAGCCTCAGAGCTATCCTGGGCGTGCCCCGGCTTCTTTTGGCAATCTCAACGGCGGCATCCGTACGGGTCGGTTTGCGCAGCTTCAAAGATGCTTGCCTGACGATCTCTTCTAGCTCTTTAGGGGTATAAAACTGCATCCGAAAATGCATCCCAAACCGTTCACGCAGGGGACTTGAAAGCATCCCGGCGCGCGTAGTCGCACCTATCAGAGTAAAATGCGGAAGATCGATCTTAACCGTCTGGGCTGCCGGTCCGCTTCCGATGATGATATCAAGTCTGAAATCCTCCATTGCAGGATAGAGGATCTCTTCGATCGCGGGGCTCATGCGATGGATCTCATCAATGAAGAGTATATCCCCCTCTTCGATATTGGTCAGCAATGCAGCCAGGTCACCGGCTTTTTCGATCATCGGCGCGGCGGTAGTCTTGATATTGGCATTCATCTGTATAGCGATGATATTTGCCAAAGTTGTCTTGCCAAGTCCAGGGGGTCCGAAAAAAAGGATATGATCAAGTGCCTCTTTGCGCTTTTGGCTCGCTTCTATAAAAACTTTGAGATTTTTTTTTATCTTCTCTTGACCGATATATTCATCCCAACTGCTCGGCCGCAAAGAGACCTCATCGTTTCTCTCGCTCTCAAACCGTTCTATCTCTACGATCCGTTCCATCTGTTACTGCACCACGATATTGTTGACCACTTTGGTGACGCCCTCTGTCGCCGTGGCTATCTCTCCTGCTGTCTTCTTTTGCTCTTCGGTGCGAACAAAACCGCTAAGCAAGACCGTCCCCTCAAGCGTCGATACATTGATGCTCAAGCCCTCCAGTCCAACATTTCCGGCTAGTCTTGCCTTGACGCTGGTCGTGATGATCGAGCCGTCCATAAATCCCTTGGGCGTTTCGTATGGCGACATTGCTATGCATCCGCCCAGCCACAACATACTGACCAATCCTATCAAAGCCGCTCTTTTTTTCATTTTGTCTCCTGTTCAATATTGATGATTAACATCTGGAAAATGACCTGATCTGACTTCGGAAGCATACTGTCCGACTGCCTCTTGGATCAGCTCTCCTGCCTGGATGTACTGCTTGACGAATTTCGGTACAAACTGCCCAAAAAGTCCCACCATGTCGCTCCAGACCAGCACCTGCCCGTCACACGCCGCTCCTGCGCCTATGCCGATCGTAGGGATAGATACCTGCTGCGTCACCGCCAGTGCGACATCCGGCATCACACCCTCTATGATAAGCGCGACAGCGCCTGAGCGTTCCAGTGCCAGAGCGTCTTCGATGATAGCCTGTTTGTCTGCTTCGCTTCTGCCTTTTACGCTATATTCGCCCTCGCTTCGTACATGCTGCGGCATCAGTCCGATATGCCCGAATACTGCAATGGCATTTTGGCTTAGATGGCGCACTATCTCCGCCTTTTCTTTGCCGCCTTCGAGCTTAACGGCATCTGCGCCCGTCTCCTGATAGACCCGCACCGCATTTTTCAACGCCGTCTCCCGATCAGTATAACTGCCAAACGGCATATCGAAGAGTACCAGACTCTTCTGCCTTCCGGCACACACAGCCTGCGTGTGGTATATCATCTGATCCATCGTCGCGCCTAGAGTATCAGATTTGCCCCCGAAACTCATCACAAGGCTGTCTCCGACAAGCAGCACATCGACGATAGGGTCGAAAAGCGCACCAAACAGCGCATCGTACGCCGTGATCATCACGATCTTTTTTCTGCTCTTTTTCATCTTGGAAAGCTGTTTTATCGTTATTTTAGGACTCACGACCGATCCTCCTTATGAAAATCAATGTATAATAGCACAAAAATAGTTTAAAGAGAGAGTTATGAAAAAACTTGTCGCCTATATCACTACCGGATATCCTGCTCTTGATTTTACCGTAGATTTGGCACTGGCGCTTGGCGAGTCAGGTGTCGATACTCTGGAGCTTGGTATCCCCTTCTCCGATCCTGTAGCAGACGGTCCGGTGATCGAGAAGGCGAACCTCCTCTCCCTCCAAAACGGCTTCAAGATAGATCATCTCTTTGCCGTCTCAAGGCAAATCGCACCCAGGATCGACACACTCTGGATGGGTTACTTCAACCCGTTTTACCATAAAGGGATGGAGCTTTTCGCCCGAGAAGCGGTGCATTGCGGTGTCAAGGGGTTCATCATCCCTGATCTCCCTCATGAAGAGGCACAGCCTTATAAGCAACTGCTTCAAGAGTATAACTTAAATCTCATAGAGTTCATAGCGCCCACAGACAGCCCTGAACGGATCGCGCTGCTGACCAAAGATGCCCAAAAGTTTATCTACCTCGTAGCGTATGCCGGTATCACGGGCATGGGTCAGTCAGAATCCCTGGAACCCATCATCTCCCAGATCAGGCAGCACACTACGACACCGGTCTATGTCGGATTCGGCGTGGATGAGAAGAGCGCCAAGGATAAAGTCAGAGGCGCAGACGGTGTGATTGTAGGCTCGGCCTTCATCAAAGTCCTCCTTGACGATGCTCTCTCCGGTACCTCCAAGATCGCTAAGATCGCTGCTCTCGCCCGTGAGATCAAAGAGAAGATCAACACATAGATATACTTTTGGAATCTTGAGATTGACTGTTCATGCTTCGAGCTGTTCAGCACGAACAACTCCTTGTTATACAATCTAGAGACAGCCAAGAGATAATATATGCACTAAGAGCTATTTCTGACAGCGATAGACAAAAGCGGGAGGAATATTGTTCCATACAATTTCCGAAGTCTCGACATTGGCAAAACTGTGATTCAATAACTTTTTAAAACGCCTTGCCGAAGGCAACAGCGCTCCTTGAACATAAGCAAATGTTGTAAAGTATCCGTCTGGACTGAGATTTTTTATGACTTCAGATAAAATTTGCTTTTGTAAACTATAAGTGAAAGCTGCCCATGGCAAACCTGACACAATAGCGTCCACATGCAAAATACCCTCATCTTTTAATATCGATGAAAGATTTTCGGCGCTGTCGTTGTATATATTGACCAATGGCAAGTGTTTTTTGAACGCCTTGTAAATGTGAGTGTCAAGCTCAATGGCGATAAAATTGCTATTGTGATTCATGGAGGTGAGGATTTTTGAAGTGATCACTCCTGTTCCCGGACCAAGCTCTACGACATGAGCCGCGGATTCTATATCTATCCCGCTGATCATCTCTTGACATAATGCCGACGACGATGGGTACAACGATCCGATTTGAGTCGGATTTTTCAAAAACCGTTTAAGCAACAGAGACTTTTTCAAATGATCACTCCTTGGAAGATGCAGACATCTGACAACCCTCTGCTCGTAAGTTCTAAAATTATCAAAATTATACATTTTTTTATCAAAAACTTCTATAGTTCCCCAATTTTTGTCTTGCGGATTTTATTGCTCCAAAAATGCAGGCACCTCTAAAAGCCTTTAAAGCGTATTGTGTTTAGAGTTATTTGATTTTAGCGGATATGTACTGCGAGCCATACTGTGCCGTCGGCAACATCGATAATTTCATGGGGTGTGCCGGATGGGATAAATAGAGTATCGCCTCTATTAAGCGCCTGGATCTTAGAATCTATCATCATGGTCGCTTTGCCTTCTAAAATTACTACCCATTCATCTTCATCTTGAATATAAATCTTTGGTTCTATATTGTCTGAGCTGACGATACGGATGATCTTGATGTTTTTATACTCCAGTAATGATGTAAAATCTTCACTGATTGCCGGAATTTCGTAGTCAAATATATTCATCAGTAAAGAGATTGGATCTTTTCTATGTCTTCCCATGTGGGAGAATTATTGGTCTCTTTATGGGCTAAAATATGGGCGATGTATCTGGCGAACATATCGGTTTCTATATGGACTTTGGTACCTATTTTGTACGAACCGATCAGCGTCTCTTTGATAGTATGGGGTATGATGGTCAGCCTGAACGAATCCGCGCTTACTTCGTTGACCGTCAGGCTTACTCCATCAATGGCGATAGAGCCCTTTGGGACGATATAAGCAATGCAGCGTTGCGGTACTTCTATGCGATAGTCAACCCCATTTTCTTTTTTGGTGATACTTTTGACGGAGCCTATGCAATCCACATGACCCTGGACAATATGACCTTCAAATTTATCGCCTATCGCCATAGCGGGCTCTATGTGTACTTTGCCGCTAAATCTATCCGCGTCTATGATGCTTCTCGTCTCGTCGGCCAGCTCTACTTCAAATCCGTTAGAGTTTATTTTTGTCACAGTCAGACATATGCCATTTACAGCTATAGAGTCGCCAATATTTGGTTTGTACAAAGATTGAAGCGACAAAATATTGTTGTGATAGCTTTTGACTGCAGCGATTTCGCGAATGAGTCCGGTAAACATGAAGCCCTCTTGTTTTTGCTATAATATGTGTCATTATAGCAAAAACAGCAAAGAATATACGAGTTTATAGATGAAGGTAAAGTATGGATTATGATGTAATCGTGATAGGCGGAGGACACGCAGGGATAGAAGCATCTCTGGCAAGCGCCAGAATGGGAGCCAAAACACTGTTGGTGACAATATTGGTAGAGCAGATAGGAGCGTCAAGCTGCAACCCGGCGATTGGAGGGCTCGCCAAAGGGCATCTGGTCAAAGAGGTAGACGCAATCGGCGGTGAGATGGGGCTTTGTACCGATGCGACAGGAATTCAGTTTCGGATACTAAATGCTTCAAAAGGTCCGGCCGTGCGAGGCAGCAGAGCGCAAATCGATATGGACAGATACCGTATATATATGCGTGATGTGATACTCAAAACGCCAAATCTTGATGTCAAACAAGAGATGGCAGAGTCTTTGATAGTGGAAAATAATGAAGTAAAAGGAGTTGTAACTCAGCTTGGTTGCCGCTATACGGCCTCGAAAGTCATCATCACCGCAGGGACTTTTCTAAATGGTGTGATCCATATAGGCGAGACACAGCTGAGTGCTGGGCGACAAGGCGAGTTTGCATCGATTGGGCTTTCAAAATCATGGAGAGAGTTGGGCTTTGAGATAGGGCGGCTCAAAACGGGAACTTGCGCCAGAGTCGATGGAACCACTATCGATTTTGGTCAAATGGAAGAGCAAGAGGGCGACGACAATCCTTTGCCGTTTTCGTTTAGAACCGACAGGGCATCGTTCGATCCGATACAACTGCCATGCATGGTAGCATATACCAACAGCTCAACGCACAATATTATCGAGGGCAATTTCTATCGTGCGCCGCTTTTTTCTGGTCAGATAGACGGCGTGGGACCACGGTACTGTCCGAGCATAGAAGACAAGATAAACCGTTTCAGAGACAGAGAGCGGCATCAGATTTTTATCGAACCGCAGACGCTTGAGGCAAATGAGTTTTATCTCAACGGTATGAGTACATCGCTGCCTACAGATGTTCAGATCGATATGATCCGCTCTATGGCAGGCATGGAAAACGCGAAAATTGTCCGTTATGGGTACGCTATCGAGTATGATTATATCCAGCCGACCGAGCTTAAACACACGCTTGAGACTAAAAAGATCAAAAATCTCTACTGCGCAGGTCAAGTCAACGGAACGACAGGCTATGAAGAGGCGGCGGCTCAAGGGCTTATGGCAGGGATAAATGCAGTGCTGTCATTGCGTGGTGAAGAGCCGTTTATTTTGGGCAGGGAAGAGGCTTATATCGGCGTGTTGATAGATGACTTGGTCACAAAAGGCACAAAAGAGCCTTATCGTATGTTTACAAGCCGCGCTGAATATAGACTTCTTTTGAGAGAAGATAATGCTGATATCAGACTTTCACATTATGGGGATAAGTTTGGTTTGCTGGATAGTGAATTTTTCCAAAAGGTCAAATCAAAACAGGATTCTATTAATGAGGCTGCCACATTTTTGCATGACAACTGTGCGACGCCCACAAGAGAGTTTTTGGCACAGCTTGAGTCGATCGGAGAGATGAAAATCAATGACAAAACATGCTGGATGGATATCATCGGGCGAGGAGAATATGACAAGCGTAAACTGCTGATTATGCTTCCTGAGTTTGAGAAATACAGCGATGAGGTGCTTGAACAGATACTCATCGAAGCCAAATACAGCCGTTATATCGAAAAACAGCAGCAGCAGATAGACCGAATGCATGAGATGCTGCATGTGAAAATACCTGAAGATTTTGACTTCAAAAAGGTTTCCGGACTCAGTAATGAAATCGTTGAGAAGCTTGGTATTGCCAATCCTCCCACACTTTTTGGAGCATCGGAAATCTCCGGTGTGACACCTGCGGCATTGGAGATTATCCATATATATATCAAAATGGCGCAAAAAACAAGGGGTAGATAGTGGCGTATTATTACTATGCATTCAGCGGTCACAAATGGGGGCTCGACAGAGTCAAAAGAGGCGTGGCGCTGATCAAGCAGTTTCAAACCAAAGGGATCGCAATGACGCTGCTGGTCAATGATTTTAGAGCCGGGCTTGCCGCAAGAGAGTTTGGAGTCGATGATGCGACTACTATCGAGACTATCATGGATATCGATGCAGTAGCCCAAAGAGGAGATACTGTCTTCATAGACTCACCGGAATCGGAGTGGGACAGTAGGGCGGAACAGTATAGTGATCTGTTTAAATCTCTGTTTTATGTCACTGATGATTGTGAAGCCAAGAGTATGTCTCGTGAAATACTGCTAAAGCCTATATGCAATGACGGCGAGGATTGTATAGTATCATGGATCATCGATCCTGACTGTTTTGAGATATTGCCAAAAAGTGATCGCGTTTTCTTTTTTTTCGGTGATGCCGACTACGACAAAGAGCTTTTGAATCATTTAGACTTTTTTGGGTCGATGAAGATGGAGATGGTGTCGGGGCACTATTTTTTTGTGGGTTATGAAGAGAAGCTGCAACCGTACTTTGATACCATGCATGAAGCTCAAGAGTATCGTAACTTGATATGCACCGGCAAACTGATCGTGTGTGCGTCTTTACAATGTGCCTTGGAGGCTAGAGCGGCGCAGGCTGATGTGATCTATATACAAAAAGAGCAAGATTTACCTTGTTTGATACATCGTTTGGAAGCGTTTGGTATTAAAGTTATCAATGGATTTGACAAAAAAGCACTGATGGATACGATAAATAACCAAGTAAATTCAACTGAAAATCTCCTTGAATGTAACCAATTAACTATCTCGAAGATATTTGATAAGCTCAATTTATAAACTTTTAATCTAATTTTCTTTATAATTTATCTGTGCAATTTTATTTAAAGGAAAGGTATGAGTAGTAGACGAGACTTTATGGGCATGGCTCTAGGCGGTTTTACTGCATTGGGTGGTATCGCCGCATTGTATGCAATGAAGCGGAGCTGGGATCCGCTTCCAAGCGTAAAAGCGGCCGGTTTTACCACAGTAGATGTCAGTGCAGCGCAAGAGAATGTGCTAAATGTAGAAAAATGGAGGGGGAAACCTATCTTTATCTTAAAGAAATCCAAAGATATGAAGCCGGATGACAGAGATGTAATCGTCGGCTCTGACAGATTTCATGTATCTATCGGGTTGTGTACGCACTTGGGATGTATCCCTGCATATTTTGGGGATGAACAGAAGTTCAAGTGTGCCTGTCACGGCGGTGAATTTGATGCAAGCGGACATCAGATATTTGGTCCTCCTCCAAGCCCGCTAGAGGTTCCGCCGTTTAAGGTTGACGGGACAAAGCTGGTACTTGGTGAAGCTGGACCTGAGTTTCAAAAAATGTTAGATGCTGGTCTAACGGTATAGGGAGAGAGTATGGCACATTTTGAAAAAGCAAACAGTATCAATGAGTGGCTTGATCAGCGTCTCGCGGTTGAAACACTCAAAAGAGTACTCTCAACAGAGTATTGGATCCCTAAAAATATCAACTTTTTGTGGGCGATGGGAATGGTTCTTGCAGCAACATTCGGGATTCTGCTGGTCAGCGGAATCTTCCTATTGATGTACTACAAACCGGATGTCAATACAGCATTTGACAGTGTCAACTATACTATCATGACCGAAGTCGGCTATGGATGGCTGTGGAGACATATCCACGGCGTCGGCGCGTCTGTCGTATTTTTGATCATCTATATCCACATGTTTACGGGCATTTACTATAGTTCATACAAAAAAGGACGGGAGCTGATCTGGATCTCCGGAATGCTGC
>DYNJ01000068.1 GCA_020721085.1 Sulfurovum sp. | reverse complement strand
CACTCGATCCGGCGATCACCAACAAAGCGAGTATGTTTAGAAGTCTTGAAGAGAACGCCGCGATCGTCTCGGCGATCAATTTGGAGCGTATCTCGTCCTTTAGCGGTACCTCTAGTGACAGCTTGACATTCGCCGGCGGTGCGAGTAAAGGCACGCTCTGGCCTCAAATCCTTGCAGATGTGACTGGCAAAGCGATCAAAATCCCCGTAGTCAAAGAGGCGACTTCTCTAGGAGGTGCGATGATGGCAGGTATTGGAGCAGGCATCTACAAAAGTATCGATGAAGTCTCCAAAGAGTTGGTTCGTTGGGAGCGGACGATCGAGCCAAATTATGATAATATTGAAAAATATGATGCCATTAGAGTCCAGTGGCAAGCGGTCTATGCTGCGCAGCTGGCATTGGTCGACAGAGGATTAGTAACTTCGATGTGGAAAGCACCGGGATTGTAGAATTTATCCCGAATTATGCAATAAAAATAAGGATATCAATTGAAAAAGCTAATTTTGATGACAGCATGGATCGTTTCTGCCATGGGGGCAAATATCATAGGTTTGCAATACAGTGGTGTCATAGTCGGCCATGCCGATGCAAACGGGAGCAGGAAAACGATCAAAATCGAGCGGGAAACAGACCCCAAATGCATACAGGTAGAGATAAGTAACGATATGATATGGAGTGGGAGTTATGCCGGCAGCAAAGTGCCCAAGGAGTGCAAATCAGTCTTTGTGACAAGCGTAGGCCAGATCCAGCCGCTCAAGATTCATCCGGATATCGAAACATTTGGAGAGTTGGAATTGTTGGATTTTATCAAGAAGATGCAAAAAAATGAAGATATGCTTCTGGTCGATTCTCGAAGCGAATCATGGTATGAATATCTCACTATCCCCAGCGCGGTCAATATTCCTCATGACACCATTTCAAATGAGACAAATTTTCCCGATGAGTTTCGAAATGCGCTTCAAAGACTAGGCATCCAAAAGAAAAACGGAATATACGATTTCAGAGATGCCAAGACAATTGCTCTGTTTTGCAATGGAGCATGGTGCGGGCAGTCACCGTCAATGATCAAAGAACTTCTCAAGCTGGGATATCCTGCGGTCAAAATCAAATGGTATCGAGGTGGCATAGAGGATTGGCTGGCTTTGAGCATGACAAATACACGCAGTAAGGATGGCGATAAAAGATAATTTGCTACTCTTCCTCCCTGGAGAGGCGATCAACCATCTTGATGCTATCTATGGCATTGGAGAGTATTTGCTTGGCTGAAGTCAGCGGTTTCATTTTGAGATTGGTATTTTTTTTGTCCAACGACACATCACTCAACACTTCCATCACCTCTTTTTCAAGCTCTTTAAAGATCTCATTGATCTTCTCTTCTATAAAAATGATATCCATCCCATATCCTCACTTTTGCTTCGGTCTAAATATGCTGATTACGCTTTCGTCGGCTTCCATATATCTTCCGCCTATGAGATCGATACAGTACGGCACGGCAGGAAAAACCGCATCCAAACACTCTCTGATCGCACTTGGTTTGCCTGGCAGGTTGATAATAAGTGAATTTTGGCAGATTCCGGCTGTCTGACGCGACAGGATAGCTGTGGGCACATGCCGCAGGCTGACAGCCCTCATCTGCTCTCCAAATCCAGGCAAAAGCTTATGACAAACATTTTCGGTTGCCTCTGTCGTCACATCTCTGGGAGCAGGTCCTGTTCCTCCTGTCGTGACGATAAGGTCACACCCCGTCTGCGCCAAATCTGTCAGGGTACTCTCGATGAGCTCTTGCACATCCGCGATACATCGATACTCATAGTCACACTCATTGAGTAAATACGCTTTCATCGTATCTATGATCGCCTTGCCGGAGATATCTTCGTATATCCCTTGGCTTGCCCTATCGCTTGTCGTCACGACACCGATTTTGATCCTATCCATCTACGCTCCACTGTAAAAACTAAAGTAACTATAACTTAGAAGTGCTTAGAAAATCATCTATACCCAAAACTAAGCCTATACATGGCTACAATTGTTTCTAGTCTTAAAAAGAAAATTGTGGATAGCTATTTGTGAGGGAAAAAGAAAAATGTTTCTTGTATGCAATAGCTTCTTGAAAATAATAAAGGCTACCAAAGTGTCTGTTTGTTCAGAAGCTGCCTGTTTTTTCTAAAAAGCGTATGCATACCATTGAGGATGTGGATCAATACATCAATGGTATGCACGGCAAATGCGCCTTTGTTGAGCATGACGCATTCCGCACGGCTTGCCATCGCAGCGTCTGTGACCTCTGCACGGCTCGGAAGATTGCTTTTCATCTGACTTTCAAGCACCTGTGTCGCCCAAATGACAGGCATATGCGCCGCATCACATATATCGAGCAGTTCCTCTTGGATATATGCCAGATTTTCAAATCCCACCTCGATAGCCAAGTCGCCTCTGGCGATCATCACCCCGCTTTTTTCACACGAAAGAAGCTGCTCAAGGATCTTTGGCATATTGGCGATCGCATGTTTGGTCTCAATCTTGGCGATGATGCCGATATGGCTTTTGCCGCGCTCCTCCAGAAATGTCTGAAGGTCGCGCACATCTTTGCTGCTCTGACAAAAGGAGAGACCGAGATTATCGGCAAAATCAAGTACAGTTTCCAGATTTTCCTTGTCAGGCTCAGTAATCGCAGCAGCCTTGACATGAGAATCAGGAAAATTGATTCCCTTCTCTTCTTTGAGTATCGTACCGCTCACTTTGGCTTGTATCACCTCGGCGGTGACTTCATGGGAGCCTTTGTCGACAACTACCAAACCGATCTTGCCGTCATCTATGTAGATTTTGTCACTGATATTGACAAAGGTGGCAAGACCCTTGAGACTGCAGCTGATCACTGCGGGATCGATCACCATATCTTGATCATCAACAAATGCGGAAGAACCCAATATCGGATCCTCGGTAATACGCAAATGATCTCCAATAAAAAGCCTGATAGGATCGCACTGCTTCTCGACATTTAGTACAGGGCTGGCATATTTTTTTAGCATACATATAGAGTCTTTGTCGATCAAAAGCTTTTGTTCGATTATGCCTTTTGCATAGCCCTCACCCAATTGTGTGATGGTGACAAACCCTTTTTTACCGCCGCTACCGAAGATTTTGATGTGATCATCGATCTTGATATAATTAAAAAACTTCTTCTCTACTACTATCTGTGCCGGAGAAATCTGTTGTGTAGTTTCATCAACTTTTTCTCCCCGGGAGATCTGATCACCGGTGACAAACAACACCTCTTTTTCAAATCTTTTGCTTCCTATCTTGATAGGCAGATCAAGTTTTCTGATCTCTCCGGTTCTAATCTTTGGTCCTGCGATATCCACAAAGATTTTGATCATTTCTTTTTGGTCTTGATCTTGATTGATCTTTTTGATGATATCAGCCATCGCGCGCCATGTTTCAGGACCATCGTGGGCAGTATTGATACGAAATGTATTGACGCCGGCATCCGCCAAACGATGGATAAGATGACCGTCATTTTCTGCGGCATCCGAAGGGAGCGTGACCATAATGGATGTCTTTTGCATGGTGAACTTTGAGCTCGATTTGCCGCCAAAGAGCGCGGCGCTGTTGTGTGAGGCGATCTTGACGGCTTCTGGGATCTTGAGCGGGATATACCTGTCAGATACTTCAATGCTCTCCGGCTTTTGATACAATGCGGCATTGAGCAGATCATAAATCGCGTCGGTTGTTGCAGCGATATGGGCATAAGATCTTCCCATCGACGAAAGCCCCAGAATAACAAGTTTTTTTTGAAGTTCGGTACGGCTTTTCCCTCGTACTATATTGTATTGCTTGAGGTTTAAAAGGCTTTGATAATTTGGCACATCAATATCCATACCCTGAGCGATAAGGATAAGTTCATCACGGAGTGTTTTGATCTCTTCTAATGCATTTTCTAACAATTCACGATCCAACATTTATCTCTCCGCTCTTACTTTTTTCCATTATATTATAAATTGATTACAGTTTGATAACATTGCCGTAACAGGTTTACACTTCATGTCCGGTTTTGTTAACTTCTACCGTGATATGCACCAGCTCCTCATGAATACTCAGTTGTTGTTTGAAATAATCGGGCTCTACATCTTGAGATGTCACCAAAGAGAGGATGCAGGAATATTTCCCTTTTCCGACACGCCATACATGCAAATCAGTAATAGCGGCTTTAACAGAACTTGCTTCGATGACTTCAATAATCTCAGCCACTACCGGTGCATCCATCTCGGCATCCAGCAAAATCCGTCCTGTGTCGCGCATCAATCCATAAACCCATACGGCAATCAGCACAGCGCCTACGATACCCATCGCAGGATCGAGCCAATCCGCACCCCACAGTTTCCCGCCGATAAGTGCAACAATAGCAAGAACCGATGTAGCAGCATCAGTCAAAACATGCATATATGCGGATCTCAGATTGAGATCATGGTGGTGTTTGTGGTGTTGATGTTCATGCTGATGATCATGAGAATGTCCATCCTTGAGCAGCCATGCACAGACGAGATTGACCGCCAAGCCCACAGCGGCGATCGCGATCGCATGATCATAGCGTATAGAGACAGGAGAAATCAGCCGCTCTACAGACTGGAAAAACATAAGCCCTGAAATACCGAGGAGGAAAATCGCACTTGTGTAGCCGCCAAGCACTTCAATCTTCCATGTACCGAACGCAAACCGTTCATCTGAGGCAAGTCTTCGCGCAGCGATATACGCCATGAGTGACAATCCCAACGCCAAAGTGTGTGAACTCATATGCCAACCGTCAGCCATAAGAGCCATGGAGTTGTACGCCCATCCGCCAACGATCTCTATGACCATCATAACTGCGGTTAATATTACTGCCCAGAGTGTATTTCTCTCTGCCAGCGGATTGCCTTCATCAAAAATATGGGAATGGTGCCTGCTGCGGGCATTAGACGGATGGTGCATTGATTGTCTCCTTTGTGTAAACACAATAAGATATCCAACTAACCTTAGAGGTGCCCTTAACTAACTTTTAGATATGATATCAATATAAAAAAAAGGATGTTATAAATTATGGATTATCTACAGATCAAAGGCGGTGCAAAGCTTCAAGGAAATGTAACAATTAGCGGTTCAAAAAACGCTGCTCTTCCGATCATTGCCGCTACACTGCTTAGCGACAAAGAGGCTACCCTCACCAACCTTCCCAATGTAGTAGATATCCGTACCTTGCTCAAGCTTCTCAAAATGCTTGGCGGGGAGGTGGAGCATGACAATACTGTTGCCAAGATCAACAATGCTTCTATCAACTCCACAAAAGCCGTCTATACTATCGTCTCGCAAATGAGGGCTTCAATCTTGGTGCTTGGTCCTTTGCTGGCGCGTTTTGGGGAGTGCGAGGTGAGCCTGCCGGGAGGCTGCGCCATCGGTCAGCGACCTATCGACCTGCATCTAAAAGCCCTTGAAGCCATGGGTGCGCACATCGAGATCAAAGGCGGATATGTGCACGCGGAGGCGCCCGATGGACTGCACGGAGCCAAGATCATCTTCGACAAAGTCACAGTCGGCGGGACAGAAAATATCGTGATGGCGGCAGCCCTCGCCAAAGGCGTGACCACTATCATCAACGCGGCAAAAGAGCCGGAAGTAGTCCAGCTTTGCGAAATGATCCGTGATGCCGGCGTAGAGATGGAGGGGGTGGGTACAGATACCTTGATCATACACGGAACTGACCGCAAGCCTTTGAAATTCAAAGACACTACCGTCATCCCGGATCGTATCGAAGCAGGAACTTATCTATGCGCCGCAGCGATCACCAAATCTTCGATCACACTCGACAAGGTCAATGCTGAGCATATCAGAACTTCGATCAGCAAGCTTGAAAGTATGGGTTGCAGCTTTGATATTAAAAAAGATGAGATCACCATCTATCCGACCGAGACGATCAAGCCGGTTTCGTTGATCACGATGGAATATCCTGGATTTCCGACTGACATGCAGGCACAATTCATGGCGGTTGCCGTGATCGCAAACGGAGAATCTCTGATAGAAGAGCGGCTTTTTGAAAACCGTTTCATGCATGTAAGCGAACTTAACCGCTTGGGCGCCGATATCTGGCTTAAGGGCAATATTGCCGCCGTGCATCCTGTCCAAGAGCTCTACGGCGCCGATGTGATGGCGACTGATCTTCGGGCAAGTTCTGCACTTGTCCTTGCCGGATTGGTCGCCAACGGTACCACAAATGTACATCGTATCTATCACCTTGACAGGGGCTATGACAATCTCGAAGGCAAACTCGCGCAACTGGGTGCCGACATCGTCCGACTCAAAGAGTGATTGTATATCCCCTCCATGAAGTTTTGACAAACTTCAACTCCAGAGCCTTTAAGGCGATCAAACTCGAAAGAGATACGAGCAAAAATCGCCAAAATGCAAGTTCTGCATGCTAGAGTGCATCGCGATATACTTCGCGCTCATCCGGCTTACGCCCGATCCCAAAAAGAGTCAAGAGCAGTTTTGTTTGTAACGGCTGAAACTCCCTGGGTTGCAAAGATGTAAAATGCCGGCTCACACCGCCTTAAAAGCGATCAAACTCAAAGCCATGACAAGCATCCCAAGCGTGATGCCGCCTATCGTGGTGTGCGCATTGCCGTAAATCCTGGCAGCAGGCAGCAGCTCGTCAAAAGAGATGTAGATCATGATCCCCGCTACAATGCCGAAAGTCATCCCCATTGTCGCTACGCCCAAAAAGGGAAAAAGCAGGAAAAATCCGATGACAGCCCCCGCAGGCTCGGCCAGACCGGAGAGGGCCGCATACCAAAATGCAGTTTTTTTGTCTCCTGTCGCATGATAGATAGGCAAAGATACAGCCATGCCTTCAGGTATATTGTGAATAGCTATCGCGAAAGCGATGGTTGCACCGATCGTGAAGTTGTCCAGTGCAGACATGAAAGTGGCAAAGCCTTCAGGAAAGTTGTGTATCCCGATAGCTAGAGCAGTAAAGATGCCAGTTCTTTTCAGATCGGAGCTTTTGTAGAGAAGTCCTGTTTCTTGCGGCTTGAGCTCCAGAAGTTCTCTGTCGCTTTTCATCTCATGGGGATTGACATCCTCGGGGATAAGATAGTCTATCAATGCGCTTAGAGCTATACCGCCAAAAAAAGCTGCAATCGCCAGAGATTCGCCCAAGAGTCGACTCTCATACAACTGAGAAAAAGCATCTTTGGATTTGCCAAGTATCTCCATAAAGGAGACATAGATCATCACGCCCGCCGAAAAGCCAAGTCCGATCGATAAAAAAACAGTGCTTTTGCCTTTGGCAAAAAATGCCAATCCCGCACCTATAGCGGTGGATAACCCGGCAAACAGCGTAAGCATAAAAGCCATCAGCAAACTGTCAAATGATACATGTTCCATTGGAAGATTATAGGGTGTTTAGGATAAATCATTGCTTTGGCTGAGGCCGCCTCAAGAGTGATCAAACAGCTTGCAAATGATAGTGCGACAGTTTATCTGCCTGCCTCGAAGAATATGTATTTATTAAAATTGATATGAAGGGTGTCTCTTTATTCTTAACATTGAAACCAAAGATTCAACTATCTCGTTTTTTGGATTTGTACCATGCAAGAAAAATATCTTTGATGGATAGTGCAGCACAGAAGACCCAAAGGATATCCATAATGACATTGCGCTTATACTCAAGTCCAAAGTAAAGCAAAGGCCATCCTATCAAAATAAAATACTTTGTGTAGTAGAAAAAAATGATTCCTGTTCCATAGATTTCTCTCAAGACTTTTGACATTTTTTATTCCTTATCGATTTTTTTATTTGCATCATGATCAGTTTGAGGGGATGCAAACCAGCCTATTTGAATCTGATAGTCATAAGCAGCTCTCCGGGCAAATCGCCCCTGGTTGCCGCCTTGATATCAAACGGGGGCTGTTGGCATGAACCGTTTTCCCAAAGGCGCTTTGCGATAGGAGAGCTCACTGCCGAGACGACAGAATCAAATACGAAGTAGCTGCGTACCTCAGGACTATGTTCCATGACCGCTTTCAGACTTTCCGCCATCACCGCCACCGAATCGTCAAAGGTATACTTATTGTCTGGTTCGTATCCGCAGTGCCGGACCTCAAAAAGCCAGTCATGGACAATGTATGCAGGAGCATATCCCCAAGGCGAATATCCCTCAACACCCCAAAGAAAGCGAGGTATAGATCCCCCGTCCGTATACATAGGTCCCGGTCTGACAGCTTGACCGTTTGCTCTAAGCAGTGTGAACGGGTCATCTTTGTTTGGCAAAAATAAAAAGTAGTCGTTCCCGATCCATCGCACATCCAGTGCGCCAGAAAACTTGCTTTCCGGGGTGGAGAGATAGCGCTCAGAAGCGCATCCCGCCAACACCGCACTAAGCACGAGAAGCCTCAAAAGATACATAAAAATCCTCCTCTTGGCAGATATTTTGTCTATTGCAATCTAAGGAAGGTGAACAAGATCGCAAAACGGGACTATGCGATACCAAAAATCACTGTCAAAGTCAAACCAATGACCGCAATGGGGATAAGCCATCTGTTAAGCTGCCGGAGCGTTTCAAACTCATCCTGCTTCACCGCTATGAGTCCGGCCAAATCCTCAAGCTTTCTAAATGCTGATGCTTGGTCGCGCGCATTTATAAAACGCTGAATATCAACCATGAGATTTCTCTCTGCGGCAGGAAGTTCTGCGAAAGGAGCGGTTTCGTCAATTTTTTTCAAAAATTCATTGACTTTGCCTTTAAGATCTTTGATCTGCTCTGCGCTAAGATCATCCGAAGCGGCAAGTTTGGCCAGATACTCACGAAGAAATCTTCCGATACTCGCCTGATATGAGATATCATCCCCGCCCAAACCGTTGATGCCCTTATAGACATTTACCATATCCTCTACGGACTCGATAGCACCGCTGAGCAGCCCTTTGGAGACGATCTCTTTTTGTTCGTTCTTCCGCTTCGTAAGCCGCTGCTGCGCCTGAAACAAAAACCATGCTGCAGTAAGCACATAAATGACTGTAAATACGGCAAGCAATGTCTGTCTGTCAACCAATTCGATAGCGCTGCCCAAATATGACTCCTCAAATATTTTTGCACATTATACCATTCGCCAATTTAAACAATATGAAATACTCTCAATTAACCCTAAATATATCTTTTGATCCATCCGATATATGTTTTTTCGGCTTGATGACTATAGTGTTTGATACATAGTTTTCCCGTACAATATCAAGAAGCTTTTTTTCTTGCGGCATATATATCCTTGATATTTATCAAGAGATATCTAGATAATCTTTATAAAATATATAGAGTATCTAGATATCAGAGTTTAATTGTAAATTTATTATGTTTTATACAACCTTAAGCAACAAATTAGTACCATTTGTATTATGAATAATATAGTTATGCGCTAAAAGAGGAAGTATGAAAAGAATTATAATGATTATATTTTTAGTGGGTCTTTCAGTTCCAGCCTTTGCCGACAAAGGTGAGGTTGTGAAAGAAGCTGTTTGTGGTACAGGAAATGCGATTATAGAAACTACTGATGGCTGGTATGTTGCTGCTGAGCATTATTCAGGCGTGTATTTATATGAAGGTGATATTGTATTCGGAAATTTAAAAACATACGGTTTCCAAGAAATAACGAGAAACGATGGGCA
>DYNJ01000007.1 GCA_020721085.1 Sulfurovum sp. | reverse complement strand
ATTTATCCAAAATTTAGGCTTCTATATCCATTAAGGGGTTTTTAGAGATGCCCTTTAGAGGCGACCTTTAATCTTAAAAGTGTATAATTACGACAAAATTGGTTTAACATAAGGATGTGGCGGATGAAGTTCGAAGATATCGAAATAGAAGATGTTGATTTTGGGGCGATGCTTGAGGAGTCGTTTAGAAAATCAGATTCTAAAAATGAGTTAGTTGAAGGTGTAATTGTCAAAATCAATGAGAGTGATGCTATCGTTGATATCGGAAGAAAAAATGAGGCGCTTCTTTCGCTGGAACAACTCAAAGATGAGGATGGTCAGCTTGCTTTTAAAGTGGGCGATAAAATCGAAGTGGTTGTGACAGGCAATAAAAACGGCAGACCCCTCATCTCTTACGATATGGCGAAAAAAAGAGCTGCACTCAATACTTTTATCAAAGAGTATGATGAAGAGCAAGAGTATATTATCGACGGTGTCGTTACCAAGAAAAATAAAGGCGGTTATGTCGTCGAGTGCGACGGGTTAGAGTTTTTCATGCCCAAAACACTCTCTTATCTTAGCGACAAAGTTGATCCTGTAGGCAAAAAAGTCAAAGCGCTGATCGTCAAAGTAGATCCTGAAAAAAGTTCTATTGTTGTATCTCGCAAAGAGCTTATCGAGCGCGAAAGAGGCAAGGTTCAAGAGATCGTTGACAAGCTTTTGGAGAGCAAGGAGATAGTCCAGGGAGTTATCAAAAAGATCACAAGCTATGGTATGTTTGTCGATGTCGGCGGTATCGACGGATTGGTGCACTATTCGCAAATCTCTCACAAGGGTCCTATCAACCCTTCAAAATATTTCAGCGATGGCGATACCGTCAATGTGATCGCGCTTGAATATGATAAAAAGCGAGGACATCTTTCTCTTTCGATCAAAGATGCCAATCCTGATCCATGGAAGCAGATCGATAACATCATCGGCGTGGGCGATTCTGTCAAGGCGGTTGTGAGTAATATTGAGCCGTATGGTGTGTTTGTCGATCTGGGAGAGGAGCTTGAGGCGTTTTTGCATGTATCAGAGGTTTCATGGGACAAGAATGTCAAACATCCCAAAGATTACCTCACAATAGGTGATGAGATCAATGTAGAAGTGATTGAGATAGACAAAGAGGGCAGAAGGCTCAGAGTAAGCCTCAAAAACCTTTTACCGCAGCCGATCGATCAGTTTATTTCGGCTCATAAGGCTGGAGAGGTTGTCAAAGGTACAGTTTCTTCTATTACAGATTTTGGTGCATTTGTCAAGATCGGCATTGTTGAAGGATTGTTGCATAACCAGGAGGTTTCATGGGACAAGAGTCAAAATGCCAAAAATCTTTTGAAAGTCGGCGATGAGATAGAGGTAAAGATCATCAAGGTGGATAAAGATGCAGGAAAGGTTTCTCTAAGCAGAAAAGCACTCGAAAGCTCTCCTGTAAGTACTTTCGTAGCCAAGCATAAAATAGGCGATATCGTCACCGGCAAGGTCAAAGATATCAAAGATTTTGGCGTTTTTGTGGCGCTTGAAGAGGGCGTAGATGCTCTAATAAGAACTGAAGACCTTCATCCTCTCAAAGCTGAAGAGATCAGCAACGCTCAAGAGATCAAAGGTGTTATCAGCTTTATAGATGCCAAAAACGGCAAGATCCGTGTTTCTGTCAAAAGATTGGAGCGTCAAGAAGAGAGAGATGCGATGGATAAGTTGAATCTAGCTCAAGATGACAGCATGACTTTGGGCGATATTTTGAAAGACCAATTGAAAAGCAAGAGATAAGTTTAAGTACAAAGGCGTTTAATGTCAAAAATCACAGTTGTTGTATGTGACCATATTCACCATTCCGGGTTGGATCTTTTGGCTCGGGAGTCAGATATTGAGATGATCAATGCCGCCGATGAGTCCAAGAGCAGACTAATCGAAGAGTTTTTGCCTAAAGCAGATGTAGCGATCACAAGAAGCTCTACCGATGTTGATGAGAGGTTCTTGCAGTATGCGACCGGCATAAAAGCTATCGTACGTGCCGGTGTCGGAGTAGACAATGTCGATATAGACGGATGCAGCAAAAGAGGCATTATAGTGATGAATGTCCCGACTGCCAATACGATCGCGGCAGTGGAATTGACAATGGCTCATATGATCTCATGTGCTAGACGATTTCCATACGCCCACAACAACCTAAAGCTTGATCGTGTCTGGAAAAGAGAGAATTGGTATGGTACGGAGCTCAAAGACAAAAAGCTCGGTATCATAGGATTTGGCAACATCGGCTCAAGAGTCGGCATCAGGGCAAAAGCGTTTGAGATGGATGTGATAGCCTATGATCCCTACATAGATCCAACCAAAGTAACCAATCTGGATATGAAATATACTCAGAATTTCGATGAGATTTTAGCTTGTGACATTATCACGATCCATACGCCAAAAACAGACGAGACTATCAATATGATTGGCAGAGATGAGATTGCCAAGATGAAAGACGGCGTTACCTTGATCAACTGCGCGCGCGGGGGACTTTACAATGAGGAGGCGCTGCTAGAGGGGCTAAAAAGTGGAAAAATAGCTATGGCGGGCATCGATGTATTCGATAAAGAGCCGGCTACAAGCCATCCGTTTTTAGATCTCAATAATGTTACGGTTACTCCTCACTTGGGCGCCAATACTCTTGAGTCTCAGTACAATATCTCCTTGCAGGCAGCAGAGCAGGCGATCGAAGCGGGAAGGGGCATCTCTTACCCTAATGCTCTCAATCTTCCATTCAAAGAGAGTGAGCTTCCGAATTTTGTGAAACCGTTTCTTGGACTGATGCAAAAAATGGGATATTTGAGTGCGCAAATTACAAAGAGCGCGATCAAATCGATAAAGGTAACCGCAGAAGGGAAGATAGGCGATTATTGTGAATCATTGGGCACCTTTGCTACTGTCGGTGTTTTGACGGAGTCTCTCGGAGATCAGATCAACTATGTCAATGCGGAGTTTGTAGCGCAAGAGCGCGGGATTGAGGTCATCAAAGAGGTAGTGCCGAATACTAGCGGATTTAATAATAAAATCAAGATCAAGCTTACCACGCAGGCGAGTACGATTATGATCTCCGGTACTGTATTTGATGAGAATGTACAACGAATTATCGGTATTGACGAGTATGTGTTGGATGTTGAGCCCAAGGGCAATATGATCTTTTTCAGAAACAAAGATACCCCAGGCGTTATAGGTGATGTAGGGCATATTATAGCTGAACACAGTCTCAATATCTCTGATTTCCGCCTTGGACGCGACAATAAAGGTCAAGCAATGGCTGTTGTGCGCGTGGATGGACATATCACCAAAGAGGTGATCGCTCAGCTGGCTGCGCTCAAGGCTTCGATCAGCGTGAGCCACGCTTCTATCTAAAACCAAAGAAGCATTATCGCTTTTATTGGCTTGTTTCTTCGTCATTTATCCATTAATTATCGTTTAATCTTATTTTTTATATAATTTAACTATTTTTGAGAAACGATTTTTATCTAACATTTTATACAAAGAAGGAGCAGGTGCCAATGTCGGTAAGAAGATATCTATTGATTGCTGTGATTGCGGTCTTTCCGCTTAGTGCAGGTATCGAGAATCTATCGCTTAGCCAAGCCGTAGAGATGGTCAAACATGATAACTCCGAGATCAAGATTTCCAGGTTTGAAGAGCAGATGAAGAGTTATGAGGTTCAAGCGGTAGAGGGGATGAACTATGGAACGCTGGATCTGACCGTCAATGCGCTTAGATCCAATGATGCACTCAATGTGTTTGGCTTCAAACTCCAAAGCCGTGAGGCAAACTTCGGCGATTTTGGTTTCAGTGACTTTCTGGGCGGCATCGGAGGTGTGATGCAGGCATCAGGAGGAGATTTCAATGCTTTTTCGCAAATAATGTCAAATCCTTTGGCGCAAGAGCAGATGCTGTCAGTCGAGCCGACTGATCTTAATTATCCGGATGACAGAAACTACTTTCAGGCGAAATTTACCTATAAAATTCCTCTTTATACAGGTGGGAAATTGACAGAATATGGCAATATTACCAAGGCGCTTCACACTATGAGCAAGATGGATACAAGCAAAATCGTGAATGCAAAAATTTTTCAGGTCAAAAAAGCTTTTTATGATATTTCGCTTGTCAACCACTACATTGGCAGTTTAAGCAAGATAATAGATAATATCGACAGGCTGGAGAGTATCGTGAACTCGATGCAAAACGAGGGTTATGCAAAAGATGTCGATCTCCTGGAGGTGCAAGCTAGAAGAGCAGAGGCTGACAGCCTCTACAACCAAGCCTCGCTCAATCGAGACTTGGCGTATCAGTTCCTCTCTTTTTTGCTCAACAAAGAGGTCAGTTCTGTCAGAACCGTCGAAGAGATGGCGCCTATGCCGCATACTGCTTTGGACGATATATATAGAGATAATATCGATATCAAAAAAGCAGAACTTGGGCTCAAGATCAGCCAGATGGCGGTCAATGCAGAAGCGGCAAATTTTGTGCCTACAGTTGGCGGCTTTGGCGAGTATGGCAGTGCCGATGATGAGTTTCTTAATGAGTTTACACAAAAAGACTCTTATACTGTCGGCGTGCAGGTCAATCTCAATATTTTCAAGGGCGGTATAGACAAGGCCAATCTCGAAAAGGCAAGAGTCAAAAATCTTCAGGTGCAAGAGCAGGTTGTATGGGCAAAAAAGGGCATAGCGCTCAAAGTCAAGCAGCTTAAAACCGAGATAATGAGCCTAGATTCGGATATCCGCAGCAGCCAAAAACAGTTGAAATTTGCAACAAGAGTCTTTGAAAGCTATCAAGGACGATACAAAGAGGGTATTGTATCGATCAGTGATGTACTGATCAAGCAGTCAAAGCAGCTAGAGGTGCTTCTCCAGCTGCAAACTGTGACAAACAAGAGAAATACAAAAGTATTTGAACTCAATAGTATTTTAAACCCAGGAGATTATATATGAAAAAAATCATAACCACCGTACTACTGTTCGCTTCTGCTGTCGGCGCCGTAGAGCTGGAACTTAGCGGAAGCGTGGTCTCGGACAACCAAAAGATGATGACAAGCCGTTATATGGGATTTGTGAAGAGTATGGCAGTCAGCGAGGGAGAGATCGTCACAAAAGGACAGCTGCTCTACGAGATCGACTCCAAAGAGATAGAGGCGGCGGAGCGACAGGTAGAGCTGGGGATTTCACAGGCTAGATTGGCTCTGCAAATGAACCGCAATCAATATGATAATGTAGTGTTAAACCTTGCTAGATACAAAAGACTGTATGAAAAAAATATGGTATCCAAATATGAGCTGGAGCAGCTTGAGCTTGGCGCAAAAAATATGAAAGATATGATCAAGATCTCCCAAGAGCAGGTCAATCAGGCGTTGGCAAAAAGAGATGAAGTGCTCAACCAATATCAATATCTCAAGATCAAGGCGCCAAATGACGGCGTGATCGTAGACAAGAGGCTCAACGAAGGAGAGATGGCAATCCCCGGAATGCCGGGAGTAGTTTTGACAGATCTAAGCGACCTCAAGATTGCCGCCGAGATCAGTGAAGGAGACCTCAAGATCATTAGTCTTGGTAAAAAAGTCGATGTGGAAATCCCCTCTTTGGAGCTCAAAACAACAGGAGTAATCAGCTCGATCATCCCTAGTTCCAATCCTATGACGCACAAATTTAGGATCAAAGTCAAGCTTGATACAAAAGACAAATCCGTCTATCCCGGCATGTATGCCAAAATTCTTATTCGCCCATAAGGGATGAGATGATGGATTCAAATCAAAAATACCAAGTTACGGATTATGCAGGCAAGCTTGCTCAAGGCTTCCTTCGCAATCCGCTCACGGCAGTACTGGGGGCTTTTTTGCTCATCATGGGCTATTTGGCGCTTCAGGTAATGCCCAGAGAAGAGGACCCTCAGATCGCGATCAGCGGAGGAGCTATCGTCGTTGCTATGCCGGGAGCTTCACCCAAAGAGATAGAAAATATCATCATAAACCCCCTTGAGCGAAAGCTAAGAGAGATCAAAGGGATCGAGCATATATACGGTATGGCGATGGACAATGTAGGGATCGTCAATGTAATGTATTATATCGGTGAAAATCGTGAGGATTCCAACCTCAAGCTTTATGACAAAGTGATGCAAAACATGGATATTTTGCCTAAAGGCGCAATGCAGCCGCTGGTAAAGCCTTTTGATATCGATATTGATATACCGATTGTAACCGTCGCTTTTTATCCAAAAGAGGGCTCCAAGATCGATGAGATTAAACTTTTTGATCGCGTAAGAGAGATCCAGCAAAATATCAACCGTATAGATAATGTCTCCAAAACTACTCTCAAGGGCGCTCACAAAGCACAATACAACATACAGGTTGATCTGGGCAAACTAAACGCCTATCACCTATCATTAGGACAGATCGTGCAGGCGATACAGACTGTCGCGGTAGATGTGCCTGATGTCAAAGGGAGAACCAAAGATCAAAACTTGGTGATCTTCGGCGTAGAAAATGCCATTGAGAGTATCAAAGATGTGGGCAATGTGATCGTTGCTCAGTATATGGGTTCGCCTATCTATCTGCATGATGTAGCCAAAGTAACAGAGGGGATCGATATACAAAACTTCCAAGATGCCTATATCACGCACAAAGATGATTCAAAAGCGGCTCAGTTCAGCTCTCCTAAAAAACAGATCACTATGACGATTGCAAAACTGGCAGGTACCAATGCCGTGATAGTGGCCAATGATGTATCGGCGAAGCTTGATAGCTTCAAAGAGGAACTTTCCAAAGAGGGTATCGGCTATATAGTGACCAGAAACTATGGAAATCGCGCCAATGATGCAGTCAATGAGTTGATGCACCATCTCATGATTACTATCATCATCATCGCTATCATGCTGGTCTTTGCACTGGGCTGGAAGGAGTCGCTTATCGTCACCTTTACCGTGCCGGCCATTTTGGCGATCACCTTGTTCATCGCTTATATGACCGGACAGACGATCAACCGTATCACACTCTTTGCGTTTTTACTTTCCTTGGGACTTTTGGTTGATGCCGCGATTATAGTGATCGAAAATATTCATCGCCATCTCCATGCCCATGATACGGCTGATAGAAGTATGGATGAGCTGTTGGTCGAAGCGACTGATGAGATAGGCGCGCCGACCAATGTAGCGACGCTGGCGATCATTTTGACTATGGTGCCGATGGCATTCGTAGGCGGCATGATGGGATCATTCATGAAGCCGATCCCTCTAAATGTGCCTGTAGCGCTGATAGCATCGCTATTTGTAGCTTATATCTTTACGCCTTATCTGAGTCTGAAATTGCTTAAAAAGCCAACACATCACCATCAAGCAAATCATCAAGATAGGCATAAGGAGGTTGGCAATGAAAAAGTTTGAACAGTTTATTTATGCCATCTTAGATGATCCCAAAAAGAAAAAGATGGTACTTGTCATAACAGCTTTGGCATTTTTCGGCTCTGTGATGCTGTTGCCTGCCGAGATCGTACTTGCCAAAATGCTTCCAGGCAAAAGTGACAATACCTATTCGGTCTATATCGACACACCTACTGACAGCTCGATCGAGAAGACTAAAGAGGTCAGTGAGTGCGTGATCGGTCTGTTGCAAAAAGAGAAAGAGGTGATGAATATCGAGCTGTTTTTAGCCGACGGGATCCCGCTGGATTATGCCGGATTGGTCAAGGGTGCGGGTATGAAGCGCACAGAAAATGTTGCAGAGATCGCGGTCAATCTGACAGACAAACATGATAGAGACGAACCTACATTTATGATGGTACAACGACTGCGCCCGATTGTAAAAAAGAGTTGTGAGGCATTGGTCTTGGGCACTTCGATCAAATTTATCGAACAGCCTGCAGGTCCTCCCACGATGGCTTCAGTCGTTGTCGAAGTGCATGGGGATGATCTTGAGGAGATCAGAACCATTTCATTGAAGACGGCTGATATTCTGGTAAAGACCAAAGGTCTTGTGGATGTAGATGTGATGGCTGATGAGCGCTATACCAAATATGAACTCATCCCTGACAAAGAGAAGATCGCACGGAGCGGACTAGGCGTAGATCAAGTCAACAAGATCCTCTATCTAGCCTTTGAGGGGATGGTGATCGCGCACAAAAATTCAAAAGATGTTCAAGATCAGATCGACATCTTTTTGATCTTGGATCGTCCGACCAAGCAGCTGGGTGACCAAAATCTAAAGACATTGCAAAGCAAACTCTCTTCACTGAGTCTGATGAATATGGAAGGGATGATGATCTCAATGAGTGAAGTGGTTGGTATTAGGGCTGCGCCGTCATCACCGATGATCATGCACAAAGACTTAAGTCGTATGATCAATGTAGTCGCAGAAACGGACATGGTCTCTCAAGTCTATCCGTTGCTTGATGCCAGAAAACAGATGATAGAGTCGTTCGCCAAAGATTATACCGTTACCAAAGAGCCGGGGATGTCAACTTATATGTTCGATCTGCATCTGACAAATAATAAAACAGGCAAAAAGTTTTTGCTCCGATGGGATGGCGAGATGAAGGTGACACTTGATACATTCCGAGATCTAGGCGGAGCATTTATCGCTGCGCTGGTTTTGATCTTTTTGCTACTGGTGATTTACTACAAGAGTTTCGTGCTTAGCGGTATTATCCTGCTGGGATCGTTTCTTTCGTTGATAGGAGTGATTATCGGACATTGGGCAGCCAATATCTTTACGAGCGAAACCTTCTTTTTGACCGCTACATCCCTGATAGGATTTATCGCGCTGATGGGTATCAGCTCCAGAAATTCACTGCTTTTGATAGATTTCGCAAAATCACTGATGAAGTATCACGGTATCCAGAAGCGCCATGCTGTAGCGATAGCCACAGCGACAAGGGCAAAGCCGATCTTGTTGACCGCTGTTGCGATCATTCTAGGTTCGGCACTCTTGGCAAGTGATCCGATCTTTGGAGGACTTGGCGTGGCGCTTATCTCGGGAACAGTAGCGGCAGTTTTGGTTTCGCTTTTGTTTGTGCCGGTTCTTATGGACAATGCCAAAGCGATGGATTTCGAACCGTCAAAGCACCCGGAACATGATACTATTTCGATCACAAAGTAATATAATAAAATCAAAACAAAACAGGAGTTGACAATGGCAGTAATAGGCATGAGTGATATCAAAAAAGGTGTTCGTCTTGAAGTAGATAGTATTCCCTTTAAGGTGATAGAGTTTCAGCATGTCAAGCCTGGCAAAGGCGCGGCATTTGTAAGAGTCAAGATCAAAAATCTCTCAAGCGGAAAAGTGATCGAAAAGACAATCCATGCAGGAGATAAATTTGAGGTGCCCGCACTTGAGCAGAAGACTATGCAGTACCTCTATGATGACGGAGAGTTTTTGCAGTTTATGGATACATCGTCTTATGAACAGATAGGTTTGACTAGAGTGCAGGTGGGTGAAGACACATTCAGTTTCATGATAGATGGCATGGAAGCGGATATACTGTTTCACAACGGCAAGGCGATCTCTGTCGAGATTCCGCAAACTGTAGTGCTCAAAGTCGTAGAGACACCGCCAAACTTCAAGGGCGACAGCCAGGGCGGCAAAAAGCCGGCAACTCTTGAGAGCGGCGCTGTGGTACAGGTGCCGTTTCATATACTCGAAGGTGAGATGATCAAGGTAGATACGGTTGAAGGCGTATATCTGGAAAAAGCAAAATAAGCGAGGCAATCATGGCAAAAGTTCTTGTTCCATTGGCAGAGGGTTTTGAGGAGATCGAAGCTGTAAATCTTATCGATATAATGAGAAGAGGCGGGATAGATGTAGATATAGCCTATCTTGGCGATGAGTTTGCGAGTGATCTTGTAACGGGTGCAAACGGTATTATTATACAAGGTCAAATTGATATTAATTTCGTTATATCGGATGATTATGACATGATAGTTCTACCGGGCGGACATGGCGGAACAAATAGACTTGCCCAAAATTCAAAAGTTCAATCTCTGCTAAAAGAGTTTAAGGCAAATGACAAGTATATAGGCGCTATATGCGCAGCTCCTTATGCGCTGCATGTCGCAGGGGTATTAAACCATAACTATACATGCTATCCGTCTGTTGAAAAGCAGATAAGATCTGAAGGATATACAGATAAGCAAAAAGTTGTGATTGATGGTCAGGTCATGACTTCCCGTGGCCCGGGGACTGCGATCTGCTTCGCGCTTGAGATCATCCGCAAACTCGTAGGCGAAGAGAGCTATCAGGCAGTCAAGAGCGGTACTTTGAGCGATTTTTGCTAGAATAGCTTTTGTCTCGTACCTTTCATTTTATAAAAGGAAAAACAAAATCGTCATTCTCTCAAACCGCGATGCACTGCTTCTTTCTGTGATAACTTCTCAAAACAGTACTGCTATGCAAAAGAACCCATCAATGTCAAAAATCGAAAGGATCTTATCCTCGATTTCGCCGGTATAATGCCCTGATTTGTCAAGCCTGGCAAAGGCGCGGCATTTGTAAGAGTCAAGATCAAAAATCTCTCAAGCGGAAAAGATCATTATTTACGATATTATGTAGCAAACGCACAAAAATATGTTTTTAAAAACGCTTAACACTCCTAAGGCTTTTTGAAAGTGAGGATTTTTTAAAAAATTAGTTTTGTGCCAACATACAATTAAATATGATATAATATTGTTAAATTAACAATATTTGGAAATAAAATGAACAAAGAAAAAGCTTACCTTTTTGACAAAGCATTAAAATATCACGGCATGACAAAAAAAGAGTTTGCCGAGAAAAGCGAAATACCCTATGATACCGTAGCGGGATGGAAAAGAAGCGGAAATGTACCCAATTATGCTTTTGTACTACTCAAAAAAATATCTTTTATTGAAAATCCTAGAAGGCATCAATTAAAACTGCTTCCTGTTACGCATATAGAGATTACAGATAAGCTGGTGAAAGAAATACAGGTTGCTTTTTGGGGGAAGAACTATGAGCCGACCTATATTCTTAAAGAAGTTAAAAAGGGAAATCCTGACTTTGTTAAACCATTTTTTGAGAACTTGTTTTACGGAGATATATTAAAGCTTCTCACTACCAAAACTATTGAAAAACTTTTGCCGACCATAAAGCACATTTTTGAAGAGAGGAAAGCTATATTTTGGAAAAATGTTGTAGATATATATAAAGGTGGAGGGTTGAATGTTGCGTAATTGGAATGAGGTTTATCAAAACCAAAAAGTTATACTCACAACCCTTCAAAATATAGACGAGATATTTTTAGCAGGCGGCACAGCCGTTCAATGCTATCTCCTCCCTGAAAAATACCGTGAGTCGGAAGATCTTGATTTCTTTATCCCCTATGAAATGGGAACGGGAGAGTTTGCAAGCCTTTCAAGAAAGATTATCACTGCCTTGGGGGGCAATAAAGATCTACATAGTATTCGACATATAAAGACAGAGGATGGCACACATCGTATATTTTGTAATGTGGGAGATAGCGATGAAATCATTAAAATAGAGCTATTGAACTTTACAGCTGACAGACTTGGGGATTTGACATTTATATCACATAAAGATTTTCCAAAGATAGAAAACCATTACAATATGCTCCTGTACAAACTAAAAGCGCTATGTGACAGAACTGACACCATAAAAGATTTATTTGACATATATTTTCTATTTAAACAGTTGGAGCCTATCAGCTTAAAAGATATGTTATTGGATCTTGAACTTAAGTTTTTGGAGACCACAGGCTATGTTTACAATATAGATAGTTTGATAACCGCACTAAAAATAACAAGAAGATGGGATATCGCACTCGTGGATGATGGTCAGTCTAATTATGCTATGAAAGAGGCTGTTATAAAATTTCAAAATGATTTTGCCGACACATTACTTTTAGCTCCAGAATTGTTGGATTTTTCTTACCAGACCTATATGGAAGAAAAAATGAAAGAGAATGAGTGTGACAATATTGATGATTATTTGTGTGTTTATGAGCATAATATTTTTATTGAGAGGGAGTGCCAAAAGATTTATAGGGATATGCCCGCTGAGATGGCAAAGGCTAGAAATTTCGAAGCACGAAAGAAGAATAAACTAAAGAAATGACTTCCCGCGGCCTTGGAACTGCTATATGTTTTGGGCTTGAGATCATCCGCAAACTCGTAGGCGAAGAGAGCTATCAGGCAGTCAAGAACGGTACTTTGAGCGATTTTTGCTAAAGCCTCCTTGTGGATGGTTTTTGTCGTACTCGCTTGACTGTGACATTTTCACGGGAGCTATCTTTTGACTGCTTTGGAAATCATAGCCCGAATTGAGTTATCATTATCACCTGGTTCCTACTGTTATTCTAAGGTTTGCATTATGGTTTAAATCTCTGTGGAGGGTCGTCATTTTTAGATTTTTTAGTCTGCGCACTATTATTTTTTTCTAAAATAGACTTTATTTCCGTTTGTTCTTTCAAATGTTTTAATTTTTGTGCTTGTTTTTCTAGTTCATCAATGTCATTTTCAAATTGTTCCCTCAGAATAAAGTCTTCACTATAATCATCTTCAAATGAAAGTATTTTATCGATATCTCCTGATAATCTCAGGAAGTTGCCAATTTGTTCCTCCGAGAATACAGAGATATATTTTTTTGCTAAAAATATAATATCGTGAAGATCTCTTGCTTTCGTCCTTGCTCTTTCTCCATATATTGCTGAGATCTTCATGCTAAGAATTATTTCTGGATTATACACCTTGATTCCATTTATGACAGAAACATCATTATCATTTATTTCGTTTCTAAGTGATGTTTCAATTTTTAGATACATATCCCCATTGTAATGAATTTTATATCTCTTTGTTGTTTCTGTATCTTTTGGTATGTTTATACTGTTAATTGTTATGCCTATCTTTCGAGAAGCATCCTTGATTGCGGTCTCCAAATTAAAGCTTTTTTCTGAGTCGAGGTCAATATCTTCACTAAATCTATCCAACTCATAACAAAGAAGAAGAGCTGTGCCACCCTTTAAGACTGTGGGATAATTTCTTGAATTTATGGATAACAAAATCTCTCTCATAAAAAGAATGTGTAATTCTTTTTGATTATCGTCATAGTTCATTTTTATTTCTCCAGCTTCTGAGGATTTCAGCTTCACTATGGCTAAGATTCAATTCTAGCTCGCCCAACTTCTGATGTAATTCACTTATGTCCACTTCGTCAAACATAAAGTCCCAAAAATCATCAAGTGATTGGGGATACTGTTTTTTGATAACTATCCGATAGTAAAGTATGTCAAGAATGGCTCTAATCGGTGTTGCACAAAGATAATTATTTTTTTTAAAACCCCTTCCTTCTAGCCATTTACTGCAATCCCATATCCCATACTCTCCAAAGATATCCTCTGCACCAACAATGACATGCGGATGCATTACAAACTTACCCTCTCTACCCGCTTTAAGGGTATCAATCTGATGCCAATCACACTGCGTCCCCATATATGGGATATTGAAGGCACTCGTGCCTGTAATATAGTACTGCTTATACTCTTTGGTGTATAAAGGGTTTTTAAGAAGTTGGTTTTCTTTCTCTTCCCTTCTTTGATTTATTCGCTCAAGAATACTCATGTTATATCCTTTATGTTTAAATTTTCAACACCAATAGCCTTAAAAACCTGCAAAGCGAAACCAAAACTAAATGTTCCACGATTTATCTTATTGGCTATATTGACTTGTTTTTCCTCAACCCCAATATCATTCATCAGTTTAGCCAACTTTACATAATCAATTTCTCTTTTAGCTAACTCTGACTTAATAAGTCTCTTGGCTTTGCTGTTCCATTCCATCTAAACTCTTTCTATAATTTTATTTATTATAGCAAATATTGTTAATAAAAGTCAAGATAATATAACTTATTATAGTTATATAGCACTATATTTAGTTAATTATGATAAAATATCGTTTTTTCTATAAAAGTTCAAAATAATATCTTGGAGTTAGGCTTATTAGTGCCTAAAAGGCGATTCATCTCTCTTTTCTTGGAATTCTCAAAAGACACCAAAAGGGGAATAGCATTAACTATGTCTTTCACATATCCTTCTGTAAAATATCTATCCCTTATAACATTTGCATACCCATCAATTTTAAGCTCCTCAATAAGTTCACGAAGCCTACCTCTTTCTATTCGATTTTTTTCTTTTTCATACAGTAGAGGGGTTGTGCTTATATCAACAAGTTCGTCAAGCCGTTTGTAAACATTTTCCTTTTTTATATTAAGCAAAACAACGGTTTTTTCCAATTCAACAGTTTTCCCATCAAACTCAAAAGAATGGATATTTTTGTAAAAATTATTGATTCCGTTCGGCTCCAAGACTAAAACGAGGATTTTGTTTTCAGCATAAGACCTCTTTAATTCCGATATTATGTAGCAAACGCACAAAACCAAGTTTTTAAAAAATCCTTACTTTTTCAACTCAATCTTCGTTATATTTCCCAAGCTTTTCTTTTTCGTGATATGTAGCTCATCGCCTTGATCTAAGTTATAGTCATCATATAGCTTTTCAAGGGCTAGAGTGAGGACAGCATCGGGGATATATCTATTTCGAAGAGAAAGAAGCCATCATCGTAGGTATTGAGGGTTATTTTAGATGTTTCCTTGTTATACTCGATAGCAATTTTCTTTTTCATCTTGACAAATCTTCTATCGCTCCCAAGGCTTTTTAAAAGGATCAATAGAGGGTGAAGGGTGCATATTATTGTTATGTTTCTCAGAAGGAGGCTCTAGTTCACTTTTGATTTTTATTGATTGATTTTTTAAATACACTTTTATGATGTTCTCATAACCTTTTATATTTCCTTTAACTCCTTGTATTGACGCTTGTATCATAACACTTTGACTTACATTTGAAAGATTAAGTTCATATCCAGCATTTTTTGCCAATTCTTCAATAAATAGTCTTTGTGTTCTTTCATTGCCTTCCCTAAAGGGGTGCATTGGATGACACTGATTGTTTGTATCATTACATAAACTATCATAGGAATCCACAATGAAAAAACAAACAATCAAAAAACGCATCACATGGGGCTTTTGCCCTATCACCAGACAGGTGCAGTCTAAAAAGATTTACCAAAGAACTCACTTCAAGAACAAAACAAGAGATGAACTCACTTAGCAATGTACAAAAGCACAACAAAAGACACTACGACAGGAAATATTATCCAATTGTTTGTATCTCTTTTCTCAGAAAGGCATTGATAAGTGTTTGGTATGGTACTTTTTCTTCACTGGCTCTCTTCTTGAAATACAAGATGTTGTTGCAGGCAAAGAGATAAGGCAGATTTGGCTAAATCTTTGCTCTGTTATTCAAAATTTCTGCTGCTTCTTTGGCATGATAGGTGATGATGATGTCCGCTCCGGCGCGTTTGAATGCCAAAAGCGTCTCCATCATGACTCTGTCGTAGTCTATCACGCCAGCTTTTGCCGCCGCTTTGAGCATCGCATACTCTCCGGATACATTATAGCATGCCAAAGGCAGATCTGAACGCTCTTTGATATCCCTGATGATATCCAGATAGGCGAGGGCAGGTTTGACCATGAGGATATCGGCTCCCTCTTTTTCATCCTCAAGGCTCTCCATGATGGCCTCTCTGCGGTTGGCAGGATTCATCTGGTAGCTTCTGCGGTCTCCGAAGCTTGGGGCTGATTCGGCTACATCACGGAACGGCCCATAGTAGGCTGAGGCAAACTTGCTTGAGTAGCTCATGATAGGCAGATTGTCAAAGCCTGCCGCGTCAAGCGCTCCTCTGATAGCCGTGATCATACCGTCCATCATGCCGCTTGGGGCGATCATATCTGCGCCAGAGCGTGCATGAATCACGGCTTGCAGTCCGAGATTGTCCAAGGTGATGTCATTGTTGACGGTGTGAAGTACAGGGTCAAGCACGCCGCAATGTCCATGGTCTGTATATTCGCAAAAACACAAGTCTGTCACTACAAACATATCAGGATGTGCATTTTTGACCGCTCTGATGGTGTCTGCAATGATGCCATGCTCACAGAGCGCATCAGAGCCTATTGAGTCTTTGATATCGGGTATGCCAAACAGTATGACAGAGTATAGACCAAGCTTTTTCAGCTCGACGCACTCTTTGACAATCTCATCTATACTCATCTGATAGACTCCAGGCATGGATACGATCTCTTTTTTGATACCTGTTCCGCGGCGCGCAAACAGCGGATAGATCATATCATCCACTCTCAGATGGGTTTCCTGGAGCATCTCTCTGAGTATCGGGTTTATTCTTTTTCGTCTAAAACGGGCAAACATGGTCAGAACCTTTGGATTGTAATCTTAAGGCCTATTATATAGTAATGCAGCTAAGGTCTCACCTCTTTTAGGGGTATTGCAGGCGCCATAAAGTATAATTCATCTATGAAAAACATCAAGATATCAGAAACAGCATCGTTGCCGACCAAATACGGGACATTTCGTATCCAGGCTTTTAAAGAGGGCGACAAGGAGCATTTGGCAGTTTTTACCGATGTGCTTCCCGAAACTCCTATTGTTCGGGTGCATTCAGAATGTTTGACCGGAGATGCTCTGGGGTCTGTCAAGTGTGATTGCGGCGAACAGCTTCAATTTGCACTTCAAATGATCTCCAAAGAGGGCGGGATGGTGATCTATCATCGCCAAGAGGGGCGCAATATCGGACTTCTGAATAAAGTCAATGCTTATGCGCTCCAAGACAAAGGGTACAATACGGTGGACGCGAACCATCAGCTTGGTTTCTCGGCAGATGAACGAACTTATGGGATCGTCGAATTTATACTTCGTCATTTCGGACTCTCAAAGATCAGACTGCTGACCAACAATCCAAAAAAGATAGAGAGCCTCAAAGAGGTTGAGATCGTCGAACGGCTTCCTATCAAGATCGTCGAAAATCCATATAATGCCGACTATCTCAAGACAAAAAAAGATAAATTGGGACATCTTTTGTAAAAAAATTGATATAATCCAAAAAAAGGAAAATTATGACAAATAAACAAAAACTTCAAAATCTGTTGGAGCTTGAGATCATCCCTGATCTGGAGATCGCGATCGATGAAATGTTTGAAGCCATAGATGATTCCGGGAGTGCAAGTCAAGAGCAAAAAGAGGAGCTTGAAGAGCTTAGGGAGATGAGGACGGAGTGTTTTTCAATATTGGATGAACTCTCACGAGACGAGATCGATGACGAAGAGGTAGAGGCTCTGCTTGAAGAGCTAATGGAGCTCAAAACGGAGGAGTAGAGACCTGACTACCAGCGAACCGATTCGGCTAGCCTTGCAATACTTTCTTTTGTAGTATCAATAGCGCTTGTCTTCCACTGCTTCGGATGTGTCAAGAAATAAATATGTTTCTTGCCTTGTGTAATCGCATCAAACACAGACTCGGGGGCATAATAGACCGGATAGGGCTTGTCACTGATTCTCGAGTCAAAATTTTTCATCAGATATTCATCGTAGCATTCACACTTCAAACCGCATCGTTGGCGAAATGACATATCATCGAGCAGCTCATGATTGATGATTTTTAGTTTTCTGTTGGCAAAATCACCATGGCTGGCGACTGTAACGATCTTGCTGCCAAGTTTTTCTTCGATCATTTTTAGATTGTCCAGAAAATCATCTTGTATGGCGGCAAAATGTTTGCGGACTTGTGTAGCGTTTTTGATATGTTTTCGTTTGGCGTATGTGGCGATCTCTTCAAAATGATAACTCGCCTCGCTGCCAAACTCTTCGATCTCTTTCATAAGTTCAAAATCAAGTGTGGAGAGCCGGAAATAAGAACTTGATCTAATGCCGTGTTTCTTTTCTATCTCGAACATCATTCTGGCGGTTTTGACATCTGTGTCGATATCATGCCGATGCACAAATATCTTCTGCGGTATCATCTCATTTCGTTCTAAACTTTCAACCAAATCACGAATACTATAGTGCTCGTATCCGTTTATTTTCGCCTCCACAATTACGCGTTCATACTCTTCAAGCCTTGATGGCATCAGATAGTCGCTATATATTCTTCTGGATACTTTTTTTATCATTAAACTAAAATTACCCCGTTGTCTAAAAGTTTTAGATTTGCTTATTCTACAGTGACGCTTTTGGCTAAGTTTCTTGGCATATCGACATCATTGCCAAGTCTTACCGCGATCTCAAGCGCCAAAATCTGTGTGACCACCATCATCTCAAAAAACTCAAGCATAGGATGGCTGGCATAAATTGTCTGGATAAAATCATCAGCAAGAGTGAAAGGCTCCGGAGAGATAGCCAAAATTGTGGCATCCCGTGCGCTCAGCTCTTCGACATTGCTTTTAATCTTGTCGTAATGGACGGTTTTTGGCATCAGGGCGATAGTGAACAGTTTACTGTCCGCAAGGGCGATGGGACCATGTTTCATCTCTCCGGCAGGATATCCTTCGGCATGAAGGTATGAGATCTCTTTGAGTTTGAGCGCACCTTCAAGCGCCAATGGATAGAAGATATCCCTGCCGATAAAGAAGAAACCGTGTCCATGCAGATAGCGCTTGGAGAGCCTGTGCAGTTTGCCGTGAAGCTCCTCGGTGACCAATAGGGATTTTGGTGTCTGAAGCATAGCGGTGATCTCGATAGCTTTAGCCTCATCGGACATAGTTTGTCTTTTTTGAGCCAAATAGACGCTGAGCATCCAAAGAACCATCGCTTGAGTAGCAAATGCTTTGGTGCTCGCTACCCCCTTTTCAATACCGGCTCTTGTCAATATGACTGCATCGCTCTCTCTGACGATTGATGAGTTGTCCACATTGCAGATAGAAAGGCTTTTTAGCCCTGCTCTTTTTGCCATCTTCAAGGCCTCAAGCGTATCGGCAGTTTCTCCGCTTTGTGAGATCGTTACAAAAAGAGTTGACGGATCAAGCAGAGGTTCTTTATAGCGAAATTCACTGGCGATCTCGACATCACATCTGATCTTGGCAAGCCGTTCGAACAGATAGCCGGAGGTCAATGCCGCATGGTAGCTGGTGCCGCAAGCGCAGATTTTGATGGCATTGATCCCTTCAAAAAAGGCAGAGTCAAGCTCTTCAAAATAGATCTCCTTGTCTCTCACGCGTCCGATCATTGTGTCACTGATCACGCTGCTTTGCTCGTAAATCTCTTTTTCCATAAAGAAGCGGTAGCCGTCTTTTTGCGCCATGGCTTTGTCTGTGGCGAGCGGCTGTTTTTGGATTGCGCGCGCGCCTTTGGCGTCGAAGAGTTTGACTTCCCCGCTTTTGGCGTAGCCGTATTCGCCGTCTTCAAGATAATAGACTTGTGTCGCTTTGCCGATGATGGGGGTGTCAGAAGAGGCGAAATATACTTCGTCCGCGTCAAATCCGATCAGCATCGGCGATCCGTTTTTGGCGAAAAAGATCGTATCCGGAGCCGCTTCGGTGATCAATAGCGTAGCGAATGCGCCGTGTAGCCGTTCTATCGTTTTGGCAAAGGCTTCAAAGGGAGTTGATGAAATTTTGTTGTATTTTTCGAAAAGATGGACGATCGTTTCGGTATCGGTTTGACTCAAAAAGCTGATCCCGTCGTTTTGAAGCTCGGCTTTGAGATCTTGATAGTTTTCAATGATGCCGTTGTGTACCACATAGCTATACTGACCTAGATGAGGGTGGGCATTGAGCTCGGTAGGTTTGCCGTGTGTCGCCCAGCGCGTATGGCCGATCGAGATACCGAAGCCTTCTGAGTGGAAATCTTTGGTCTTTTCCCGAAGGTTCGCCAGTTTGCCGACGGCTTTGAAGTTGTTGAGCTGATCGTCTTCTATGATGGCTATACCGGCCGAATCATAGCCTCTGTACTCAAGCTCCTGCAGACCGTCTAGAAGCAGCTCTTTTTTCTCCCTTTTGCCCAAATATCCAACTATACCGCACATATTTATACCTTTGAAGCCAATTTTTTGATAATTGTACCGATATTTTGGCAAAAGTTCCTGTTTTTTTCGATGAGGAAGAGGTCGCGGGCGCGATTTTTGTGTGTATGGATCTTGGCGGTTGCGATATCAACTCCCAGTTCATCAAAAATGATCATCAGATGGGCAATCAGCCCTTTTTGATCCTTTGTGTTGAGTTCCATTTTTGCATAGTTTTTGGAATGGTTTCGGTCTATTTTGATCTCTTTCTCGGTGATGACCGGTACTGAAAGATTGGGTGTTTTCTTGGATCCGAACGACTCATGGATCAAGGTCTTGATGAATGGTATCTCATCATCTTCAACCGGTTCGCTGAAGTCAAATTTAAAGTATTTAAGATCATTTGAGAGTTTGCAAATGTCCATATTGACTAGATTGAGGCGGGAGAGTTTGGATAGCATATATCCGATCTGGAAGTCCTCCTTTCGGGTCAATTCAATAGTCAAAAAAGGGCTGTTGCTGATCTTGTAGATGAACTGTTTGGTCTGTAATCCTTCGGTTGCAATCCGGATAATCTGTTCTGGACGATATCTCAGAAACATAAGATTTGAAGGGATAGAGAGGATCATTTTTTGTGTAGTACTAGGCAGTGTTTTGAACTGTTCTGTGCGCTTGAGATGCTCCTCTTTTTCTACGCGCTTTGCCGTTTCGTCTAGCATACTGCCATGTTCGAGCGCTTCAAGCGATTGGGTGTATAAAGTCTGAATCAAGCTGGCATTAAATGAGTTATATACACGATCTCCCACTCCATTGAGATCGGCATAAGTGAGAATATAGATCATATCGATCATCTTTTTAGTTTTAAAATGAGACGCAAATTCGAGTATGGTTTTTTCGCTATAAAGATCTTCTCTTTGTGCAACATTGCTCATCAGTGTGTGGTATTGGATCAAGGTAGCCCCATCTTCAATCAATGCCTCGCTTAGCCCTAGTTTTTTGGCAAATGCCTTAAAAAGCGATGCGCCTACCAAAGAGTGGCTCTTGATGCGTCCTTTGCCTGCATCGTGCATAAAGGTGACAATTTTCAGCATCTCCTTTTCAGGTGCTTCAAGCGCGTCAAAAATAGTTTTGATTGCTTCGTCCTTGATGTGTTCAAGACAGTATAGGCACTGTAGCAGATGGGCATCGACAGGGTATTCGTGGTATCCGTCAAACTGTGGAAGGTCGATCACCTTATTGACTGACGGGATGACGAATGAGAGCAGGCGTGCTTCCCAAATGGCATTAAGGGCGCTGTGGGCGTGCTTTTGACGAAAAATATCACGAATGACATGAGTATATTTATTGGTGAGCCTCGCCGGTTTTGGTGCCTCGAGCAATTGACAGAGCAAAGCCGGCGATACGCGATATTCATCGCTTGCATAGTGATCGAGGAGTTTTAGCAGATCCAAAAGGCTATGCGGTTCTTTCTCTGCCACAGGAGGCAGTAAGCCTTCGTTTTTGGTTTGATGCAACGGATAGTCGGCGCACAGCAGGTCTGCCCAGATAGTGGTATAGAGCTGTATGATTTTAAGACAAGAGAAAACCTTGCCGGCGAATTTGACATGTGAAATTCTATCATCTCTATAGCCAAGATAGTGCGCAACTGACGGGATGAGATCGAGATGGAGAATATCCTCTTTTTTGCCAGTTACCAGATGCAAAGCGGAACGGACACGAAAAATAAACTCCAAAGCTATGCGAAACTCTCTGTAGGCATGCTCGTCGATCAGCGTTTCCGGAAGGTCGTTGATGCGGTCGATATTGTATCGCGCTTTTCCGATCCAGTAAACAAGATTGGCGTCTCTCAGGCCTCCAACCCCCTCTTTGAGATTGGGCTGCATCGTAAAAGGAAACTTGATATGCATCTGATCCTGCTCTGTGAGCTTGAGACTTATAAATGTCTCGATATCATCGTGCCTGATGGCATTGAGAGCATTTTGCGTCCATGTCCATAAAAATGATGACCCTTCGATATATCGTGATTCTATCATCGCTGTTTTGATGGTGTTGTCACTTCTGGAAACATCCAAGAGTTCATTGATATTATGTACGCGGTGTCCCAATTTCAATCCGCTGTCCCAGAGCAGATAGAGGATTTTTTCGATAATCTCCTTGAGATTATAGCCGGGAATATCCTTATAAACGATCATCAGATCTATATCGGAATGTACGCAGAGCTCTTCTCGTCCATAGCTTCCCAGCGCAACCAATACCAGTGGAAGCGTGTTTTTCATCGGCTGGTATGCTTCGAACATTCTTCTTGCGGCAATTGCAAAAATAAGTTTGAGCATAGAGTCGATCTTGCGGGTGTGCTTGACCAGAAAATCTTTGCCGCCTGAGTTCTCAAAACTCTCATCAAGTGTAGTAAAATAAGCTTGAATATCGGATTTAAGGATTTTTGCGATGACGAAATCATCGGCATCTTGGTGGAGCAGCTCGTCAATCTTTTCTCTTATGGAATCCATCTTTGCTCTTTAGGTTTTTTGCTATAATACCAAAAAATCAAAAAAGAGCAGCCGAAAAATGAGCAGAATGATAGACAAGAGCGCTTTGACCCAAAAGGTCAAAAACAAAGAACGACTCAACCGTCAAGAGGGCGTTGCACTTTATGACCTTGACCTCTACACTCTTGGCGCTCTGGCGGATGCCATCAGAAAGAGCAGGTACGGCACAAAAAGCTATTTCAATATCAACCGCCACATCAACCCCACTAATATCTGCAAAGATATCTGCAAATTTTGCGCCTATTCTGCAAGCAGGAAAAACCCCAGCCAATACACCTTGAGCCATGAAGAGATTCTAAATATTGCCAAAAATTCATATGAGCACGGCGCCAAAGAGGTGCACATCGTCTCTGCGCACAACCCGGAAGTCGGCTTGGAATGGTACATGGGAGCATTTCGTAAGATCAAAGAAGCCTGCCCCGATCTTCATATCAAAGCGCTGACTGCCGCTGAAGTCAATTTTCTCTCAGAGGAGTACCGGATGAGCCATGATGAGGTTTTGGATATGATGATAAATAGCGGAGTTGACTCGATGCCAGGCGGCGGGGCTGAGATATTTGATGAGCAGGTGCGCGATTTTATCTGCAAAGGCAAGGTGACCTCAGAGGGGTGGCTGGATATCCACCGCAAATGGCATCAGCGCGGCCGCATGAGCAATGCAACGATGCTGTTTGGGCATATCGAAGAGCGTGCTCATCGTATCGACCATATGATCCGTCTGCGCGATCTCCAGGATGAAACAGGCGGATTCAATGCTTTTATACCGCTGGTCTATCAGCGCGACAATAACTTCCTCAAAGTCAAAGAGTTCTTGACCGGGCAGGAGATCCTCAAAACATATGCGATATGCCGGATTTTGCTGGACAATATCCCGCATATCAAAGCTTACTGGGCGACCTCTACAGTGGGTCTGGCATTGATCGCACAGGAGTTTGGAGCCGATGATCTTGACGGTACGATCGAAAAAGAGTCGATCCAGTCCGCAGCCGGCGCTGCAAGCAGTCATGGACTCAAACTTGATGAGTTTGTAGGACTGATCAAAAACAGCGGATTTGAACCGATCGAACGGGACAGTTTGTATCGTGAGCTTAAAAGCTATTAGTCAAGATTAGTGAAACCGCAAAGGAGCTTTATGTCTCAGCCCAAATTTACCCATCTTCATCTGCATACCGAATACTCCCTGCTTGACGGCGCCAACAAGATAAAGGAGTTGGCGAAGAAGATCAAAGAGCTTGGCATGGATTCGGTGGCGATGACAGACCATGGCAATCTGTTTGGGGCGATAGATTTTTATACCACCATGCGCAAAGAGGGGATCAAGCCGATCATAGGCATGGAGTGTTATCTGCATAACTTTGAAGAGATCGGTGACAAAACGACGCGTCAGCGGTTTCATCTGTGCCTGTATGCCAAAAACGAGCAGGGGTATAAAAACCTCATGTATCTTAGTTCGCGTGCCTATATTGATGGATTTTACTATTATCCCCGCATCAACAAAAAACTGCTCCGTGAGTATTGTGAAGGGCTGATCTGCTCAAGTGCCTGTTTGCAGGGCGAGGTCAATTGGCATATGAATCTCTCGGAACGAAACAGCAAATTTGGAGCCAAAGGATACGAAGAGGCGAAAAAAATTGCGCTTGAGTATAAAGAGATGTTCGGTGAT
This sequence comes from Sulfurovum sp., assembly GCA_020721085.1. Lineage (GTDB taxonomy): Bacteria > Campylobacterota > Campylobacteria > Campylobacterales > Sulfurovaceae > SZUA-451. Next base: position 9,701 of record DYNJ01000007.1, on the reverse strand, counting down.
GACTTTTATCTTGAGTTGATGCGCCATGGCATAGATGACCAGTACAATATCGACGCTCAGGTTATCCGGCTCTCGCGGGAGACTGGCATCAAACTGATCGCGACCAATGATACCCACTACGCCAAACAAGAAGATGCAGATGCCCATGAGGCATTTATGTGTATCGCCATGAACAAACTCTATGATGATCCTGCGCGCCTGCGCCACTCTGTGCATGAGTTTTATGTCAAATCTCCCGAGGAGATGGCAAATATCTTTGCAGATATTCCAGAAGCGATCGAAAATACGCAAGAGATCGTAGATAAATGTGATCTTGAGATTAAGCTGGGCAATCCGACACCCCCCAACTTCAAATTTGCCAGGGAGCGCGCAGCAGCATCCAAACTGACGCTTCCGGAAGCAGAGATAGAGTATTCTCTGGAGAATGACAAAGTACTGTTTAAACACGAATCGCGCAAGGGTCTCGAAGATCGGCTGAAGATCATCCCGCCGGAAAAACACCAAGAATATCGCAATCGTCTGGAAAACGAGATAGAGATCATCAATACTATGAAATTTCCCGGCTATATGCTGATCGTTTGGGATTTTGTCGATGCGGCAAAGCAGATGAGGATCCCTGTAGGTCCGGGAAGGGGTTCTGCGGCTGGCTCATTGGTGGCGTATTCGCTCGGTATCACCGATATCGATCCAATGCCTTACGGTCTGCTTTTTGAGCGATTTTTGAACCCAGAGCGTATATCGATGCCTGATATCGATATGGATTTTTGTCAAGCAAGAAGGCAAGAGATACTTGATTATATGGTGGATAGATATGGACGCGCCAATGTAGCGCAGATCATCACCTTCGGCAAGCTTCTCGCCAAAGGGGTGATCAGGGATGTCGCCCGTGTGTTGGATATGCCATACTCCAAGGCTGACGCTATGGCGAAACTGATCCCTGATGAGCTGGGTATCGATCTAGAAAATTCTTATAAAAAAGAGCCCAAGATCAAAGCTCTGATCGAAAGCGATCAGCAAGCCGCCAGAGTGTGGAAGTTCGCTAAAGCATTGGAAGGACTCAACAGAAACGCTGGCACGCACGCCGCAGGTGTCGTGATCTCCAATGAGCCGCTGTGGCAAAAAACCCCGCTTTTCAAACCCTCTGGACTTGATACGCTGGCGACCCAATATAGCGGTAAATATATCGAAGATGTGGATCTGATCAAGTTTGACTTTTTGGGACTCAAGACGCTGACAGTGATCGAAGAGGCAAACAAACTCATCGAAAAGAAAACAGGCAAACGGATCGATTTCGTACACGAAGATATCAATGATCCTAAAGTCTATGACTATATAGGCACCGGTGAAACATCTGGACTTTTTCAGATCGAATCGTCAGGGATGCAGGAGTTGGCGAAAAAGCTCAAGCCAAACGGTTTCGAGGATGTGATCGCGATGCTTGCACTCTACAGACCAGGACCGATGGAGTCAGGTATGCTGGATGATTTCGTCGATAGAAAACACGGAAGGGCAGCTATCACTTATATGTTTGCTGAGCTGGAACCTATTCTAAAGCCCACTTATGGGGTCATCGTCTATCAAGAGCAGGTAATGCAGATCGTGCAGACTATCGGCGGTTTTTCTCTGGGCGGCGCGGATCTGGTACGGCGGGCGATGGGCAAAAAGATCAAAGAGGAGATGGACAAGCTCAAAGGTGAGTTTGCCAGCGGCGCTCAAACAAAAGGCTTTGATAGGGTCAAAGCAGAGGAGCTGTTCGACCTGATCGTCAAATTCGCAGGCTATGGATTCAACAAATCACACTCAGCAGCATATGCCATGATCACCTTTTATACCTCATTTTTAAAGTGCTATTATCCTACAGAGTTTATGGCGGCGCTTTTGACTTTGGAAAAAGACAATACCTCAAAAGTGGTCAAGTATGTCGATGAGACCAAACATATGAAGATACAGCTTCTTCCGCCCGACATCAACCGTTCAGATCTGGCATTTGTGGCAGACAAGATCGACGGAAGTGATGTGATCCTCTTCGGGCTGGGTGCGATCAAGGGGGTAGGAGATATCGCGATCAATACGATACTTGAAGCCAGAAAAGAGAGTTCTTTTGATGATTTGGGAGATTTTATCAGCCGTATTGACTCAGGCAAAGTCAACAAAAAGGTGATCGAATCTTTGATCAAGGCCGGTGCGTTGGATGGATTTGGATATAGCCGAAAAGCGATGCTTTCCCAGATAGATCTGATCATTGAGGCAGCCGGCAAAGCCACTCAGGCCAAGAAGATGGCGACTGGTTCTCTTTTTGGCGGAGGCGAGGAGATGACCCGTGTAGATCTGGCGCTTGACAAGTTGCCGGAGTTTGAAGCGATGCAAATACTCAATTTTGAGAAAGAATCCCTAGGTTTTTATGTCTCAGGGCACCCGCTTGATCAATACAGGGAGATACTCGATGGGATTGAGTACACGCTGAGTTCCGAGATCGATGAGCTCGCAGACGGCTCGCAGGCTCTGTTTATAGGAAAAATAGAAGAGATTACCGAGAAAATAGCCAAATCAGGCAATAAATTCGGTATTGCCAATGTTATGGATCTGCATGGCAATTTTGAGCTCATGCTCTTTGAAAACAGACTCAAAGAACTTGAAGAAAATTTTGATCTCAGCAAGCCGATCGCATTTAAAGTCAAGATCAACAAAGACGGCGACTTTGTCCGAACCAATATTCTAAAGATCGAATCACTCAAGGATGCCAAAAAAGAGAAGATCAAAGCGATCAAAGTGCAAAGAGAGATGCCGGAACCACAACAGCCGCCTTTGGTATTGGCGATAGAGTTGGAGTCTGATAAGAAAGTTATCGAAGATTTATATGAATTGGCCGAAAGATATCCCGGCAGACGCCCATTGGAGCTGCATATCAAATCAAAACTTGTAGATGTAGTCATAGTCTCAAAAGTTAAAGTCAGTGAACTCATCTTGGAAGAGGCAAAAGAGCTTGGGGTTTACTGCGAAGAAACCTTGATCTTTGTAGAGTAGTTTTCGCAAAAGCAGATTTTTGTGTATCATAACTACACAGATAAAAACGATTACCTACAACAAAAAGATATGATTAATTATCTTGATATAGATGTCATGTTAATATAATATTACCATAACAAAATTCACATTTTAAGGAAAACCCATGTCAAAATTACCAAAAATCATTTGGACACAAATTGATGAAGCACCGGCTTTGGCGACATACTCGTTGCTGCCCATAGTAAACGCATTTACACAAGCAGCAGGCGTTGAGGTGGTCACCAGTGATATTTCTCTTGCAGGCCGCATTATCTCTACATTCCCCGAGAGAATGACAGACGCTCAGCGCATTCCGGACAATCTTGCTCAGTTGGGTGTCGTTGCTACAGAGCGTGAGGGAAATATCATCAAGCTTCCAAATATTTCAGCATCTATCCCACAGCTTAAAGCAGCCATTGAAGAGCTTCAGGGTCAAGGGTATGATCTTCCCAGCTATCCTGAAGAGCCAAAAACAGACGAAGAAAAAGAGATCCAGGCGCGCTATGCGACATGCTTGGGCTCTGCAGTAAATCCGGTACTTCGCGAAGGAAACTCAGATCGCCGCGCTGCAGCTGCCGTCAAGAACTTTGCCAAGAAAAACCCGCACAAACTCCGTGCATGGGATGAGGGGTCTAAAACGCGTGTTGCCCATATGAACAGTGGCGACTTCTTTGGCAATGAGCAGTCAGTGATCAAAAACGGCGATGGCAAAGTCACTATCGCGCTCAATGGCAAAATACTTAAAGAGATCGATGCAAAAGACAAAGAGGTTCTTGACGGAACATTTTTGAGTGTATCAGCGCTTCGCAAATTTTATGCAGACTCAATAGCCGAAGCGAAAGAGAAAAATATCCTTTGGTCGATTCACCTCAAGGCCACAATGATGAAGGTTTCAGATCCGATCATGTTCGGTCATGCGGTACAAGTATTTTTCAAAGATGTGTTTGATAAATACGGCGCAGAATTCAAGGAAATCGGTGTCAATGCCAACCTTGGTTTGGGTGATCTTTACAAAAAGCTTGCAAAATTGCCTGCTGATAAAAAAGCGGAGATCGAAGCGGCTATCATGGCAGTGTATCCGACACAGCCTGCTATGGCGATGGTTGACAGCGACAAAGGGATCACAAACCTTCATGCTTCCAACGATGTGATTATCGATGCTTCACTGCCTGTCGTAGTGCGTGACGGCGGTAAGATGTGGGGACCAGACGGCAAAGTAGCACAGTGCATTGTAACTATCCCGGATCGCTGCTATGCTACAATGTATGCTGAATGTATCGAAGATTGCAAAAGAAACGGACAATTTGATGTCACCACAATGGGTTCTGTATCCAATGTCGGCTTGATGGCGCAAAAAGCAGAAGAGTACGGTTCGCACCCGACAACATTTGAACTCTCAGAAGGCGGTGTTGTCACTGTGACTGACGCAAGCGGCACATTGATGAGCTTCAATGTTGAGAAGGGCGATATCTGGCGTATGTCGAGAACGAAAGATATCCCGATCAAAGACTGGGTGCGCCTTGCAGTTGAGCGGGCAGAACTTACAAATACTCCGGTAGTATTCTGGCTAGACGAAAATCGTGCACATGATGCGAATATCATCAAAAAAGTGAACGAATATATTCCCGAATTCAACAAAGCAGGCATTGAGTATCATATCATGGCGCCTGAACTTGCAATGGCGTTTTCGCTCAAGCGAATCCGCGCCGGAAAAGATACTATTTCTGCAACCGGAAATGTACTCAGAGACTATCTGACAGACCTCTTCCCGATCCTTGAGCTTGGCACATCAGCCAAAATGCTCTCTATCGTTCCATTGCTTGCGGGAGGTGGTCTGTTCGAAACCGGTGCAGGCGGATCTGCTCCAAAGCATGTCGATCAGTTTCTCAAAGAGGGTCACCTTCGTTGGGACAGTTTGGGTGAGTTCTTGGCGCTTGCCGAGTCACTTCGCCATATCAACAAAACATATCATGACGCCAAACTTGAAGCCATCACGGCGGCACTTGATGTTGCCAATGCTGCCTATCTTGACAACAACAAAGAGCCTTCGCGTACTGCCGGTGAGCCTGACAACAAAGCAAGCCACTTCTTCTTGGCTCAGTACTGGGCAAAAGCGTTGGCCGAGCAAACCACAGATACAGCTCTTGCAGCCAAATTTGCGCCTGTAGCAAAAGCTTTGGCTGACAATGAGGCAAAAATCATGGAAGAGCTTCTCTCGGTTGAGGGTAAAGCCCAGGAGATCGGCGGCTATTTTCATCCTGATAATGCGAAAGCAAACAAAGCTATGAGACCGTCAGCGACACTCAACGCTATCATCGACGCGCTATAGCATAATATGCCGTCATCCTCGGGCTTGACCCGGGGATCCATCTCTCGTTTTGCTTGCAAAGAATTCAAGCTTTCGCACATAAAAAACCTTTCGTCATCCCAAACTTGATTGGGGGGATCCGGTATTCCAGAAGATGGATGCCGTATCAAGTATGGCATGATGCGTGCCAACCACCAGCCATCAATATAGTTTGCTTTAAAGAGTATTTAAGTATCATTAGATAACTGATATATTTCAAAAGATTAAATACGGTATCCAAGGAGCATTATGCGAGGAAAAAGAGTCGGCATAATCGGTGTAGGCAAAGTGGGTGCGACATGTGCATATATTTTGGCGATGAACGGTGCAAGTCATGAGGTGATTTTGCGCTCAAGCAGCAATCCTGACAAAGCAAAAGGGTTGGCGCTTGATATGTCGCAAGCTGTACAGGCAGCACAGGTACATACTGTCGTCAAACATGCCCAAAATGCTTCAGATCTGCAAGATTGCGATGTGGTTGTTATCGCAGCCGGAAGCCCTAGACTGCCAGGGATGAACAGAGATGATCTGTTGCTTATCAATGCCGAGATGACGAAAAAAGTAGTTCAAGAGATCAAGCTATATTCGCCCAATGCGATTATAGTGCCTGTTTCCAATCCGCTTGATGCTATGGTTTATGTAGCATTGATGGAAACCGGCTGGGATCGTAATAGGGTGATCGGAATGGCGGGCATACTCGACAGCGCACGAATGGCTCATTTCGTCTATGAACAGTTAGGATACGGCGCAGGACAGATCAGGTGTTCTGTCATGGGCGGGCACGGAGATGATATGGTGCCTTTACCGCAATTTTCTACTGTAGCCGGGGTGCCATTGACCGATCTGCTTACATGGGAAGAGATCGATAATGTAGTGGATCGCACAAAAAAGGGAGGCGCAGAGATCGTCTCACTGCTCAAAGAGGGTAGTGCCTATTATGCTCCTGCCAAAGGAACATCACTGATGGTGGAGGCGATACTTAGCGATACCAAACAGATCTATCCGTGTGCCGTGATGCTTGACGGAGAATATGGATATAGTGATATCGTCAGCGGTGTTCCTGTCATGCTGGGCGCCAATGGCGCAGAGAAGATCATCGAAACGACCCTCAACAAAGAGCAAGCCAAAAAATTTGAAAAATCTGTCAACAGTGTCAGAGAATTGGTCACCGCGCTTCATTCTAAGGGTTTTTATAGTTAAATCGGGCTGATTCATCTCAATTTTTCCGCATTGTTACCTTTATGCACAGCTTTGGCTGCGCAGATCCTCTCAAGTCTGCTTTTGATAGAAAATTAAATAATATTTTGTTATAGTCAAAATAGTGTAGACCCGCTAATTTATCAAAAAGATGAGAATAGATCAAATGAGAGGTAAAAAAATAGGAATAATAGGCGCAGGTTCTGTAGGTGCCACGGCAGCGTACAGTTTGGCGATGATGGGGATCTGCGATGAGATTGTTTTATACGATATCGTTCCGGGTATTGCGATAGGCAAAGCGCTGGATATCGGTCAAGCTGCGGTATATTCGCCAAAAAATACAGTTATTACCGGAGCAGTAGAGCCAAGCGATATGAAAGAGTGCGATATCGTCGTGATCACCGCAGGTGTGCCTCGCAAAGGCGATATGACGCGTGCAGATCTGCTCTTGATCAATGTCAAGATCATTAAAGAGACGGTAGAAAATATCAAAACCTATTCGCCCAATGCTATCATCATCTGTGTTTCCAATCCTCTTGATGTCTTGACATACTCGGTATACCGGTTGACCGGCTGGGACAGAAAGCGGATCATCGGGATGGCAGGTGCGCTTGATAGTGCCAGGATGGCATATCAGATCAATGCAAAAACAGGAAATATAATAGCTGTGACCAAGGCTGTTGTATTGGGCGAGCATGGACAAAGTATGATCCCGTATCCCAAGCTCTCTTCTGTAGGCGGTGTGCCGCTTGATCAGATACTGAGCGATGATGAGATAGCAGATATAGCAGTGCGTACCAGAGACGGCGGCGCAGAGATCGTCAAGTATTTGGGTACCTCGGCTTATTATGCGCCCGGGCGTGCTGTGTCAGTGATGATAGAGGCGATCTTGAGCGACAGCAGGATAGTTATCCCTTCGACTGTGATCTTGGAGGGCGAGTACGGTTACCGCGATGTTGCTGTCGGCGTGCCGGTGGTTTTGGGTGAGCATGGAATAGAAGAGATCATCCAATTGGATTTTGACGCGACCATGCAAGAGAAGTTCAAAGTTTCAGTAAATGCCGTCAAAGAGGGTATCGCTCTTTTGGAAGAACATCGCTTTTTCGACTGATTGAATCATCCTGAACAATTTGGTGATTTGATCCTAAAAAAATTCAGTGTGATAGTATTATGTCGGATAGAGGGATTCGATTTTGTGTCAATATGTACAGAGACATGGATAAGCTCGCATTAGCTTGGCTATATTAACATTTTTTTAGAAGAGAGAGAGTACAATAAAAAATAGGGTATCTATAAATAAGAGGAGTTTAGATGAGAGAGATAGCATTTGATGATATCGTCAAAGCAGTACGGGATATTATAGTACATTGCGGAACGGATCTTCCAAAAGATGCGTATGATGCGCTAGTTACAGCAATGGAGACAGAAAAGTCTCCTGTCAGCAAAGAGGTGATTCGCCAGATTCTTGAAAATGCGGATATCGCCAAAGATGAAAAACGACCACTATGCCAAGATACCGGCTTGGCTGTATTTTTTGTCAAATTGGGTGACGAGGTCAAAGTCAAGGGCGGTCTACTTAAAGATGCGATCAACAAAGGAACAGAGCAGGGCTATAAAGACGCTTACCTCAGAGCAAGCACATGCGAACCGTTTAGCCGTGCGAACCTAAAAGACAAGATAGGTTACAATCTACCTGCTATCATCCATTTTGACATTGTGGCAGGAGACAAGATCGATATTGAGTATGCTGCCAAGGGCGGCGGAAGCGAGAATGTGAGCCGAGCGACCGTATTGGCTCCGGCTGCCGGCAAAGATGGTATTGTGGCGTTTGTCAAAGAGGTCATCAGCAACGCAGGACCCAACCCCTGTCCTCCGATTACAGTCGGTGTAGGCATCGGCGGAACTTTTGAAAAGGCTGCTATCAGCAGTAAGCACGCACTTTTTAGAACACTGGGAAGCGTCAATGAAGATCCGGAGATGGCAGAGTTAGAGGAGCGGCTTATGACAGAGATCAACAAGCTCGGCATCGGCGCGATGGGAATGGGAGGCACCAAAACAGCGCTTGGCGTACATATTGAAAGCAACCCTTGCCATATCGCCTCTTTGCCGGTTTCAGTAAATGTGCAATGTCACTCGTCAAGACATACACACATCACTATTTAAGGATTAGCCATGGGACAAACATACTATCTTACAACACCGCTCAAAGAAGAGCAGACACGACAACTGAAAGCCGGTGACATCGTTTATCTCAGCGGCGTGATCTATACCGCCAGAGATGCCGCGCACAAAAGATTGGTTGATTTGATCGACGCAGGCGAAAAGCTTCCGTTTGATCTAGAGGGAAGCATCATCTATTTCGTAGGACCCACGCCGCCCAAACCTGGTGATCCGATAGGAAGCGCAGGACCGACTACGAGCTACCGTATGGATACCTATTCGCCCACGCTTCTCAAGCACGGCTCAAAAGGAATGATCGGCAAAGGCAAGAGAAACCAAGCTGTCCTTGATGCTTGCAAAGAGTATGGCGGTATCTACTTTGGAGCCACAGGAGGCGCAGGCGCATTGCTGGGCAAAAGGATAAAAAGCGCGGAAGTGATCGCCTATCCGGAATTGGGTCCAGAAGCGGTGCGTAAATTGGAAGTTGATAATTTCCCGGTTACTGTGATCAATGATACTTTTGGCAGTGACCTTTATAAAATGGGAAGAGCTCAATATGAGATAAAAGATTAAAATCTGCAGAGCGGGTCTTTTGCCGGACTTGATCATCTCTTCTCAAAAGTCCATCTAAATCTACACACTACCTTGCCAAAGGATGTGTAGATTTTTAACATTTTCTCAAAATCATCTTCCAAAAACCTCTTTATTGTTTAAGATTGTTTATGATAAGCGTATAATAAAGCATTACAATAAAAGGAGTCCACATTGAATATTCACGAGTATCAAGCAAAACAGATTTTTGCCAAATATGGTGTTCCGACACCGCGGGGGATCATAGCAAATACGCCAGAAGAGGCTGTGAGAAATGCCCAAGAACTGGGAGGAAAAATTTGGGTAGTCAAAGCCCAGATCCATGCCGGAGGAAGAGGATTGGGCGGAGGCGTAAAGCTGG
>DYNJ01000067.1 GCA_020721085.1 Sulfurovum sp. | reverse complement strand
CTATCTTATGGCATACAAGCTATACCGTCAAGGGGTTTTTAGAGGTGCCCATAAATCACATTGCCGTTTTGGATGATATAGCTTGATGACATATTGACGCTGTGGTAAAAAATCGTACCATACTTTTTGCTGTAGTATTGCAAAAGCAGCCGTTGTAGAGTCGGCTCTATGGATGGCGTGAACCAGCCGTTGTTGCTGAGTACAATCATGTGCCCGGGAGTACCCTCATAGAGTTTTTCACTGCATGCCTCATAACAGATGGCGTTGCGATATGTGGTGTCGTTTATGCGGTAATCTGTCAAAGCAGTGCCTGCCTTATAGTCCACTGCGCCGTCATAAAATATCTGATTGACCCATCTGCCCAGCCGATCCGGAAGAGGATTGCTCTCGCCGAAAGGGACGAGAACTACTTTGTCGGCGATGATGTATTTGCTTTTTTGAAAGATATATGTTGAGTTGCGCGGTACGGTCTCGTCAAGCTTGAGAGCTCCCATGACGATTGAGATAGTCTCGGATTTGCCTTTGAGCATGTCGAGCAGTTCTTGATCCTTGTTGAGGAAAACAGGCAGGATGGATTCGGGGAAGATGACCATTTTTTTATTTTTGTCAGCCGCTTCATCTATCGTTTGCATCACAAAGTCGATATGTCTCTTGAGCTGTATCGGATCCCATTTGTCATTGATAGTAATATGCGTGGTGACCAGTTCGATATCGGCGATATGATCTTTGGCTGCCGGCAGCTTTGGAGTTGGCTGATAGGCAAATAGCGTCAATACCAGATAAAACAGTTTGCCTTTTTGGATAAATAGAATCAATGCGAATAGTATGATGGCAAATTGCCACTTATGAATCCCCAGATAACTCTCCACAAAGACCAATTCAGGCTTGAACCAGTCAAATCCAAAAGGATGGATGGCGCTTGCAGCAAATAGAAAAGTAGCTTTGGGCAGAAGCGGCGAGAGTCTGAAGCGCTGTTCAAGCAGACGCGATAGATAGGCGACAGACCAAAAGAGCAGACCATACACGGCTGCGATCATAAAAACCCCGATAGGGATTGCCCAAGCAAACTCATAATACCGAAAACTCATGGCGATCCACCAAAACCACAAAACCCCTATCCAAAATCCGCCTGCAAACCACACTTTCTCATCATTGGCCAATAGCAGATAAAGCGCAGATAAAGCCGCGATGGTATTGACCAGGGGATGCGAGTATCCCAGCCACGCGCTATAGAGAAAAACAGACAACCCAAGTGCGATGAAAAAGCCTTTTGTTAGCCAGAAGGTGGTAGAATACTTCCTAAATTTTAAAAATATACCCAAAAGGATTCCTATGGAAGCAGGTCAGGGAGGCGTTCTAGCCTCATTTCTCCCACTTATTATTTTGTTCGCGATTTTTTACTTTTTGATTATCAGGCCGCAGCAAAAACAGCAAAAAGCGCATCGCGAGATGCTGGCAAACCTCACAAAAGGCGACAAAATCATCACCAACGGCGGGTTGATCGGCGAGATCGTCAAAACTGAAGAGGATTTTATCAAAATCAAACTAAATGAAACTGTAATTGTCAAACTAGATCGCGCTTATGTTGCCAAAAAGGTTGAATTTAGCAATGAAAATGCTTAACTACCGGGTTATTATCTTCCTTGCCGCGCTGATATTTGGAGTGGCTTTTTCGGTTCCTACACTGATACAAAGCGAAAGCGGCAAAAAAATTACCCTTGGACTTGACCTGCAAGGCGGACTTCATATGCTGCTTGGCGTCAAAACCGAGGAGGCTGTCAAATCCAGAGTCAAATCATTTGCCGCATCGCTAAAGTATCTTCTCGACGACAAAGAGATCATTTTTGATGAACTTAAAATCAGTGATGACACCATTCGTTTTGAACTGCTTGATGAATTGGATGTTGCAAAAGTGACCAAAATCGTCTCAGACGAGCTTAAGGGGACGAAATTGACCCATGAAGGGCTGCAGTTTACGATAGATATAACGCCGGAAGAGATCGAGGCAACCAAGAAAAATGCAGTCTCGCAAGCGGTTGATACGATCAGAAACCGCCTCGATCAGTTCGGTCTGGCGGAGCCGTCCGTTGCCAAACAGGGTGAAGACAAGATACTTGTCGAGGTGCCCGGAGTCAAAACGGCGGAAGAGGAGCAGCGCATCCGCGAGCTGATCGGCAGAGCGGCTCATCTGCAGATGATGGCGGTCGATGAGGATCGCGCTGCGCGAGTGATGGTGATGAGCCCCGAAGAGGCGCAAAGCTATGGGGATGTGATATTGCCGGATGTCAAGACAGACGAGCGGTATCTTCTCCGGCAGATTCCTATTTTGGATGGCTCTATGCTCACAGACGCGACCGTAGGATTTGATCAGAACAACCAGCCTGTTATCAATTTTGCCCTCAATGGGCAGGGTGCGCGGATCTTTGGTGATTTTTCCGGCAAAAGTATCGGCAAACGGATGGCGATCGTGCTGGACAACAAAGTCTATTCAGCGCCGTCTATCCGTGAGCGTATCGGCGGTGGACACGGTCAGATCTCCGGGAACTTTACTGTGCCTGAAGCTCATGATGTAGCGATCGCATTGCGCTCCGGAGCTCTTTTGGCGCCGGTACAGATCGAAGAAAAACGAAGTATCGGACCCAGCCTGGGTGAAGACAGTATCAGAGCCAGCTCCATTGCTTTGGTTACAGGATTTTTGGCAGTCGTTGTTTTTATGATGGTTTATTACGGCATTGCAGGAGTGATCGCCAATCTTGCATTGCTGGCAAATATATTTTTGATTTTGGCAGTGATGTCACTCTTTGGAGCGACACTGACGCTTCCGGGGATGGCAGGTATCGTGCTGACTGTGGGTATCGCGGTTGACTCCAATATCATCATCAATGAGCGGGTCAGAGAGCTGTTGCGAGAGGGTGCAGGGGTGCGAAAGGCACTCTCCGAAGGATACGACAAGGCGATGCGTGCAATTTTGGATTCGAATATCACCCAGGTTTTGGCGTGTACTATCCTTTATGCTTACGGTACAGGCGCCATCAAAGGTTTCGCGCTGACGCTGAGTATCGGTATCATGGCATCTATGCTCACCGCTATTTTGGGAACTTACGGGATATACCTGTCTTTGCTGCCCCGTATCGAAAAAAGCAAACGATATGACTTGTGGTTTGGCTTGGAAGGAAAAAAATAGAGATGGAAATTTTTAAGTCACACAATAAAGTCTATAATATTCTAGACAAAGGCAAGATCTTTTTTGCACTCTCTATTTTGGCATTTTTTGCAGCGATCATATTGGTCTCCGTCAAAGGGCTCTCTTTCGGTATCGATTTCGCTGGAGGAACGGTGGTGCAGGTCAAATACGAAGGCACCCCTCCTGTCGAAGAGATACGGGAAAAATTGGCGCAAAATGAATTTTTTGCCAAAGCCTCGGTTACACCGTTTGGTAAAGACGGCGAGATAGTGATCAAAAGCGCCGCATCAGATACCAGTTTGCAAAGAGATGTGAGCGACATTACCAAAGAGGTTTTGGCAGGTACCGGTACTTTTGAGATCAGAAAAGTAGATATGGTGGGTCCAAAAGTGGGTAATGAGCTCAGAAGCAAAGGCTTAACCGCATTTTTATTGGCGCTTGGGGTTATTCTGCTCTCAGTCACCGTACGATATGAGTTTAGGTTTGCTTTGGCCGGTGTTGCCGCATTGCTGCATGATATCGTGATCACAATCGGGGCGGTTTCACTATTTGAAGTTGATGTCAATATCGAAACCATAGCGGCGGTATTGACTATCTTGGGATATTCGATACACGATACCATCATTGTATTTGACAGGGTTAGAGAGTATATCAAGGATTCCAAAGAGACCGATTTTAGAGAGATCATCAATGAGGCGGTATCCAAAACATTGTCAAGAACTATTTTGACCTCATTGACGGTGTTTTTTGTGATCTTGACTCTTTATCTCTTCGGCGGAGAGATCATGCATGGATTTAGCTTCCCGATGCTCATAGGCGTAGTTGTCGGAACATACAGCTCTGTTTTTGTCGCTTCACAGCTTGTGATATGGACGGGCTTCGATGTGAACAAATATCGTGCCAAAGAAGTCGAACACACCAAAAGAGAAAAAGAGAAAGAAAAAATGCGCTCAATGTATGAGCAGGGTACAATATAAACAAAAGCATTTTTTCATCTCGCCAAGGGTGAAGCTTTAGCGAGAGGAATAAAAGAGAGGTTTTGCCTGTCTTTCAGAAGAAGAGTGTAAAATAAATGCGTACTATGTACGAATAGGGAACATTCTAATAGAAAGCAGTAGGATCATATTTTAATGAAACAGACCAAAATCATACACGTCCCTACTCTTTTTGGAGGCGATATTCTACAAAAAAGAAAAGAGATCAAAGAGTATTTCAATAGAGTTTTTGAGCGCTATGAATCTCTTTTTATGCTTCTGTCTTCAGATCAGGCTTATTATACCAAAGCGATTCCGCTGCGCCATCCGTTGATCTTTTATTTTGGTCATACCGCAACATTTTTCGTCAACAAACTCAAATTTGCCAAAATCATCCATCATCGTATCGACGCGAGAATGGAATCACTTTTAGCGATTGGTGTCGATGAGATGAGTTGGGATGAGTTGGATGATACACAGTATGATTGGCCAAGTGTTGATGAGGTAAGACAATACCGCGATCAAGTCCAAGCAGTTGTCAATGAGCTGATCGATACCCTTCCTCTTTCGCTTCCCATCACACAAGAGTCACCTTGGTGGGTGATCTTGATGGGGATTGAGCATGAAAATATCCATCTTGAGACCACTTCGGTATTGATACGACAGTTGCCTTTAGATCTGGTGATCCATTCTAAGCACTGGAGACACTGCGATCTGCAGAGCGATGCCCCTGAAAACAAGCTGCTGGATGTACCTGAGGGTGCAGTTTTTTTGGGCAAAACAGAGCCGTCAGATTTTTATGGGTGGGACAACGAATATGGCACTCATCATGCGCAGATACCGGCTTTTAAGGCATCCAAATATCTCGTCTCCAACGCCCAGTTTCTCTCTTTTGTACAAGATTGGGGCTACCGTGAGGATCGTTTTTGGGAAGAGGAAGGGAAGCGATGGAAAAACGAGTGCGGTGTGTCACATCCGACATTTTGGGTGCCGTCTGACGACGGGTACAGGCTTCGCACACTGACAGAGGTGATCCCAATGCCTATGAATTGGCCGGTTGAGATCAACTGTCATGAAGCAAACGCTTTTTGCAATTGGCTGTCTGAAAAAAGCGGCACAAAAGTGAGATTGCCTACTGAAGATGAGTATATGCGCTTGTATGATTTTTGCGGAGTAGCGAAGTTGTTTGACGACCCAGGCAAAACACCGGCAAATATAGATCTGGCATATTATGCTTCTGCTGGGCCGATCAACATATTTGGACATGGAGAGTTTTTTGATGTAGTAGGCAATGTGTGGCAGTGGAGTCAAACCCCGATCTATCCCTTCAAAGGCTTCAAAGTACATCCCGTCTACGATGATTTTACAGTGCCTACTTTTGATGGAAGGCACAACCTCATCAAAGGAGGCTCATGGATCAGTTGCGGCAATGTCGCTTTGCCGCAGAGCCGTTATGCTTTTAGGCGTCATTTCTTTCAGCACGCAGGCTTTCGCTATGTGCAAAGCAGTTATGAAGAGCATATAGAGTCCAACAGTTATGAAAGCGACCGCATCGTCGCGCAGTATTGCCATTTTGGATGGGGAGAGAGCTTTTTTGGTGTCGCAAACTATCCAAGCACCTGTGCCAAACTGGCTCTGGAAGCTATGGTCGATAAACACAAACGAAATGCTTTGGATCTGGGGTGCGCGGTCGGGAGGAGCAGTTTTGAGCTGGCACGGGTCTTTGACCGTGTGACCGGCGTGGACTTTTCGACACGATTCATCAGGCATGCGCAAACTTTGAAACGAACCGGACATTTGCGCTATTCGTTGCCTGTAGAGGGTGATATCGAGGATTTTTATGAGATCAGCTTAGGAGAATTTGATCTTGACACAGTGGCGCACAAGGTTGAATTTTGGCAGGGTGATGCGTGCAATCTCAAAGCGCACTTGAGCGGATATGATCTGATATTTGCCGGCAATCTGCTGGATAGACTCTATGACCCAAAACGGTTTTTGGAGTCGCTGTATGACCGTCTGAGTCCAGGGGGCGTGCTGATCCTTACTTCGCCTTACACCTGGCAGGAGGATTCGACACCTAAAGAGCGCTGGATCGGCGGATTTAAAAGAGACGGTGAAAATCTCTTCACGCTGGATGGCCTCAAAGAGATTTTGGAGCCTGGCTTGATACTCAAAGAGACTCGGGATGTGCCTTTTGTCATACGTGAAACCGCCAGGAAATACCAGCATACGATCGCTCAGATGAGTATCTGGGAAAAATCCGATGCTCTTTGATGCGATAGACCGCAGTGGAACATACGCCGTCAAACTCGAATCAAGAATTGCCAAATTCGGCACCGATGATCTGCTGCCGCTGTGGGTTGCTGATATGGATATCGTTTCGCCTGCGGCTGTTCAAGAGGCGATCGCAAAACGTGCAAGACACCCTATCTATGGCTATACGGTCTATCCGGAAGAGTATTATAGAGCGATCATCTCTTGGATGCGCAGACGGTTTGGCTGGGAGGTACGAAAAGAGTGGATCGTGCCGGCGCACGGTGTCGTTTCGTCGATCAATTGTGCTATTGAAGCCCTGAGCGGGGAGGGAGACGGCGTGATCGTTCAGACACCCGTCTATCCGCCGTTTATCGCCTCCGTCAAACATCATGGACGCAAACTGTTGGAAAATAGACTGCTCTACCGCGATGAATGTTACCATATAGATTTTGATGATTTTGAAGCCAAGGCAAAGGAGGCAAAACTCTTTTTGCTCTGCTCCCCGCACAATCCGACCAGCAGGGTATGGGACAAAGAGGAGATAGAGAGGCTGACAAGGGTTTGCAAAGAGCATGGAGTGACGATCATCTCCGATGAGATCCATGCCGATATCGTCTATGCCAAAAAGCACCATGTCGCCGCATCGTTGCAGAATGACAATATCATCACGCTCAACGCCCCATCCAAAACCTTCAATATTGCAGGACTGAACAGCTCCTATGCGATCATCCCGGATCCTGCGCAGCGCAGCGCCTACGCCAAAGCACAGCAAAAATGCGGCCTCGGCGGAGGTAATCCCTTCGGGATCGAAGCGTTGATCGCCGCTTATGACAAAGGTGAGCCGTGGCTGGAGCTTCTAAAGAAGCATCTCAGTCACAATATCGATTTGGTCAAAAATTTTATAGCCAAAAATGATCTACCTATTAAGACAGTTGATACCGAAGGTACTTTCATGATGTGGCTGGACTGCCGCGCGATGGGATACAATGATGTTGCACTGGAGCGGTTTTTTATCCATAATGCGAAGCTGGGGCTTAACAGCGGGAGAAGTTTCGGTGAGGCGGGAAGCGGTTTTATGCGTCTTAATATCGGAACTTCTCAAGAGATTTTGCAAAAAGCTATGGTAAGATTGCATTTCGCATTTTTTCAATAACTAGGAATCAAATGAATATTTTTTTTCAGATAGCTTGTATTGTCATTTTTTCTTCATCTCTTTTTGGAGAAATAATTCCCGGCGATCTGTCATATCTCATCAACAAGCAGCAGCTTCCTGCAAACAATTTGGCAGTTTATATCAAAGAGACCAAAAGCAACGAAACCGTCGCATCGCTCAATATCGACAAAGCCATGAGTCCCGCGTCGGTTATCAAAGTCTATAGCGCTTATGCGGCACTGCTGGAGCTGGGTTTTGATTATCGCTGGCCCACGCAATTTTCATATACCGGCAAGCTCTCCAACGGGGTTATCACAGGTGATCTGGTAGTCAAAGGGTACGGCGATCCTACGTTAGAGACCAAAGATTTGGCTGGAATCGTTTCGGCATTGAAGCGGCAAGGAGTCCGCAAGATAAATGGAAATATCATCATTGACCGAAGTTATTTCACTGTTTCTGACAAAGACAGTTCTGGTTTTGATGAGAATATCTACAGTCCTTACAATGCGATGCCGGATGCGATGATGTTCAACCAGCACACCAGCCAGTTTTGTATAACACCGGTCAATGGCACCTATCAACTGCAAAAATCGATCCCCGGAGAGAGCTACCGTGTCGTCAACAATCTAAGGACAGTTTCGGGTAGCTGTGTGGGAGCACAGTCATGGCCGCATATCAGCGTTGACCACTCTACAGACACACCCTCGCTTATACTCTCCGGCAATCTTTCTCGCAATTGCGCCAAAAAAACCATTTGTCAAATCGTGACAAAGCCATACAAAGAGTTGTATTTTGCTTTGAAACAGGAGATAAAAAAAAGCGGTATTGTCTATAACGGGAGCATGAGGGTAGGCGTGACACCAGCTGGAGCCAAAAATATCTACACTCACTACTCTCCCACCCTCGAAAATGTGATCTCAACCACGCTCAAAAAGAGCAACAATGTCTTTGCCAGACATCTTTTGCTGACATTGGGAGCCAAGATATACGGCGCACCCGGAACGCTTGATAAAGGCAATAGAGCGGTCATGCAGATACTCAACCGTTATACTCTGCTAGATACGCCTAAAACCAATATTGACAACGGCAGCGGTCTTTCGAGAGTTTCTAGAATCACAGCCAGAAGCATGGCTAGAGTGCTTGATCATGCTCAGAAAAGCTATGGCACCCGCTGGATGAAGACGCTCTCGATCGCAGGAGTGGACGGAACGATCAAGAGAAGGTTCCAAAACAGTATCGTCAAAAACAGGGCGTGGATGAAAACAGGAACCTTGGATGACGCGAAAAATATAGTAGGATATGTCAAAAGCAATTCAGATAAACTTTATACCGTTGTAATTCTTGTCAATAATCCTCAGGCGGCGTGGAAAGGAAAGAGTCTCGAGGATGATATTATAAAATGGCTTGTGGCCTATCAGGGAGGAGGCAGAACAGGGGCAGTTGAACCGCTGCCGAATGCACTGCAAGATCAAGAGAATCTTTGGGATCAAATAAAAGTAGATAACCCTGAAAATGCAGAGAATGCAGAGTTGGCTCCGTCTTGAATGCATTATCAAGCCGGCTCTTATCCGGCATAAACCAATATTTCGATAAAATATCTCTATAGACATACTAAAAATCAAGCATAGGCTATTTTGTGAATTTTGAAACATACCCATTTGAGAAATTAAATCAACTGCTTCAAGAGATCAGCCCAAACGGGGCATACTCACCTTTGAGTCTGACGATCGGAGAGCCGCAATTTGAGACTCCGCATTTTATCTTGGATGTATTGACTCAAAATGCGCCGCTGCTCAACCGCTATCCGAGCACTGCGGGAGAAGAGGTATTGCGTCAAGGGATATTGACCTATCTTAAGGATAGATTTGATCTGACATTGCAAAGCTCCCATATCATTCCGACATTCGGTACCAGAGAGGTGCTTTTCAATTTCCCTCAGTTTTTGCTGCATGATATCACAGCTCCTGTGATGGCATTTCCCAATCCTTTTTATCAGATCTATGAAGGAGCGGCAAAAGCTAGCAGAGCGGAAGTAGTCTATCTGGATCTGAATGCAAATAACCAGTTTCATCCCCAGATCGATGAAGAGGCGCTGCGGAGGTGTCATCTAGTTATTCTGAACTCACCTAACAATCCTACTTCTTCAGTGATGACTGCTGAGACACTCAGGGAGTGGGTGCGCTTGGCGCTGAAATATGATTTTGTGCTGCTCAACGACGAGTGCTATATCGATCTTTATCTGAATGAGCCGTTGCCGTCACTTCTCAATGCCAGTATTGAGGCAGGCAATGCGGAGTTCAAAAATATCCTTGTGGTCAATTCGATCTCAAAGCGTTCGAGTGCCCCGGGGCTTAGAAGTGGATTTGTCGCC
>DYNJ01000119.1 GCA_020721085.1 Sulfurovum sp. | reverse complement strand
GTATAAAAAGCTCTCTTATTGGCGTCATAATAACCAACCTCAAAACGAGATCGATTGAGTCCTCGGAGATAGACTTCCGGCTGGATCTGCTCACCCGACATAGCTTTGAAGATGATCTGCGAAGATAGCTTTCTGGCCTGATCCATCATCTCAAATTTCACTGCACCTTTCATTGTAGAGACATTATTTTCAAAAAACAGATACCCGATGACTGCCAGGAGAGCAAAAACAGAGCCCAGATAAAGAGCCATAAAACGATAAAGGGCTCTTCTCTCATATGATGTCAAAACGATAGCCCTCGCCTTTGATATTGGTGATATACAATTCAGAATCGAACAGTTTTCTGAGATTTTTGATATAAGTACGAATCGTAGCGTGTGTCGGACTGTGCTCATCATCCCAGAGATTGACTATCAGTTCATCGCATGAGACGACTCTGCCTTTGTGCTTGATCAGATATTCCAATACAACCGACTCTTTGAGGCACAGTTCAACCGGCTGATCGCCTCGATATAGCTGGTGTGTATTCGGACAAAAACGCATCTGCCCAAAATGCACCTCGTTTGAGAGCTGATATTGTTTGGCGACATGGTCGATCCTCGCCTGAAGCTCTTCAAGCTCAAATGGTTTCCTGAGATAATCATCAGCACCTATGTCAAAGCCTTTTTTGAGGTCTTTGATATCTGGCAATGAAGTGATGAAAATTGCCGGCAAGGTACTGCCTATATCGCGCAGATAAGCAAGAAGCTCGAAACCGTTGATATTGGGGACATTGACATCGAGCAGTAAAAATTCAAATCCACCTTTTCTGATCGCCTCCAAAGCTGCTTCGCCGTCATAATAGGAGACCACTTCGTGATGCCGTTCTGTCAAAAACTCTTCGATGATCTCCTGCAATACCGGATCATCTTCAAGCAAAAGTATCTTCATGCCTCCTCCTTGCAGATCAACTTTCTCATTGTATCTAAAATATTAGTTCCTCCAAGTTAGTCGATGCATTTCACTCAACATACAACTATGATACAACTGAGCCATGATTATACTTTGTAAACTTTAAGCATAAAAACTATGATATGATAATCATTATTATGTTTATATTGGAGAAATTATGGAAGAGTTGATAAAAGCATTTTGGATGCTGAGTGTGGATATGGGGATATATATCATTTTTGGACTATTTTTTGCGGGTGTACTGCATCAAGTCATCCGTGAAGAGTGGATCAAAAAACATCTGGGAGCCAAAACACACGGTTCAGTTTACAAAGCTGCTCTTCTAGGTACACCGCTGCCGCTGTGTTCGTGCAGCGTGATCCCGTTTGCCGCATCGCTCCGCCGCAATGGTGCCTCCAAAGGGGCGACTCTTGCGTTTCTGATCTCTGCTCCTATTACTGGGGTTGATTCTATATTGGCGACTTTCGGAATGTTTGGCTGGGCATTTACTCTGTATCGTATCGCAAGCTCAGTGGTGATCGCTATAGTATCAGGGATATTTATGAATATTTTTGAAGATGAAAAACCAAAAAAAGCTATGATATTCAGCGCTGCACCGCCAAAAGCAGTTTCTGTATCCGTCCGACCGGGCAATAAAAAATTTTCTGTAATTGACATATTTCGTTACGGCTTTATAACTCTCTTGTCAGATTTCAGCAAACCTCTTTTGTGGGGATTGTTGCTCGGGGCGTTTATCACCGTATTTATACCGTCAAATCTCCATCAGCTAATTTATGAAAATCGATTTCTGGGATATCTGATCGCAGTTGCGATTGCTACGCCGATGTATGTATGCGCTACGGCTTCACTTCCAATTGCCATATCGCTGATAGTTGCGGGAGTCTCTCCGGGGGCTGCATTTATCTTTCTGAGCGCCGGTCCTGCAACCAACACAGTGACTATGGGAGTAGTAAAATCAATACTTGGGACCAGAGCATTGATTATCTATCTTTCGGTTATTATGGCGGGAAGTATCTTGTTTGGGGTTTTGATCGACTTTATATTTGACTCTTTGGCTGTAAAAATTAACCGCAGTATGAGTGAGAGCCATGGCATATTAGAGCAGATATCAGCTGTAATTTTGCTGGGATTGGTCGGATGGCATCTGTTTAGAGGTTGGTTCAAAAAAAAGGATAAAAGCTGTGACGGCGGATCGTACTGCTCATAAGTTTATAATTTCAGCCTTGACATAATGACGACCGGCATCACGCACGATCGAAAATGAATTGAAGACACTTCTAATATGTTTTTGCGTTTTTAAACTCAGCTATTTCGCTCTCTACCATCGCATTGATCATCCTCACATAGAGATCATTGATCAGGTTGGGTGAAAGCCCCAGAGCGATTGCCCGGCTTCTTGCCGTGGAGATGACATCTTTGATGCGCTCCTCATTCTTCACCTCTTCGATACTGTTTTTGAAGTGGGCGATCTGCTTGATATAGGCATTGCGTTTTGCGATCAAAGTAACAATAGCATCATCTAATTTATCGATCTCGGCTCTTGCCTCTTCGAGCGTGTTGCACTCTATGATATCCATCAAGAAATCTCCTATCTGCTTCTGAAGGTCAACTCTAAATCTGATTATATCAAAATTAACGGGGTATCCAT
>DYNJ01000066.1 GCA_020721085.1 Sulfurovum sp. | reverse complement strand
ACGGCTGGTGCCCATCATCCAAGAAGGGATGAGTGATTCGGCTAGTTTGGATAACTTTTTTGAATTTTTGATCGTCAACGGCGTTGATTTCTTCAAAGCGGCAAGATCTGTATTGCCTGCGCCTTGGCAAAATTCTCCGGATATGGACTCAAAACTAAGAGCCTTCTATGAGTATAACAGTACCTGTTTTGAGCCATGGGACGGTCCTGCGGCGGTAAGTATGACAAATGGCAGATATATCGGATGCGCGCTTGATCGCAACGGTCTGCGACCCGCCAAATATATCATTACTACAGACAATAGACTGCTTATCGCATCCGAATACGGAGTGCTTGAAATCCCGGAAGAGCATATCGTAGAACGAGGCAGACTCCAATCCGGTGAGATGATGGGAGTCGATCTCAAATATGGCAAAGTACTCAAAAACTGCGATATCGATGTTTATCTCAAAAACAGAGAGCCATACGGCGCATGGATGAACCAAAGCATGACCTATCTCCAAGAGAAGATGGGTGATCCGTTTTCTACTGTCGATATTCCCGACGCCAAAGCTATAGAGGCCAAACAGCGTTATTTCAATATCACGCTTGAGGTGATCGAGCAGGTCATCGAGCCGATGGGCAAAGAGGGCAAAGAGGCGACCGGATCAATGGGCGATGATACGCCGTTGGCGGCCTTCTCGCAAAGCCAGAGAAATTTTTCAGATTTTTTCAAACAAAAGTTTGCACAGGTTACCAATCCGCCGATCGATCCTATCCGTGAAAAAATCGTCATGAGCCTCAATACAGGCTTTGGTGAGGCGAGAAATATTCTTGTCGATGATGCCGAGCATGCGAGAAGGCTCAAGACAGTGTCTCCGATACTCTCTTACGAAAAGCTGCAGATCCTCAAAGAGTTTGGAGAGGTGAATGATCCCAAATATGCTCCTGAATATAAAGTCAGATGTTACGATACTGTTTTTGCGGTTGATCTCAAAAAGAGCCTCTTTGAATTGACAGATCGTATCGTAAGTGATGTCAAAAATGATGGCATCAGAACGATTATCTTGGATGATGGGGCACTCGACCATCAGCATAAATTGATCCCGATGCTGATGGTCGTCGGTCGTCTCAATATCGCCCTGCTTGATAACGGACTGCGCCATATGACAAGTGTCGTTGCGGTCACCGGGGAGGCTTATGACTCGCATATGGCAGCTTCAATCATCGCGTTTGGAGCGGCGGCGATCTATCCGTATATGCTCTATCAGACTATTGCGGTGGCAGAACGAAGAAAAGATTCCAATGCCGATCTGGCTCCTGTTCTCAAAAAAGTACGCAAATCGATAAACGCCGGCTTGCTTAAAGTCATCTCAAAAATGGGGATCTCGACGATCTCGAGCTATAGAAATTCAGCGCTTTTTGATGTAATTGGGCTGGATGATGAGATTACCAAAGATTGTTTTGCCGGCGCGCGAGCAATGCTCAAAGGGCTCGGGTATACCGATATCGAAGCGCGTATCGCCAAGGCGCACCATGATGCTTATGCGCCCGAGACAGCCAATAGACTCTTCCCGCTGAATATCGGAGGATTTTACAAATACCTTGACGGCGGAGAGTATCATGACTTTTCGCCGGCGACAGTTCATGCTTTCCATAAACTGGCAACAAGCGGCAAAAAGGAAGATTTTGAGCACCTTAAATCATTGGTTGATGACAGAGACAAGAAATTTATCCGAGACTTTTTTGAACTCAAAAGTGATCAAAAGCCGATAAATATAGAAGAGGTGGAGCCTCTTGAGAAGATATTTGCACGATTTTCTACAGCGGCGATGAGTTTGGGTTCGATCTCTCCTGAGGCGCATGAGTGTCTGGCTGAAGCTATGAATACTATCGGTGCAAAGAGCAACTCGGGCGAAGGCGGAGAGGATGCGGTGCGATTTGGCACGATCAAAAACTCCAAGATCAAACAAGTGGCATCCGGCCGCTTCGGTGTGACCCCGGCATATCTCAGATCGGCAGAGGAGCTGCAGATCAAAGTGGCCCAAGGTGCGAAACCGGGAGAAGGCGGACAGCTCCCCGGACACAAAGTCAGCCCATTGATCGCAAGACTCAGACACACGATCCCGGGTGTGACTCTGATCTCACCTCCTCCGCACCACGATATCTATTCGATAGAGGATTTGGCGCAATTGATCTTTGATCTTAAACAGGTCAATCCTGATGCCAAAATTGCCGTTAAACTTGTATCAACAGCAGGAGTAGGCACTATCGCAGTCGGAGTTGCCAAAGCATATGCCGACAAGATCATCATCTCTGGCGCAGACGGCGGTACCGGCGCCGCACCGGTGGGTTCGATCAAATTTGCAGGCAATCCTTGGGAGCTTGGACTTATCGAAGCACACAACTCGCTCAAAGCCAACAACCTGCGGGGACAAGTACAGCTAGAAACCGACGGCGGACTCAAAACAGGCCTAGATGTGGTTAAAGCAGCTATTTTCGGCGCAGAAAAATTTGCTTTCGGCACAGGAGCTTTGACTGTCATCGGATGCAAAATCCTCCGTATTTGTCATCTCAATCGCTGCAGTGTGGGTATCGCGACACAAGAGGAGAAGCTCAGGGAGCATTATGAAGGCTCAGTTGAGCGCGTGATCAATTTTTTCACACTTTTAGCAGAGGATGTACGAGAGATTTTGGCATCTTTGGGATACAGATCGCTCGAAGAGATCATCGGCAAAAATGATCTTTTGAATGTGATTGATGATCAATTCGCCAAAAAATTCTCTTTCGAACAGCTTTTGTACCGGCTGGATGGACCAAATACGCATCAGGTAGCCACAAATGATCCTTATGATAAAAATGAATTTGAAAAAGAGATCCTTCAGGAGTTGATGCAAGTGATCGATAATCCGATCGAACCGATAGTCCTCACCAAAAAAATCTCCAACCAAAACAGGAGTTTTGGTGCGCGTATCTCAGGTGAAATCGCAAAAAAATACGGCGACAAAGGTTTGCCTGACAATACTGTCAAGATTCACCTTGAAGGTGTCGCAGGGCAATCGCTGGGCGCATTTTTGATCGGCGGAGTGAGTATCTGTGTCAATGGAGCAGGCAACGATTATATAGGCAAAGGTATGCATGGAGGCCGCATCGTCATTTCGGCAGCCAAAAACGGTCCAGACTTTTCACTCGGCGGAAATACCTGTTTATACGGAGCTACAGGCGGCAAGCTTTATATCAATGGTCAAGTCGGAGAGCGGTTTGCGGTACGCAATTCCGGAGCTATAGCGATTGTAGAGGGAACAGGAGATCACCCGTGCGAATATATGACTGGCGGTGTTGTGGTCATTTTGGGCAAAACAGGAGTCAACTTCGGAGCCGGTATGACCGGTGGGATCGCTTTTGTCTATGATGACAGCCATATATTTATCGAAACCATCAATCAAGAGCTTGTGGAAGCACGTCGCATCGATACCGAAGAGACGGATATCGAGCGGTATTATCTGAAAAAACTGCTCAAGGATTATCTCAATGAAACAAAAAGCGCAAAAGCTAAAGAGATACTTGACAATTTCAGGATTGAGATCCGAAACTTTTGGATGGTACGCCCAAAAGATATGAAGGGGCCTCTCAAGATAAGTGAGGGAGAATAAGATGCTTAGATTTTTTGATATAGACAGATCGGATGCTAAAAAACGGGATGTAGTCGAGCGAACCAAAGATTTTGATGAGATTTATGAGCTGTTTGGATCAGAAAAATCCACAGAGCAGTCTGACAGATGTATCCAATGCGGTGATCCGTATTGTCACAACGGCTGTCCGCTGCACAATTTCATCCCGCAGTGGCTCAAAGCGACTGCCGAAAAGGATCTGAATTTTGCCTTCGCGCTCTCCAACGAATCCTCTCCGTTTCCGGAGATCCTTGGGCGAATCTGTCCGCATGACAAGCTCTGCGAAGGAGCCTGTACGCTCAATGACGGACATGGCGCGATCACGATCGGTTCGATAGAAACTGCCATCAGTGAAAGAGGATTTAAAAAAGGGTTAAAACCAAGATTTGCTACACAAAAAACAGGTAAAAAAGCAGCGATCATCGGCGCCGGACCTGCCGGATTGTCGGCTGCGACCTTTTTGCTCAGAGAGGGTATCGATGTGGAAATATATGACAAGCAGCCAAGAGCAGGCGGGCTTTTGACATACGGGATACCCGGTTTTAAACTTGATAAGCATATTGTTGAAAGAAGAGTTGCTCTTCTCAAAGAAGCCGGTGCGGTTTTCCACCAAAATATTGAAGTGGGCAAAAATATAGAATTTGATGCATTGGTAGATAAATTTGATGCTGTATTTATCGGTGTAGGCGCGACGCATGGCAAGTTGTCCGGACTTGACGGCGAGACATCCAAAGGCGTTTATCTGGCGATGGATTTTTTGACCTCTATCCAAAAGAAGATATTTGGTGAACCATGTGAAACACAGATCAATGTCAAAGATAAAAATGTAGTCATCATAGGCGGCGGCGATACAGCGATGGACTGTGTACGCACCAGTATCAGGGAGAAGGCTAGAAGCGTGAAGTGCCTCTATCGGCGTGACGCGCTCAATATGCCGGGAAGCAAAAAGGAGTATATCAATGCCAAAGAGGAGGGTGCTCAGTTCGAGTTTAATGCCTCTCCGCATGCACTTCTTGTCAATGATAAAGGTGAAGTGATCGGAATCGAAATGATCAAAACAGCGTTATCCAAGTCCGATATACGCGATAGGCAGTCCATCGAAACGGTTGCGGGAAGCAATTTTGTAGTGCATGCCGATGTGATTTTGTTCGCATTGGGCTTCGAGCCGGTGAAGTTCTCTTTCCTCTCTTCCAACGGTATAAAGACAGACAAACGAGGGGGTATCATCGTCAATGAAGATTTTGAGACTACCAAGCCCGGTGTTTATGCCGGAGGAGACTGTCATCGCGGCGCGCATCTTGTGGTGACTGCCGTGCGCGATGGACGAGAGGCTGCCAAAGCTATCATCAAAAAACTCATCGGCTAGGATGAATAGTTTTTTACGCGCCTGCATCAGTGCCAACGAAGAGATCGCCCAAACTCTCAAGGACGGCTATCCTGACTTTAGTTATATCAAAAGCAGTGTCGGCGCAGGAGGAGATGTCAGCAGCGGTCTTGATCTGTGGGCAGAGAAGATTTTTGTCTCGCATCTAGGAGAGTTCGGGCGCATCGAATCTGAAGAGTCCGGAGAGATAGGCACAGGTATCGATACGATCGTTATAGACCCTATTGACGGGAGCTCCAATGCTCTTTCGCACTTTCCATATTTTGGGAGCTCTGTAGCGAGGATCAATGCAGACGGCATGCTGGATAAAGCCGTCGTGTGCAATCTGTCGACTCATGATATTTTCATCAAAGAAGCCGGCATGCCTGTCTTGCAAGGCAAACTTTTCAAATCCTCTTTTTGTCCGCGCACCGTAGCGCCAAATGCCCATATCGGGATATTTGAAAAAGCATACGCCCATCCTGCACTAGTAGAAAAGATCAAAGAGCTTGGGTTGAAATTTCGCGCTCCGGGCGCTGTAGCACTCTCTTTGGCTTATGCGCACAATGTCAGCTTTTTTCTTTTTGTAGGAGACTATCGGATCTACGATTTTGTAGCCGGTATCGCATTGTGCGAAGGGCTCGAAGTGATTGTTGAAGAGGATTATGTTATAGTATCAAAGGATAAGGTGTTGATAAAGATATTGGAAAATCTTGTGCAAAAGTATGTAAGAGAGGTGAGAGCATGAATTTCGGCAATATAAGCAATATACTCAAAGGGATGCGCAAGCAATCGACGGCAGAGGAGGCTCCTAGTCACTGGATCAAATGTCCGAAATGCCAAGCTTTGATGTACTACAAAGAGATTGAGGCCAAGAGAAATGTATGCCCAAAATGCTCTCACCATTTTCGTATCGATGCCGGCAGGAGGATTGCAGATTTGGCTGATGACGGCAGTTTTGTAGAGCAAGACAAAAATCTTTCCCCGATCGATCCATTGAAATTTGTGGACAAAAAGAGCTATAAAAAGCGTATCGAAGAGGGGCAGGCCAAAACAAGCAGAAGCTCCTCGGTTGTCAGCGGGAGTTGTGCGATACTTGGGGTACCTGCAGAGTTAGTGGTATTTGACTTTTCGTTCATGGGTGGAAGTTTGGGCTCGGTAGAAGGCGAAAAGATCGTCCGTGCGATCAATCGCGCGATAGACAAAGGGTGCGGCGTGGTCATAGTATCGGCTAGCGGGGGGGCAAGAATGCAGGAGAGCACCTACTCTTTGATGCAGATGAGCAAAACTTCAGCAGCGCTCAACCGTCTGCATCAAAAAGGTCTGCCTTTTGTCTCAGTATTGACTGATCCTACGATGGGCGGCGTCAGCGCATCATTTGCGATGCTGGGTGATATCATCATCGCAGAACCCGATGCGCTTATCGGTTTCGCCGGACAGCGCGTGATCAAGCAAACTGTAGGTGTAGATCTCCCCGAAGGGTTTCAGAAGTCAGAATTTTTGCTCGAACACGGTCTGATAGATATGGTTGTCGATCGCAACAAATTGCAAAAAACACTTGCGGACTTGCTCACGCTGTTTCAAAAACAGACACCATGATCTATGCTTTAGCGGATATGCAGAGCCTCCGTCAAAGAGGGCTCTCTCTCCAAAAGTTTCTATCCTCTATCTCGTCACTTGATGTGCCCATGCTTCAGTATCGTAACAAGACAGGTTCAATAGAAGAGCAAAAAGCGGATTTGGAACTGATCCGCAACCGCTATCGCGGCAGTCTGATCGTCAATGATATGATCAAACTCATAAGTTATGCAGACGGTATTCATCTGGGACAAGAGGATATGCTGTCGTGGGACAAGGATAAGCAAACAGCAGTTGCGATGATACGGAAGATTATTGGTCACAAAATACTCGGTCTTTCGACACATAATTTAGCGGAGATACAAGAGGCCAACACTCTTGAGATCGATTATATCGGTTTGGGCGCATACAGGACCACCGAAACCAAAAAAGATGCGAGTGTGGGCGGTGATACTTTGCCGGAGATGGCCAAACACTCCACTCATCCCGTAGCGATCATTGGAGGAGTGAGAATGGATGATCGTTTTGAGAAGCCCATCTGCTACAAAGTCATCGGAAGCGGACTGTATGCGCTGTAGCTGTTTTCACACCATTTCAAAGTGTCTCCGATGAAGATCAATGTCATAGTGATCGACAAAAAAAGCAAAGATCATCTTTATGCGCCGTTGATCGAACATTATCAGAAGATGATCCGCACATTTGCCAAAATAGAGATCATAGAGCTTTTTGACAAGGAGATCGCCAAAGAGCAGGATATCTCTTCCGATACAGCCAAAAAAAGCTATTCCAAAGCCTTTAATAACTATCTGACCGGAGGATATAATGTCGCACTTGATCCGTCATCAAAAGAGCTTGACAGCTTAGAGTTTGCTAAAATGCTTAAGGATAAGCATATGGTCAATTTCTATATCGGCGGTGCATACGGGCTTGAAGACACTTTTTTGACACAATGTAATCAAGCAGTTTCTTTGGGTAAAATAACGCTTTCACATAAGTTGGTAAAAGTGGTATTGTTAGAGCAGATCTTTCGAGGTTTGAGCATCAACTATAATCACCCTTATCATAAATAATAGCCCACAGGAAGTAATCGATGTTGAGTCAGGAAGAGTTACAATATTTCAAAGAAGAGCTCCTCAAAAGAGAGGCCAGAATAGAAAAAAATTTGGCAACAACGAGCCTTGAGCTCAATGAAATGCAGGCTCTTGAGCTCAATGACGAAGGCGATCATGCATCAATCTCTGCAGGAACAGCTGTAGATAGTGCAATATTGGATCAACAGCGCAGAGAATTAGCAGAAATTGAACTTGCTTTGGATAAAATAAAATTCGGAACATACGGTATTTGTGAAATGTGCGAAGAGTCTA
This sequence comes from Sulfurovum sp., assembly GCA_020721085.1. Taxonomy (GTDB): domain Bacteria; phylum Campylobacterota; class Campylobacteria; order Campylobacterales; family Sulfurovaceae; genus SZUA-451. The sequence goes on along the minus strand of DYNJ01000066.1, from coordinate 2,167 downwards.
TCGGTATTGAGAGATTGAAGGTGAAGAATTTCGCGCGGTATTGTATCACGTGTAGAGAGATTATTGAAAAAGAGCAGAAAAAGAGAGGATAAACCATGAAAATAGGTCTATATACTATATTTTCATTGATATTGATCGTGATAATTGGCGTATTTGTGCATTTTGTAGATCCTAGCAGGTCAGTGCAAAAAATATTGGGGATAGAATTTAATCTGCCTATCTCTATCTGGTATATTTTACCTATGCTGACACTCCTGTTTTTTACTTTGCTGCATATGATATTTTATAAAGTAGGAAACTATTTCTCGCATAAAAAATTTACCAGGGATGTAGAAGCGCTCAATGACGGGCTGTATTGGTCGCTGCTGCAAGAGCCCAAAGAGCAAAAGTTTATGACCCGGGAGATCGGAGACGGGGCAAAGATTCTTGGAAAATCTACGATAAATGTCACCGCTCCTATCGATGGGCTTTCGCCAAAGTTTAATGAAATTTTGAACTTGATCAACACAATCAAAGATGGCATGTATGTTGATCCGAAAGCCAACCCGATACTCAAAAAACTCTCCAGAGAAAATCCGCTGATTGTGCGCAATACTCTCAATAGATTGGACGCTGATCAAAAATTTGCGGAAGAGGTGCTTCTGGGCAAAGAGGGATACAGCGCAGAGATACTCCAGAAGGCATTGGGGCTTTTTGCCTCAAGAGAGACGCTTTTTAAGGCGAAAAAATATGCAAAGCTTTTTAATATAGAGAACTTTTTTGTGATACTAAAAAGAGGTTTTGCAGGTGAAGATGTCGGTATGAGCGAAGAGATGATCAAATCTTTTATGGCCGAGCTACCATCATTTGGCTGTAATGAGTATATGAATTTGGCTCAGATATGTATCAAAAAATTCTCTCCTGATTCAAATCTGGCTATGTTCAAAGAGTTCCAAAAAAAGGATGAGGACGCAAGCAGCTCCTATCTTTATCTATTGTTTGAATATGAAATGATGGAGGCGATAGAGGAGTATCTGGAAGATCATGATGAGGGTGAATTGATCCGCTTTAGAGCTCTTTATACACTCAAAAAGATGAACAACAAATACAATGCGAATGAACTGATCGGCGTCAACACAGCTTGTAATGCAAATTGATTTTTCCAAACCTGTTTATCTCTTGGCTCCTTTAGCGGGCTTCACGGATCTCCCTTTCCGTTCGGTAGTCAAGCAGTTTGGCGCTGATCTGACGGTAAGTGAGATGATCAGCTCCAACGCGTTGGTTTATCAGAGCGCCAAGACACTCCATATGCTTCAAAAAAGTCCGCTTGAAGATCCATATTCGGTTCAGATCTCAGGTTCGGATCAAGATGTTATCCGAAAAGCCGTCGAACTTCTCAATGAACGGGACGGTATCACTGCGATCGATCTCAACTGCGGCTGTCCTGTACCAAAGGTGGTCAATAACTTAGCCGGAAGCTCTTTGCTGACTGATCTGCCTAGAATGGCACAGACGATCGAGACGATCAAAAAACACTCCAACAAACCCTATACATCCGTCAAGATCCGTCTCGGATTTGAGAAGAAAAACCATCTTGAGATCGCTCGGATTTGTCAAGCCAGCGGAGCCGACTTCATCGCCGTGCATGGACGCACGCGCGCAGGCAGGTTCAAATCCGAAGTGGACTATGCTGCGATAGGAGAGATCAAAGAGATGCTTGATATCCCTGTGATCGCCAATGGAGATATCGACTCTCCGCAAAAGGCGCGATGGGTACTGGAGTACACCGGGGCTGACGGTGTGATGGTGGGGCGTGCGGCGGTAGGGAAGCCGTGGATTTTTCATCAGATGAAAGATGGAGCGGATCATGTCTCAAGTGAGCTGATCAAAGAGATAGTGCTTACCCATTTTAAACAGATGGTGAATCATTACGGCGATTATGGCGCGATTCTTTTTCGCAAACACCTTCATACCTATTCAAAAGCTGGATATCAGGGGGCTTCAGCCTTTAGAAATCTTGTCAATCATATCAGCGATCCCGCTGAGATGAGAGAGGCGATCACCCTGTTTTTTTCTCAATCATACTTAACGGAACAGCAGGATGCATAACACTATCATAGCTCCTATAAATTTGTAAGGCACTTAATTATGAAAATAGCCATCGCAGGAACGGGATATGTGGGACTCT
>DYNJ01000006.1 GCA_020721085.1 Sulfurovum sp. | reverse complement strand
CTATGACATCATATCCTGCTTCAAGTAGCAGTACAACTGTGTGAGAACCTATATAGCCGGCGCCTCCGGTCACTAAAATATGCATTATAACCCCTCCTTGATGGCTTGTAAAATCATAGCATATCAAGACCCAAAGCGTGTTAAAAACCCATTTTGAGTCCGCCGTACACACTGTCATTGTATGTTTCGTATGTATCTTTATGCCAGACGATATATTCTGTTTCGATATTGCGATATCCTAGATAGACTGAGACGGAGCTGATCACCTCCATAGCGGCTTCGGCGCGAAATTCAAGATAGTTTTCGGCATCAGAGAAGGATAGCGGTTGCGGTGCATACAAAAATCTGGCGCTGAGGCTTGTCGTAGGAATCGTCTCGATCAGCGGCAGTGTATATGAGGCTTCCGCCATCAGCGGCAGTGCTACAAAATCATCTAGCATAATCAGCTTTGCTCCAAAGGCAAAATTGAGTCCTTCAAGTCCGCTGAAGCTATTGTGCGCGCTCACTCCGATACCAAAAAGAGTATCATCCCGTTCGGTATAGATAAAGTTAGCATCGACCACATAGGCAGTTCCGCCGCCTCCGCTGTTGGCAAAAGAGCTTATATCCATCGATCCTTCTGCTTCGATATCTTCACTGTTGATATTGAGTCCGACTGTGCTTTGAGCGCAAAGAAGCGTACCTAAACAAGCCATTGCAAAAACAAATTTTTTCATAAACCTAATCTTCCTTTTTGATATTCATTCATATAACTATATCATATTTTTGTTCATTTTGTGTATAAAATCATAGTTTTTATTTTTGATATCAAGATCGGCTCTTTTCGTTTTAGTTGTGTGGTTATGCTATAATGTCACAAAATATAAGGAGCCTGAGAGTGAGCGGTAGCATAGTTATATTGATGCTCGGAGTTTCTACTTTTCTTGGAGCATTAGGGCTGATAGCTCTATTGTGGGGTGTCAAGACAGGGCAGTTTGATGATCAGTCAAAGTTTATTGACGGCGCCAGATATGACAATCCAGAAGACCTCCGAGATGCGCAGATGATGGATGAGAAACGGCGCAAAAGAGAAGAGGAGCGCAAAAAAAAGTATAGACCGCCTGATTAAACCCTACTGCATAATCCGGGCTAAAACTTCAGCCTTTTGATGCGCATTGCATTGGCGACAACGATCAGTGAACTCAGACTCATCGAGAGCGCAGCGACAAGCGGATTAACATAGCCCGCAACGGCAAGCGGCACGGTCACTGCATTGTAGAGGATCGAAAATCCTATATTTTCTTTGATGGCGCGATATGTGCGCCGTGCGATACGGAAGGCGTCATGAATGTTGCCGAGTTTTTCGTCTATCATGACTACATCGCTGACATTGATAGCGATATCAGCACCCCCTCCCATGGCGATCGCGATATCACTGCACGCCAAAGCGATAGAGTCGTTGATCCCGTCTCCCGCCATGACGACTATCTCGCCTTCATCGTGAAGGCGGTTGACGAGAGCTGATTTGTCTTGAGGGAAAAGTTCGGCATATACGCTGTCAATACCAACCTCTTTGGCGATGCGCCCAGCGTTTTGCTTATGGTCGCCGGTAAGCATGAGTGTTTTGATGCCAAGTGATTGGATCCCAGCGATGGACTCTTTGGCTCCCTCTTTGATCGTATCATCGAGTTCAAAAAGCGCTTGAAGCGTTCCTCCCGCTGCAAACAAAAAAAGTGTATGCTCAGAGGCAATATCGACCAATATACCTGATTCTTTCATAAAAGAGGCGTTGCCTCCAAGCAGTTTCGTCTCACGGTCATACGCCTCTATTCCCTTGGCTTCGATGCTTTTGATCTGGTGCAGAGATATTTCCGGCAGATGCTCATAATGGTCTTGAAGCCAAAGAGTGATGCCTTTGCTGACAGGGTGATTGGAGGTGGCAGCCAGTGCATAGAGCTGTACGGGATCAAAACCCTTTTTGATGTCTGCATTGATTACGCTGGGTTTGCCTTGGGTGATGGTGCCGGTCTTGTCTAGGGCAAGTACGGTACATTTCGCCATAGTCTCCAGGTGTCCCGCCTCTTTGAAGAGAATCCCCCGTTTGGCAGCGATGCTGATGCCTACCAGAGTTGACATAGGCGTTGCCAGCCCAAGCGCGCATGGGCAGGCGATCACGACTACAGAGATGGAGACGACCAGGGAGTGTTCGAAATTGCCCGTGGTATAGTACCATCCGATCAGGGTCAAAATAGCGATACCGAGAATAATAGTCGAGAAGTAGCCGGATATGCTATTGGCAAGCTTCTCAATCGCCGGTTTTTTGGTGATGGACTCTTCGAGGAGGTTGACGATAGAGCTTAGCAGTGAATGAGAGGCGTCTTTGACAGCTTGGTATCGCACCACAGAATCAAGGCAGATCGAACCGCTCAAGATATCATCACCCTCTTTTTTATATACGGGTCTGCTCTCTCCTGTCAATGAGCTCTCATCAAAGGAGGCTTGGCCTTGTGTAACTTTGCCGTCGATCACCACTTTTTCGCCAGGTTTTAGCTCGATCGTGTCGCCGATCCGGACATTTTCGATACCGATAAGGCTTTTGGCACCGTCGATGATCAATGTCACTTCGGTCGGTGTGCTTCCCATGATTGAGTCTAGTGTATCGACAGCCTTTTTTTTGCTGAGAACTTCCAGATATTTACCTACCAATACGAATGTTATGATCATCGTAGTAGAATCAAAATAGACCTCTCCATGCTGTGAAATCATGGCATAAATAGAGTATGTATAGGTCAAAAGCGAACCGGATGCGACCAGGGTATCCATATTGACTACCCTGTTTTTGTATCCGTACCATGCGCCACGAAAAAAGATCCAACCGCTATAAAACAGTACGGGAGTGGATATCAAAAACTCTGCGACATTGAGGATATTTTTAAACTCCTGTTCCATACCGGTAAAGTAGCCGGTGTATTGCGCGATGGCTATCCACATAATATTCATCGTCCCAAATACCGCTACAAGGATACGGGAATAGTATGATTTGCGCGTCTTGACTGCTTGTTCCTCTTGAAGTTTGGGGTCGTATGGATAGGCGTTGTATCCGATAGCGCGTATCGTCTCGATGATCTTGGATAGCTTGATAACTTCAGGATCCCAGACTACTTTGGCCTTGTTGTTGGTATAGTTGATCGTAGCTTCAATCACGCCTTCAGTTTTGTGCAGCACCTTTTCGTTGAGCCAGACACACGCGGAGCAGTGGATCCCCTCTATGATGAGATTGACCGTCATCAGACCGTCATCGCTTTGGGTAATATATCTTTTTTTGAACCCATCAAGATCAAAATGCTCTAGATCACCGCCTATCTGATTTGCCGGCTGGAGCTTGGTGTCGCCCAGTTTGTCATAGAAAGTTCCCAGTCCCTCGTCATTGAGCAGATGATAAACACCTTGGCACCCCTTGCAGCAAAAATAGAGCTGCCTGTCCGCAGCATTTTCTTTGATCATCACCGCTTCGTCAAATTCGAGGTTACAGTGGGTACAGGCTACTTTTGCCAATAAAACTCCTTGGGGGCGCGCCTCTAAAAAACTCCCTTGAGGGCTATCGGGGTCAAAATTTTTAGAGGCACCCCTTTATTAAACTATCCGAGATTTTAGCGGAAAAATGGTAAAATCCTGCCTATGGAACCTGCTGTTTTGTTTGTTGTGATAATGATGATATGTGAGCTTTTTGAGGCATGGTGGCAAAGAGCAGATACGATAGAGGGCTTGCTTGCCAACGGATATCGCTTCTACAGGCAATCTATTTTTGTCTTTTTCCTAATGCATCCATCTTTTTATTTTGTGCTTTTTGTAATTTTGGCGACTGGTATATTTAATGGCTGGATGATGACAGTCCTGGTCCTCAAAGTTACCGATCTGTTTTTGAAAATCACTATGATGCAGAAGCTTTTTGTGCGTATGGAAGCAGACGATGCGATTGGACCGTTTTTACAAGAACCGATGAGTCCATGGCTTTTGCTGACAGGTGTGAGTCTATATCCTATTTTGCTTATGTACGCGCTGGCATGATGCAATTTGTCTTTTTAAGTTTAATTAGTTTATAATTCCTCTACTACATGAAAAATAGCGGTATAATATTCATTTTCAGATTGTAAATACTTCTGGTTATTCATATAAACTTCATAATTGTCTATCAAATCATAAACTAAGAGGAATGATGAGCGAATATACTCCTGAAAACGAAAACAAAAGACCAAATGGCAGTGCCAATAAAAAAAACAATAGAACCCATGTGCCTGTTGACGGCTACAAGATAGAAGCCCTTCAGCAAAAACCGCTCTCCGATCTGATCGAGATCGCCAAAGAGGTCAATGTGGAAAACCCCAATGAGTTTCAGCGTAAAGACCTCATTTTTGAAATCCTAAAGTCTCAGGTAAGCCAAGGCGGTTTTATACTTTTTACCGGCATATTGGAAGTCATGAACGACGGGTATGGATTTTTGCGCTCAAGCGACGGCAACTTCGCCAACTCAGAAAATGATACATATGTCAGCGCTACGCAGGTAAAACGATTTGCACTGCGTAACGGTGATATAGTCACAGGGCAGGTCAGACAGCCAAAAGATCAAGAGAAGTATTATGCGCTGCTCAAGATTGAAGCGATCAATTATCTTCCGCCCGAAAAGTCCAAGCAGCGCCCGCTCTTTGACAATCTTACCCCGCTTTATGCCAATGAAAAGCTCAAACTTGAGTACAATCCCATGAAGCTCACAGGGCGTGTATTAGATCTCTTTACTCCGATAGGCAAGGGCCAAAGAGCGCTAATCGTCGCACCTCCGCGAACCGGCAAAACAGAGCTTCTCAAAGAGCTGGCTCACGGGATTACCCACAACAATCCTGATGCCTCCTTGATGGTGCTATTGGTAGATGAGCGGCCCGAAGAGGTCACTGATATGCAGCGATCGGTCAAGGGTGAAGTCTACAGTTCTACCTTTGATATGCCTGCACAAAACCATGTCAGAACGGCAGAGATGGTGATCGAGAAGGCAAAACGACGCGTGGAGCTTGGCAAAGATGTCATTATCCTTCTTGACTCTATCACTAGGCTCGCGCGTGCTTACAATACCGTAACGCCAAGCTCAGGCAAGGTACTCTCGGGCGGCGTGGATGCCAATGCTTTGCATAAGCCAAAGAGATTTTTCGGCGCCGCGAGAAATATTGAAGAGGGCGGAAGCCTGACGATCATCGCTACCGCTCTTATCGAGACGGGAAGCCGCATGGATGAGGTAATATTTGAAGAGTTCAAAGGAACCGGAAACTCTGAAGTGATCCTGAGCCGGCATATCGCCGATCGCCGCATCTATCCTGCGATTGATGTGACCAAGTCCGGAACTCGCAAAGAGGAGCTTCTGACCAGACCTGAAGTTTTGCAAAAAGTCTGGGCGCTGCGCAATGCAATGCAGACGATGGAAGAGGTTGAGGGGCTCAAATTTCTCTTTTCTAAAATGCTTAAAACCAAAAATAACGAAGAATTCTTGTCGATCATGAACGAGGGCGCGTAATCTAAGAGAAGAGGTGTCTGATGACCATCGGCGTTTTTGATTCCGGGCTTGGCGGGCTGACTGTGGTTAGCGCCATGATGAAACATTTGCGCGGCGTGGAGATCTATTATGTCGCTGATACCCAAAACACCCCTTATGGCGAAAAGTCCAAAGAGCAGATTTTGGATTTTAGTGTTTCTATTACAGATTATCTCATCCAAAATCATCATATAGACGCTCTTGTGGTCGCCTGCAATACCGCCACCTCCGCAGCTATCAAGGAACTCAGACTGCTGTTTCCGTATCTTGTCATAGTAGGTACCGAGCCGGGACTAAAGCCGGCATTTGCGCATACTCAGACAAGAAAGATAGGGATATTGGCAACACCGGCGACACTGGGCGGCAAAAAATACAAACACTTAATAGGCACATTATCACTAGAGTATGATGTGGAATATTTCGAACAGGCATGTTCTGGATTGGTAGCGCAGATCGAAAAGGGAGATACAGATACGCCACAGACTATAGCTATGCTGGAGGATTGGCTCGCTCCTATGAGGGAGGCAAATGTCGATACCATCGTGCTGGGCTGCACGCATTATCCTCTTATAAGCAAAGCAATAGAGCGGGTGATGAGCCATCCGGTGGCTCTCGTGCAAACTGCCGATGCGATCTCCAAAAGAGTCTTGCATCTGCTTGAAGAAAAAGGACATATTAATAGAGGCTGCAATCGTATTCACATCGCAGCTACCGGAGTGATAGAGTCCGCCATGGTTGAACAGATACTTGGCGAGAAGATAGAGATAGAACAAGTTGTGATATAGATGGCAAAACCGGTTGAAAAGGTGCTTCTATATTCCTTGAGCTACTTTGAATGCCGCTTCGATAGCTTTGATGAAGCTGTCTCGCACCTTGCCGGCTTCCAGCGTCGCGTAGCCGGCCGCCGTGGTACCTCCGGGACTCATGACAGCATCTTTGATCAAGGCAGGGTGTTGGGCATTGAGCAGCGGGGCAAATCCTCCAAAGAGTGCTTTGACTAATATCATACTCTCTTCCCGCTTGAGTCCTTGCTTGACTCCTCCGTCCATCATCGCTTCGGCGACAAGCGCCAGATAGGCGGGACCGCTTCCGGCTATGGCGGTAGCGATATTTAACCCTTTTTCACTATCGACCCAAAGACTCTTGCCTATCGTGTCAAAGAGGGCGATTGCCTCAACTTTGACTGATTCATCGCCTGTAAGCGCAGTGGCGGACGCTCCGAAGGCAGCTGAGATATTGGGCATTGCTCTGACGGTCTGCCTGGCTTTGATCAGGGAGCATAGCGAAGCGATAGGAGTGCCGGCTAGGATAGAGTAAAGGGTCTTCGCCTCTCCGGCAAGCTTAGCGGCAACACTTTTTAGGGCATATGGTTTGATACACAGCAAGATAGTTTTGTCGCTGATATCGTAGCCGTCAAGAGGGGCAAACGATCCTCCAAACTGATCGCAAAGATTTCTTGCTTTTGCTTCGTCTCTGGCGACAAATTCGAGTTCATGATGCGTGGCAAGTCCACCGGCAAGTGCGTGCGCCATTGCTCCGCTTCCTATGATCGTCACTTCCACACTCACTCCTTTTGAAATGATTTTCTCAATTATAGCAAAAATCTAATAAGCTTTTTAATAACTTTGAGATATGATAATAGATCAATTATAGAAAAAGGTAACACTATGGGCAGAATGCTGTTGAGTGCGATCATGATCGCGATAATATTTGTCGGATGTGCAGAAAAAGATAAAGTGACAGAATACAACAAGCCGGCAAGCTATTGGTATCAAAAGATCGTGGAGTCGATCGTTCAAACAGAGCTTGAGAAGGCGGATGAGTATTTTATATCGCTCAGAAGCGAGCATGTCAGCTCTCCTTTGCTTCCGACCGCTATCATGATGCTGGCACACGCGCATATGGACGAAAATGAGTATCTGTTAGCGAACTATTATTTTGACGAGTATAACAAACGATTTGCTACCAGTGATGAGCTGGAATATAGCGACTTTATGAAGCTCAAATCCGCATTCTTCGGTATTGTTGATGTCAACAAAGATCAAAAGTTGATCCTGGATACGGCAGAGAACAGTACCAAATTTACAGCACGCTACCCCGGATCGGTATATAAGCCTTTGAACGACACTATCTCGGTACGGCTGAATATGAGTCAGTATCTTCTCAATGAAAATGTCGCTGCGCTTTATGATAGAACCGGCAAAAAAGAGGCAGCAAAAATCTATCGACAAAAAAACAGTCAATCAGCTTTAAAGATGAGTGATATCGAGATGCCGGAACAAGGTTTTGTAGGCAAGATCATCGACTAATAATCATAAACTAACTGCACTGGCGGATTTGCCGCCATAAGATAAAAAAAAAGGTATTATAATATTATGCAATTAAATCATTATGAGGCTTTCCCGACGATTTTGCCGGTCGTTGTAGAGGATGATCTGTTTTTATATCCATTTATGATCAGTCCTATTTTTTTGAGTTCGCAACAAGATATCGATGCTGCCACTTATGCCATGGAGAACAACTCACTGCTGTTTGTCACCACTACCAAAGAGGGCAATGAGGGCAATCGCAACTTTGATGACATCTACACATACGGTGTGGTCGGTTCTATCATGCGCAAGGTGCATATACCTGACGGGCGTGTTAAGATCCTCTTTCAGGGGCTTGCGCGAGGGATGATCGTAGATCAGGCAGAAGGGGCAGGACTGCGTGCCGTGATAGATATCGTTCCAAATAGCAGCTATAACCGACTCAAGGTTGATGCATTGATGAATGTATTGCGCGACAAGATCAAACAGCTCTCTTCTGTCAATAGTGCGTTTCCTGCCGATTTGCTGCGTACTATAGAGGAGAATGATGAGCCTCACAGGATCGCTGATCTGGTCTCTTCGATGCTTAAGCTGGGGAAAGGTCAAGCATACGGGCTTTATATCGAAAATGATATCGAAAAGCGTCTGCTTACACTTATCGATATCATCATCACTGAGATCGAATCCGCTAAAATCCAACGAGAAATACGCAATAAAGTCCACAGTAAAATCGAACAAACCAATAAAGAGTATTTTCTCAAGGAGCAGCTCAAGCAGATACAAAAGGATTTGGGGGTAGATACAAAAAGAGAGGAGGAGATTGCCCATTTTAGAGAGAAGCTTGAAGCGATCAGACCTCACCTCCGGGAAGATGGGTACAATGAGATCAAGAAGCAGTTGGATCGCTTGGCACGGATACACCCCGATAGCGGTGATGCCGGTATCTTGCAGGGATATCTGGAGCTGGTTTTTGATATACCGTTTGGGAAATTTTCAGGCAAAAGATTGAGCGTCAAAGATGTGGCAAACGAGCTTGACAATGACCACTATTCGTTGGAAAAACCCAAAGAACGCATAGTAGAGTTTTTCGCTGTGCGCGAACTGTCAGAGCTCAGAGGTACCAAAAAAAGTGATGCCGCAGGAGTGATCCTCTGTTTTTCCGGACCTCCGGGTGTCGGGAAAACATCTTTGGCAAACTCCATTGCTACAGCGCTAAAACGGCCGTTGGTAAGGATAGCTCTTGGAGGTATGGAAGATGTCAATGAGCTTAGAGGTCACAGGCGGACATATGTAGGCGCTATGCCCGGCAGACTTGTGCAAGGGCTGATCGAGGCAAAAAAGATGGACCCCGTAATCGTACTCGATGAGATCGACAAAGTAGGACGAAGCCAGCGGGGAGATCCTACCGCGGCATTGCTGGAGATACTGGATCCTGAGCAAAATGCCAGTTATCGTGACTTTTTTTTAAACTTTCATATCGATCTAAGCAAAGTGATCTTTATCGCGACCGCCAATGATATCTCAAGGATCCCGGCGCCATTGCGCGACAGGATGGAGTTCATCGCTCTTAACAGCTATACTCCAAATGAGAAATTTCAAATTGCCCAACGATATCTGATCCCCCAGGAGATCAAAAAACATGCTTTAGAGAAGCGAGAATGGACGATCTCTGATCCTGCATTGAAGAAATTGATCGAAGAGTACACGCGAGAGCCCGGAGTGAGAAATCTCAGACGCAAATTGGCGGCATTGATGCGCAAGAGCGTACGGTTACTGCTAGAAGACAATACCAAAGAGAAGATCTCGATCACTTTGAAAAATCTGGATCATTTTGCAGATAAAAAGGTATTTGAGATTTCACAGGTAGATGAGGAGCCGCAGATAGGCGTCGTAAACGGTTTGGCATGGACTGCGGTAGGCGGTGATGTGTTAACTATCGAAGCGATCAAGATCAAAGGAAAAGGCGGGTTTGAGCTGACAGGCAGTCTTGGCGATGTGATGAAAGAGTCCGCCAGGATCGCCTATAGTGTCGTCAAAATACTGATAGACCGAGGCACGATATCAATCCTAAGGGAGAGCATACCCTTGGATACAAAAGAACAAGAAGAGAAGAGTATCGTAGATGCAAGCGAGATATATAGACGCTACAATCTGCATCTACATGTCCCCGAAGGCGCTACGCCTAAAGACGGTCCAAGTGCGGGGATTACGATGGCAGTAGCGATCGCTTCTATATTGAGCAGCAAAAAGGTCAACAACAAAATCGCCATGACAGGAGAGTTGACGCTCACGGGCAAAGTGCTGCCTATCGGAGGACTTAAAGAGAAGCTTATCGCTGCATATAAGGCAGGGATCACCAAGGCATTGATACCTGTCAAAAACTACGAAAGAGATTTAGATGATATTCCCGATGAGGTCAAAGAAAATCTAGAGATTATCGCCGTGAAGCGTATCGAAGAGGTGTTACGAGTTGCACTGATCTGAAAGTTTAGCGCGCTATAAGTACATATCACAATTAATGAGAATTCAAAAATATTCTAAACAATAAAGATGAGACAAGAGTCGAACAAGCGGATAGAATCCTATGCCGACCACAGGTCGATTTTACCGGTGAGGTCTTTTTCCATTATGGGTTTTCGAAGGAAGTCATTGGCTCCATTCGTAAAAACTTCTGTTTTGCGCGTATCGTCTGTTGTCAATACAATGACAGGAATATGCGCATATGCCATATTGGCACGGAATATTTTGAGAAACTCTATACCATTGAGGATCGGCATCATTACATCAAGCAGCACCAGATCAATATTCCCTTGACTTTTAATCTTCTCTAATGCTTCGGATCCATTTTCTGCCTCTACAATCCCTGTGATTTTAGGATTTTTTCGCAAGAGAGTTCTTATGAGCATTCTGTTGATCATATCATCATCTACGATCAAAACATTCATCTTTCATATCCTCTAAGGTTATTGATCATTTGCTCCAACTTCTCCTTGGAGAGATCGGATAATTGTATAGATCTATCATTGTCTTTTGTGTCTGAAAGCTCAATTTTAGCCACTTTATATTGTGATACAGTTGAATCTGCGAGTTCAATATCATCTCCGGCAATAATTATATCATACTCGCCAGACTCTATATGTATTTGAGCGTCTGAAGATTCGTCAAGTGTGTCAAATTTATATCCTAGGTTGCGGATCATTTTTTCCAATAGGCGATTTTCAAAAAGAGAGTATGTTGCGATCAAAATCTTTTTGACTTGATGTGCGTCACTGTCTATAGCCTCTTCATGAGCTATTGGGGTTTCGATAGATTTTTCCATTTTGTCCGTTACCATTTCATCTGCTATCGGAGTGACAAAGGGTCTATCAGGTGACTTGTTTTTAAGGTATTTGTTGAGAATAATTAGGAGCTCTGAAACTTCAAGCGGCTTGGCAACATAATCATCCATTCCTTCATTTAAGAACCTCTCTCTATCTCCCTTGAGAGCGTTGGCTGTCAGTGCAACGATCGGGACATGATGCAACTCTTCATCCTCTTCGTAGTCAAGTATCTCTTTAGAAGCTTCAATACCGTCCATTACAGGCATTTGAATATCCATAAAGATAAGGTCATAATCACCATTTCTTCTTTTTTCAAATGCCTCAAGACCATTATTTGCGATCTCGATTGTTAACCCATAGCCTTCAAGGATACGGCGAATAAGTTTTTGGTTGATGATGTTGTCTTCTGCGACAAGTACCTTGGCGTCAAACCGATCTTCGCCTTCCTGCAAAACGATATCTTTTTCTATTGTCGGAGCAATATTAATACTCCTAAAGAGCATCTCTTTGATCTTGGTTGAGGTAACCGGCTTGTATATAATGTTGTCTTGTTTAATATTGCCTAATGCCTCGATCTTGCTTCTGCTTGTCACATTGGCGATAATGATGAGCTTAGAACTGCTGATGTTGGGTAGTGAATCGATAATATTTTGTTTGGTTTTGTCAATATCGATCCAATAATTTTGGCACACGCCGCTATCTTTAAGATCTTTGAGTTCACCGACTGATTCGAAATGCTTTACATTGGTACCGAAATAGCCAAAGTATTGTTCTAAATAGGTGTCAAGCTTGGTCGGGATCTCTTGTTGATATTTTCCGATCGTGAGTGCGGTAAATCGATTAAAAAGATCAGTATCAGTGGATGCAACTTCCTCTAGAGGCAAGCTAAAAAAGAAGGTAGTACCGAGATCTTTGGCACTTTCGAGATCCAAATGTCCACCCATCAATTCTACAAACTGTTTAGAAAGCGTCAATCCAAGACCCGTGCCGCCATACTTTCTTGTTACAGAGATGTCTGCCTGTGAAAATGCCTCAAAGATTCTTGATTGTTGATCTTTGGTCATACCGATACCGTTGTCTTGTACTCTAAATAGAATCTTACTATTCGTACCGTTATCTCCCTCAATTTTTTTGATCTCAAGATTGACTTCACCGCCGTAGCTGGTAAACTTGATTGCATTGCTCAAAAGATTTATCAATACCTCTTTGATCTTGGTCGGATCACCTTTTAGTTTTTTGCTGATGGTAGGATCCATAAAGAAGTTGAGATTTATATTTTTCTCCGCAGCACTTACACCATAGGTTTCAATAGTGCTCTCAAACTCCTCTTCCGCATCAAATACTATACTTTCTATTTCAACCTTTTTGCTCTCTACTTTGGAGAGGTCAAGGATATTATTGATGATGCTCAGAAGGTTTTCGGAACTTTTTGAAATAATTGACAGAAACTCTTGCTGTTCATCATCAAGGCTTGTGGTCTTGAGCAGCTCTGTAAAGCCGACAATTCCGTTTAGAGGTGTACGGATCTCATGCGACATATTTGCCAAAAAGAGAGATTTTGCTTCGTTTGCATGAAGGGCTGTTTGTTTATCCTCTTTGGCAACTTCGACTAGTTTTTCCAAAAATCTATAAGCTGTTTTTGTCCCTTCATGCGTGTCAAGGTCAATATTTTCAATCAATGCTGTATCAGACGAGATATATTTATCGCTCATTTTCATCTCATCAACAGCATGGTTGATTACGCTTTCGAGCTCCTTGATATTATTGGTGATATCTTTGACGGTTGAGTAGCCTAAATATGCAAGAATAATCGAGAGTAGCCAGATCAAAAAAGAGATCGCAAGTATTGCAATCTGCATATTTAGATAAGCTGTAGACTTATCCCAGAGCTTGCTTGCGACAATAGTTTGCGCCTTGGAGAGCAATGTGATTTTTTTGGTCTGCAGAGTAAACCAATCTATCGGATCTTCTGTGTAGTCACCATTGTCGACATCGGTTTGAATGGCAGATGAGGTTTCTGCAAGACCGGAGAGCATCATTTTGTTCTCTTCTTCACCGTAAAGCCCGGCAATCTTGCCGGAGATCTCTTTGTCTCCAATATTTAAAGGATCAAATCCGTTGGCCTTGGTTTTGAAGCTGTCCCAAAGAGCCATTTCTTCAAAAGACATCGAAATTTTTTTGGTTATAAAGTAGGATACAAAACCTCTTTCTAGGCCTGTGTTTTCTTTGGCGATATCAATCTGACTCAGCGTCATGATCAACGAAGAGAGTTCGGTATCCAATGCAAAATTTTGTGTCTGTAGAAGATTGCTCAAGGTCGGTGTTGCGATTGACTTAGTATAACCGTCAAAAAATATATTAGTAAATACAGCGCTTGCATCATCAACTTTGCTTCTGATATTTGGAAGAGTGCCTATATTGTTCAGAAGCATTTGGTATTTTTCGGTATCGATAATATTTGATATGCCCGGAAGGAAAGGCAAAAGCGCTTTGGCTTCGGTCTGGAGACTTGTTTGAAGCTTCTGTATTGAAGCATCTAGCTCAGTTCTTTGTTTTTTGAGAGGATCTGCAAAGTTTTTGCGGCCTGATCCGATATAAAGAGCTGTCAAACCCCGTTCTTTACCTGTCTGAACAAGGACATCGTTCAAAACCGCATTGTTGTTTAAGACTGTTTTGAGTGCATTTGCTTTTTCAAAACTTTGATACGATGTTACCAAAAAGTAGCTTGATAGCAAAAACAACAGAATAATCGGAACCAAGCCGATCAGTTTAAGTCTATTTCGAATAGTCATAATATCTATTCCCTTCCTTTTTAAGATTTGTTTTTTATAAAGAGCCCAAATGCCAATAATTGTCCCCAGTATTTCTTGAGCAAAGGTTCAAAACGGGAATTGTCTTGACAATATTGAATCTCTTCCAAAGTGGCGGCAAGCGGTCTGATCCTAAGGTTGCTAGCTGCGCCTTTGAGCTTGTGTCCTGTTTTGTGAATAGTATCAACATCGCCTTTTTTGCATGCGTTTATAAAGGTCGCATTTTCGACATTGGCTTGATGGATGAAGTCATTGAAAAATTCATATACCAACTCTGTAGGAAGACCTAGATCTGCTGCGGCCTCTTTTGGACTAAAATCAAAATGGATCGGCTTGACTTGGCTCAGATCGAGATCACAGATAGATTCTGCATGAACTGCTTCAGGCGCAACCTCTTCGATAGGTGTTCGAGCCGCCGGCTCTTCTGTTGCAGCTGAAGGTTGAATTTGTCTTTTTGTTGTATGTGTTGTTAGCCTTTTAAGACCACCATAGAATTCTTGAAGATAAAAATCCAGTTTATTTGCATCTCTTTGAATGATGCGTTCCAGAAGATCCGGCATGGCGGGCAGATGAAGAATTTCGGCCATTTTTTTGAGTGACATAAAGATTTTTTGCTGTTCATGACCATTTTTGTCTAGTATGTCTGATTGCAGGTCAATTGCTTTATCAATAAATTCATTCAAAAAATCAACATAATCTTCTTTGGAAATACCCAATAGATAACTATTATGTTCTATATCGATCACCCAATTGATATCTGCAGACAAAGGCAAGAGATCGTCAGATGACAAATTATCAGGCTTTATTTCTTGCGTAGCCGAAGGCTCTTCCTTCTCAAGGATCAGTATCGGAGTCTCATCTGCTTCGTTATGCAGTCGGGTTTCAGCCAGTATTTCAGAGCTTTGCAATAGCTCTTCATTGCTACGGAGGTCTACAAAAGAGTCATCCGCTGTATGCACTTCTAAATTCTCCAGTAGCGGTATTAGCTCTTCATGTGCGGTTTTGTCCGCTTCCTCTGGCTCCTTGACCGGCTTGACAATATCGGTATAGTTATCTTTGGTGCTTTTCTCTTCCTCTTGCTTGAGTTGGAACTCCTCTTCTTGAGGCTCTGCAAAAGAGTCGTCTATATGCGGCTGATCTTCTAAATGTCCTGATAGCGGCACGACTTCTTCACTGATAGTACTGATTTGTGCTTCCGGCTCTATGGCAAGCCAAATCGTATCCGTATGATAATCATGCAAAATCTCTTCATTGTCTGTTTTGAATTGGATCTCCTCCTCTGCTGGCTCCGCAAGAAGGATAGGCGAGGATTCGTCTTCTTTGATATCGACTATACCTATATCTTCTTGACGAATCGCAGAATGCATTCCGATCTCCGCCTTTTCGATCTGAACCAGCATGAGTTCACCCATTATAGTCATCATTGGATGGATGGATGTTTGAAGTATTAATGTTTGAGTTGGCGTGATCATCTCTATGGTATCATGACTTGTTGTATGCAGTTGAATCATGCCATTTATCGTCTGCTTGAACAGATGCTGCAGGTTATCAGTTTCTGCTAGATTCAAAAATTCGTTATCTGCTCCAACGATTTGTTTGTCAAGATTGACAATATAGTACATTTTCTTACTCCTTGACCTGGTTTTCTGCCTCTAAAAGCTTTGCATATAAGCTTTCCGCCTCTTCGATCTCCAATTTGCTTGCAGGTCTGCGTGCCGCAATATATCCGACATGCTCATTGTTTTTGAATGCTAAAGTGATATAGCTATGCACCCAATAATAACGCCCGTCTTTACGAAGATTTTTGACGACACCGCTCCAGTTTTGACCACTCTGGATGGTTTCCCAAAGACCCTTAAAGGCGATCTTTGGCATATCCGGGTGGCGGATAATATTGTGATTTTTGCCTTGCAGCTCTTTTTTGTCGTATCCCGCTATTTCACAAAATTTTCGATTAGAGTAAGTGATGATCCCCTTTAGGTCAGTTTCACTCACGATGACCCCATCGTCAAAAATATACTTTTCATCTACAGGAGTTGATTTTTCCATAATTGATACATACCTTTTCATTCATCTGTTTTAATTGTATTAAGTAATCATTTAATTATGAAAAACCGGGATTTGCAACCTGGCGATCTTGATATCCCAAGACCCATAGTTTTCCGACCCTGCTTCACAACAAGTCTGGCTTACTTAATAGATAAAACTTATCTTCATATAGTATAGAGTTTATAATTATATGAACCTTATAGAACGATACTTTCAATACAAAATAGGATAGATTGGAGCCTTACGGCTTGTATTGGGATAAAAAAAGTATCTTTTTTGTTTCCGCTTCAAAGCAGTATCGCAGTTAATCCATGCTATAATACACATTATAAATAATAAATATTATAAGAATATATAATAATTATATAAGGGAAAAAGTTTTGGTTAGTAATTTGGCACTTGCATCGGCGGTTATCGCTGTTTTGGTGATCGCGTTGCCGGTCGCCTTCCATTTTACCCGCTATTTGGGTGCATTCAGTGACAATGAGCGCAAAAATGAATCATATGAGAGCGGAATTCGGCTTACACACAAAGATCCGCTTGAGAGTTTCAATATCAAATTCTATACCGTCGGAATTATCTTTTTACTCTTTGATGTAGAGATACTTTTTATGTTTCCATGGGCGCTAAACCTCCGAGAGCTTGGTTTTTTTGGGATGATGGAGATGTTTGTCTTCATGGGATTGCTTGTCGCGGGACTTTTTTATGTATATAAATCAGGAGTACTCAAATGGACATGAGCGCAACAGACCATCTGTTGGGAGATGCGATCATCACGACACGGCTTGATGCAGTGATAAACTGGGGGCGTCAAAGCTCGCTGTGGCCGATGGTCTTTGGCACAGCGTGTTGCGCTATAGAATTTATGGCTGCCGCTGCGAGCCGCTATGATGTCTCTAGGTTTGGTGCGGAAGTGTTACGATTTTCCCCGCGCCAAGCTGATCTTCTTCTGGTCGCCGGTACGATTAGCTACAAACAAGCGCCCATCCTCAAGCAGATCTACGATCAGATGCCTGAGCCTAAATGGGTCATCAGTATGGGGGCATGTGCCTGCTCGGGCGGTTTTTATGACAACTACACTACTTTGCAAGGTATTGATGAGATTATTCCCGTCGATGTCTATGTAGCAGGCTGTCCGCCTCGTCCCGAAGCGGCGCTTGACGCTATTGTCGCGATCCAAAAGCAGCTTTGGCGCGAAAAGAGCTGCGAAGTGCGCCATGAAGACTTTAAAGGAAAGTTTGATGCTTGAGTCTATGGCGCAACTCAAAAATATGGGACAGACACTGGTTTATCAGGTTTTGAGCAGCGATCTAATGCAGGTCATCAAAGCGCTCAAAGAGGAGGATGGCTATACTCTGCTGCTTGATATCGCGGGTATCGACTATATCGAACTTTCCCAAAAAGAGTCTGCTCGGTTTATGGTGATGTATCATATGCGCCACAGCGATTTTGACAAGGTTATAAGCATACAAGTAAGTGTCGATGATATAGATGAAGGTATCCCGTCTATCACCTCTATTTTTGAGGCTGCAGATTGGCTGGAAAGAGAGGTGTTCGACCAGTTCGGTATCTATTTTGGCGGTCATCCAAACCTCAAACGCGTCCTCAACCATGAAGAGTTTGTCGGTCATCCGCTGAGACGGGATTATGAGATCACCAAAGGCCAATACTGTACCCAAGCACAGAGTCTGATGGATGAGATGGCGCCTTTGCTGGAGCAAAAAGGTCTTGATGCGCAGCGTGACAATCTGATGATCCTCAATCTAGGTCCATCTCACCCCGCCAGCCACGGCACTCTAAGAACGATGGTAGCGCTTGACGGCGAAAAGATCAAGGCAGGAGTCAGTGAGATCGGCTATCTGCATCGCGGTTTTGAAAAGTCGTGTGAAAATCATACCTACAATCAAATCATTCCCTACACCGATCGGCTCAACTACTGCTCTCCACTGATGAACAATATCGGTTTTGCCAAGGCAGTTGAAGATATGATGGGTATCACGATACCCGATCGCG
Source organism: Sulfurovum sp. (assembly GCA_020721085.1). Classification (GTDB taxonomy): domain Bacteria; phylum Campylobacterota; class Campylobacteria; order Campylobacterales; family Sulfurovaceae; genus SZUA-451. Next base: position 16,849 of record DYNJ01000006.1, on the reverse strand, counting down.
GTATCTTTATCCGTGTTATACTTGCCGAGCTTTCACGAGTGATAGACCACCTGGTCTGTCTGGCTGCAGGACTTTTGGATATGGGCGCGCAAACCAACTATTGGTATCTATTCAATCCGCGCGGCGAAGCGTATGATTTCCTGAGCCGTCTTACGGGTGCGCGGCTGACCAACTCCTATATGCGTATCGGCGGTATGGCGTATGACTTTCATAACGGGTGGGAAGCGGAGCTTGAAAGTGTGCTTCGCTCCGTCGAAAAAGGGGTCGGCGAATCGCTTGACATGATAGAACACAACCGCATTTTCATAGACCGAACACAAAATGTTTCTGCGGTGAGCGGTGAGCGGGCGCTTGATCTGGGCTTTACAGGACCCAATCTCCGTGCCAGCGGTGTGGCATACGACCTTCGTTTCGCAACTCCATACTACTATTATGATACTTTTGATTTTGATATGGTGGTAGGCGCCGTAGGTGATACATATGACCGTCTGATGGTCCGCTTCGATGAGATCAAAGAGAGTATCAAGATCATCCGTCAGGCAGCCAAACGAATACCAGGCGGTGAGATCAGTATCAAAGACCACAGCATCACGCTTCCTGCCAAATCAGCGGTATATGGTTCTATTGAAGGGGTGATGAATCAGTTTAAACTGGTTTTTGAAGGTGTCAAAGTGTCCAAAGGCGAATTTTACGGCGCTACCGAAGCTGCAAACGGCGAGCTTGGTTTTACGATCGTTTCTGACGGCAGCGGTACGCCGTACCGTGTCAAAGTCAGACCTCCCAGTTTTCTGCATATGGCAGCCTATCCCAAGATCATAGAAAACTCTCAAGTAGGCGATGCGATCTTGACACTGGGAAGTCTCAATATTATTGCAGGGGAGATGGATAGATGAGTTTTGTTTTGACGCCAAAACATCTTGAGCAGATCGAAGAGCTTAAAGGCCGCTATCCGTCTGCTCATGCTTTGGCATTGCCATTGCTATGGATGGTTCAGGAGCAAGAAGGGGTGATCACGCTCGATGCTATCGATTGTATCGCTCCGTATTGTGATTTGCCGAGCATGGAACTCTATCGTATCGCTACTTTTTATACGATGTTTCATCTGGAGCCTGTAGGCACCTATCATATTCAGCTTTGCAAGACGCTTTCGTGTGCGCTGTGCGGAAAGGGCGAGATACTGGAGCGCCTCCAGGCCAAACTTGGTATCAAGGCAGGAGAGACTACGGCAGATGGGCGTTTTACTATTTCTCAAGTGGAATGTTTGGGTTCATGCGGCAGTGCGCCGGTGATGCAGATAAATGAAGAGTATCATGAAAATCTCACACCGCAAAAAATAGATGAGATATTGGAGGCGCTCGAATGAGAGACGCACGCATTGTAAGCCGCCGTTTCGATATCCCGCAGATCCATACGATCGAGGTTGCCAGAAATCACGGCGCTTATGAGAAGCTGCATTGGGCGTTTGCGCTGAGTTCTGATGAGATCATCACTATGATTCATGAGAGCGGTTTGCGCGGTAAAGGAGGAGGCGGTGCGCCTGCCGGAGACAAGTGGAGCCTGATGCCTCTAAACGACAGCCGTCCCTCTTATCTGGTCGTCAACTGCGATGAGAGCGAGCCAGGAACCTTCAAAGACCGCCAGATCATCGTCAAAGACCCGCATCTGCTGATCGAAGGAATCATCCTCACCTGCTACGCCATCAATGCCCATCATGCATATATCTATATCCGCGGTGAGTATGCACCGTTTCAGCAAATATTGCAGACTGCTATCGATGAAGCGTATAGAGCCGGTTATCTTGGTGCGTCTGCGGATGGGTCTGATTTTGCATTGGATATCACTATCCATCGTGGAGCCGGAGCGTATATCTGCGGTGAAAAATCAGCGCTTTTGGAGTCTATGGAGGGCAAACGCGGTCATCCGCGCCTCAAGCCCAAACAAAAAGAGTGTGAATGGTATTTTGGCAATCCGACATTGGTAAACAATGTAGAAACCATCGCGTCTGTCCCTTTTATCGTCTATGACGGACCGATGGCTTATCGCGCATTTGGAACTGCAAAAAGCCCGGGCACACTGCTTTTTGCCATAAGCGGTCATGTAGAGCGCCCCGGTGTCTATGAGGCGGAATTCGGCGTCTCTATGATGGAGTACATCAACCGTTTCGGCGGCGGTATCAAGGGTGGCAAAAAGCTCAAGGCGGTGATCCCTGGCGGTGCGTCAACAGCGGTCTTGACAGCCGAAGAGGCCGCTGGTGCAACACTGGATTATGAGACGCTTCAATCGATGCGTTCGGCATTGGGAACCGGCGGGATGATAGTGATGGATGAAGATACAGATATGGTCGAAGCGCTCAAAAATCTGCTTGAATTTTATCGCCATGAATCGTGCGGACAGTGTACGCCGTGCCGTGAAGGAACAGGATGGAGCGATATTATAGTGCATAACATCTTGGAGGGAACTGCCTCAAGCACTGATATAGATAGACTTTTACAACTCTCCCGCACCATGAACGGTCAGACTATTTGCGTCTTTGCTCCGGCTGTTTCTATGGTGATAGATTCGTTTATCAGCAAATTCAGAGACGAATTTGAAGCAAAATTAAGGAAGGATTTATGAGTCAGGTGACTATAACGGTTGATGCGCAGGATTATCGCGTAGAAGAGGGCAGCCTGCTCATCGAAGTATTGATCCAAAACGGTATCAAGATACCTTATTTTTGCTACCATGAAGCTCTTGGTGCAGATGGCAACTGCCGTATGTGTATGGTGGAGATAGAGGGTCAAAAGCGTCCTCAGATAGCCTGCGATACGATCGTCAAAGAGGGTATGGGCGTGCGTACCAAAGGTGAGAATATCAATGGTGTACGGCAGCGTATTTTGGAGCTTGAGCTGATCAACCATCCCGTCGATTGCCCCGTCTGTGATCAGGCTGGCGAGTGTAAACTGCAAGATTTCTATATGGACTACGGTCTTTATGATTCGCATATCGATATGAGACAAAAAATACACGGTAAAAAGCATGTAGATCTAGGCAGCAATGTTATGCTCGATCAGGAGCGATGCGTACTTTGCGCGCGCTGCACCAGATTTACTGCCGATGTGACCAAGACCCACGAGCTGGGCATCATCGGGCGCGGTGACCATGCGCGGGTGAGTACCATGCCAGGGCGCAAACTCGAAAACCCTTATGCTATGAATGTAGTCGATCTCTGTCCTGTAGGCGCCTTGACCAGCAAAGATTTTCGCTTCCATCAGCGTGTCTGGTTTCTCAAATCAACCCCTTCAGTGTGCCACGGCTGTGCGATGGGATGCAATATCTTCATCGACCACAACAAGGCAAAATACAAAGAAGACACTATCTATCGTTTCCGTCCGCGCCGCAATGATGCCGTCAACGGTCATTTTATCTGTGATGCCGGGCGGCTAAGCTACAAAGCGCTTCAAGAGAACCGCCAAAAAGAGTTTGAGCTTGGCGGAGACTCTTGTACAGAGCAAGAAGCGCTTGAGGCAGTCAAAACAGCGATCTTGGAGGCTCAAAATATCACAATTTTGATTGATGCCAACCTGTATAATGAAGAGATTGAGCGGATCATTGTATTTGCGTCTGGTATCGGAGCGACAGTTTTGTGTCCTAGCGATTGCTACTATGATGAAAGTTTCGGAGATACATGGCTCAAGAAACCGTGGCGGGCGGCAAATATAGAATATATCAACCGTACAGAGATCGAGCATAGGCTTCCTGAAGGTTCTGTCGACTTGCTTATCAGCTTCAATCATCCGTCTTCCAAAACCGTTGATAGCCGCTTGAAGATCATCTTTGCCACCCACCAAGGACACAAAGCCGATATTCTTCTGCCGATATCCTTATTTTCGGAGAGCAGCGGCAGTCTCACAAATATTCATGGGATGACACAGCATTGTGAAAAGGCGGTAGAGGGCGAAGCGCCTGATCTGATCAGATTGGTCGATATGATAGAGGGAGAACTATGAGTACGGCCGCACTGATTGTAACACTTGGTTCCATCGTGCTTGGTGCGCTGCTGGCACTTATGATGATCCCTGTACTGGTTTGGCTGGAACGGCGCATCGCAGGGCTGATACAAGATCGTGTCGGCCCCAACCGTACCAATATCTTGGGTTTTCGTTTAGGCGGTGTGGTCCAATCCTTCGCCGATGTTATCAAACTGGTTTTTAAAGAGGAGTATTATCCGGGGCATATCAAAACAGGCCGCTGGCTATACATCATCGCTCCAGCCATTACCTTCTCTGCGGCTTTGCTTGCTTTTATGGTCATACCTTTTGCCGATACGGTGCAGTTTGGCGGAGAGAGTCTGCGCATTCAGCCATTGCCGGTTGATTATGGGGTATTGTGGTATCTTGCTATCGGTGCACTTGGGATGATCGGCATTTTTTTCGGAGGATGGCTCAGCCACAACAAATATTCGCTCCTAGGTACGCAGCGTGCCGGCTCGATGGGACTTAGCTATGAGCTTCCGCTGGGGTTGGCGGTAGTTTCGATGATGCTCACCTATAATACTATAGACTTCAACGAGATGGTGCGCTGGCAAAGCGGTACTGTCTTGGGAGTGGTGCCTGCGTGGGGCATATTGGTGCAGCCTCTTGCTTTTATCATTTTTGTAGTCGCCATCTTTGCTGAGACCAACCGCGCCCCTTTCAATGTAGTCGAAGGTGAAAGCGAGATCATATCGGGGCATATGACAGAGTTTTCTGCGATGAAATTTGCCCTCTATTTTATGGGCGAATATATCGCTATGAACAGCGCTTCAGCCGTCGTCATCACGATGTTTTTGGGCGGCTATCAGCTCCCCTGGCTCTCTACCGAGATGTTAAACATTCATTTTGGCATAGTCGCACTTGCACTTATGGCAGTGTTGCCTCTTTTTCTTTTTGTAATAATCCGGTGGATGCGTCGTAACAATTCGGTCAGAACGACTGTCTCGACCGATGGCGGACGAGATTTCGAGACCAAAGTACTTACATACGCATTGATCGGTATGGGTGTAGTGCTGGAACTGATATTGGGCTGTTTTGTGTTCTTTGGAGGCGGGGGCACAGGTACTGCGATCGCGGTCATACTGCTTCAGATAGCTGTTTTTGTCTTCAAACTTATGTGTTTTAATATCTTTTTTATCGTCGTAAGATGGACGCTGCCTCGTTTTCGTTTTGATCAAGTTCAGACGCTGGGATGGCACTATCTGCTCCCTCTTTCTTTGTTGAACATCTTTGTCACTGCTATCGTGATCGTGGGGGTCGGCTTATGAAGATCAAAGTAGTCAAACGATACGGTACAGCCTTTAAGGATAGACTCTATATCCCTGCGATCATAGAGGGTCTCAAGATCACTGCAAAGCACCTTTTCAAAAATGTCAACGATATCAAATCAGTGGATGTGCTTGAGTATCCCGAAGAGCAGCCGAGAGACATAAGCGAACGATATCGCGGACTTCATCGTCTGACACACAGAGAAGACGGCTCAGTGCGCTGTGTAGCCTGTTTCATGTGCGCGACGGCATGTCCGTCTAGCTGTATCTTTATCGAAGCCGTCGAGCGTACAGACGGTATTGATGAAAAGATGCCCGAACGATTTGCGATAGATCTGCTTGAGTGTGTATTTTGCGGTTATTGCGTCGAAGCATGCCCCTGCGATGCTATCCGAATGGATACGGGTATATTTTCTGTGATCGGCAGCAAACGGGAAGATTTTGTAATGGAAAAAGAGCAGCTTTTGGCTCAGACAGGCAGTTTTGGCGATACCTTCTCGCGCTGTCACAATGCAGGGGAGAAGCAAGATGATTGAGCAGGGTATATTTTGGATACTGACACTCTTTTTAGTCGGCGGCAGCTTGGGGATGATCACAAGCCGTCACAGTGTCTTTGCGTCGGCGAACTTTATGCTGGCCATGATAGCGCTGTCAGGGATATTCGCGCTTTTGAATCAAAGTTTTCTTTTTCTTGCGCAGATATTGGTAGCGGTAGGTGCGGTGATCACGCTCGCATTGCTGGTGATTGTATCTGTCAATATCCATCAGCGCTACACACCCGATGAGCCCAATATGAGAAGGTGGTTGGCAGGAGTCAGTCTATTGGTGTTGCCGTTTTTTGTGTTGCTGATCAATACAGCAGGAAAGATGCCGATCTCTTTCAAAGATGTGCCGGCAGAGTTTGGTACAGTTCGCGGTGTCGGAGCTACACTTTTTTCAGACTGGGTCTTGCCTTTCGAACTGGTCTCTATCTTGTTGCTTGTCGCAATGCTTGCGGCTATTATCATCTCACGAAGAGGAGGGGATCATGATGCCTGAGTATTATTTGGCCCTTGCTGCCTTGCTTTTTTGTATCGGCTTGGTTGGTGCGGTCAGCAGACGCAATCTTTTTGTCATCTATATGTCGATCGAACTCATGCTTAACGCGATCAATCTAATGCTGGCTACTTTCGCGCGAGCCCAAAATGATCATGGCGGGACAGTAATGGCGCTGTTGCTCATTGCTGTCATCGCTTCGGAGGCGGCTGTGTTTTTGTCGATGATCATCACGCTTTTCAGAACCAATCGTACCATCGATGCCGACTTCTTTACCAATCTTTCGCAGGAGCAAAACCCGTGAATCAGACACTATTGCTCTTAATCGTTATACTCCCTTTTGCTTCAGCGGCAATCATGGGGATGGCGTATCTTTTCACCTCCTTGCGAGATGAACGGATTTATAGCTTCATCGGTATCGCTACACCCGTTGCGGTGACGCTGTTTTCTCTGATCTTGGGAGTGCAGATGCTCTCAAACGATACGACATTTGTCATCCATTCTACGCTTTTCGAGTGGCTGCATATAGGAGAGTTCCAGATCGCATTCAGCCTGATGGCCGATCGTCTAAGTGCCGTGATGATCTCATTCGTGTCGTTGATAGGCACCCTTATCCACATCTATGCCTCCGGATATATGCGAGACGATATAGGTTATGGGAAGTTTTTTGCCTATTTTAACTTCTTCTTGGGAGCAATGCTGCTTTTGGTATTGGCTCAAAATCCTATCATTATGTTTATCGGCTGGGAGCTGGTGGGGCTTGCCTCTTATTTGCTGATCGGTTTTTATCATCAGGAAAGCGGCAATATTACCGCGGCAAACAAAGCCTTCATTGTCAACCGCATAGGAGATTTCGGTTTTGTGATAGGTCTGGCTCTGCTTTTTTTGGCGATAGGGGATAAAGGATTTGGCTTTGATGCGATTCGTGCGCATATCAGTCTGGTTGACCCTGGTTTGCTCGCGCCGATCGGAATACTGCTTTTTGTGGGCGCTATGGGGAAATCAGCGCAGATACCGCTGTATGTCTGGCTGCCGGATGCGATGGCGGGTCCTACGCCCGTCTCGGCGCTCATTCATGCCGCGACTATGGTTACGGCAGGTGTATATATGGTGGCACGGTTTGACTTTTTGTATGAGCTGATCCCATCCGTGGGGCTTTTCATCGCCACTATCGGTATAGCATCAGCACTTTTTGCGGCGATCATCGCCTGTATGCAAAGCGATATCAAAAAGATACTTGCATATTCTACGATGTCACAGCTTGGGTATATGTTTGTAGCCGTCGGACTTGGCGCTTACAGTGCGGGTATCTTTCATGTTTTTACTCACGCGTTTTTCAAAGCGCTCCTTTTCATGGGTGCGGGGGCGGTTATCATCGCACTTCACCACGAGCAAGATATCTTCAAAATGGGCGGACTCAAGACCAGATTGCCTTTGATCTTCGCTACGATGCTCGTCGCCACATTGGCGATCTCCGGGATCCCGCCTTTTGCCGGATTTTTCTCGAAAGATGCTATTTTGGTACACGCCTTTGCCGGAGGACATATATATATATGGGCAATAGGAGTGCTGACCGCCTTTTTGACCGCCTATTATATGTTCCGACTGTTTTTGATCGTCTTCATCACACCTGCCAAAACAGCGCACCGTACTACGGAGGTCGGAATGTCGATGAAATGGCCGTTGGCAGTTTTGGCAACTGGCAGCGCTTTGACAGGATTTTTGGGAGCCAATGAAGCGTATGGCGGAAGCAATCTTTTCGGTACTTTTATCCATCTCGGTGACCGTGTGCATCATGTGGATCACAGTACGGAATATCTGCTGGGCGGACTGAGTGTCGCTGTAGCTCTTGCTGGTATGATGCTCGCATATCTTCGTTTTGGCAAAGGCGCATCAGAACCTAAAGCGGATACTCCATGGAGAGCATTGGCCATCAATAAATTCTATATCGATGAGATATATAACGCTCTTGTTGTTGTGCCGCTGCGCTACCTGAGCATACTTTTTGATCGTTTCGATACTCTCTTTGTCGATGGTACTATCAACCTGATGCTTTTGGGTTATAGAGGCGCGGCAGATGCGTTTGGAACACTTCAGAACGGCAAAGTGCGTTATTATGCGCTCTATATTCTTATCGGCATTTCGCTGCTCTCCTTGGCGATGCTGAGAATGACTCGGAGTCCTCTATGAATATGATACTTACGCTTATCATCTTTATTCCAATTCTTGGAGCGTTGCTAGGCAGTCTTGTGCGGGCGTCTATACCGCTGTTGCGACTCTTGGCGATTGTAACATCGCTCTTTGTTTTGGGGCTTTCTTGGATTCTTGCATGGTACTTTGATCCTCATGCGGGGATGCAGTTTGTGCATATCGCGCCGTGGATCCAAAACTATGGTATCACATACTATGTCGGTGTCGATGCTCTCTCTTTGGTATTGCTACTGATGATCACGCTTATTATGCCCCTGCTGTATCTTTATATGTGGCGAGAGAAACGGCATGGGTATTGGTACAATATGATGGCACTGCAAACAGGCGTGTTGGGCGCTGTACTTTCACTTGACTTGATCTTGTTTTACCTTTTTTGGGAAACGATGCTGTTGCCTGTCTTCATCATGATTGGTCGCTATGGCAATACCGACAACCAATATAACGCCATGAGGATTGTCGTGATGACCATCTTCGGCTCGATGGCTATGCTCTTTTCGATGCTCTATATGGGCTATCTGTTTTTTCAGAGTCATGGGTTTTGGAGCTTTTCTTATAACGACATCGCATCGCTTTCGCTTGATCCTCGTACCTCTATCGTGGTCGCGGCAGGATTTTTGCTTGCCTTTGCCATCAAGATACCTTTGCCGCTTTTCCATACATGGATGGCTCCGGCATATGGCTCCTCTCCAACACCCGCAGTTGTCATTCTCTCTTCGATCATGGCAAAGCTCGGCATCTACGGTATTTGGCGTTTTGGTTTTGGGCTATTTGAATCGACACTTGAGTATTATGTCACTCCACTGATCGTCTTTGCGCTGATCGGGGTGATCTTTTATGCCATACATGCCATCATGGAACCCAATCTTCGCCGTATGTTCGCCTACTCGTCAGGATCACACCTCTCTCTTATTTTGCTGGGGCTTATGCTGGAAAATGTCTATACATGGAACGGCAGTCTCTATCTGGTAGCCACACATGCGCTTGCATCTGCCGGTATATTGATCATGATAGGGATGATCTATAGGCGTGTGCGTTCGATCACCATTGATGATTTGGGCGGTATCGCGCAGGTGGCGCCGAGATTTGCCTTTTTCTTCTCATTTTTTGCGCTTTCTATCGCAGGACTTCCGGGAACGGGAGGTTTTGTCGCGGAACTTCTTATCATCATAGGTGCCTTTAAATATAGTATGATCGTAGGGGTATTTGCTGCGCTGACTATGATTGCTGCGATTACTTTTGTCTTTTGGATGCTGCAAAGAACTCTTTTTGGCGCACCAAGCACAGTTACGGCAGGATTTCAAGATCTAGGCCGCATTGATCTGCTCATACTTACTCCATTGGCGCTGCTGCTGCTTTTGACAGGTCTGGCTCCGTCGCTCTTTACGCAACTTTTTGAGCCCGCACTGCTTGAGATGCTGCAAGCCATAGGGAGGTATCGATAGATGCTGTATGATCTGTTTTTAGTTTTGCCCATGGCTATTGTAGTGATTGGGGCTATTGTGCTGATGCTGCTTAGATTTTCACCGTGGTTGAGTGTTATCAACCGTAACTTTATCACAATCGTTATATTGGGAATATCGCTTTGTATTGATGTCTTACACTATGCCGCCGCTCCTGATACCTTTGTATTTGTAGATATCTTCGGTCACGGCTTTGTCGTGGATACATTTGCTACTCTTTTTGATATGATGTTTCTTGGTGGTGCGATGCTGACACTGCTCATCAACAATGAATATTTCAAAAGCCGCAACTACTTTGACGGTGATTTTTTCGCGCTGTTGCTTTTTGGTGTTTTTGGGATGATGATCCTGGCCCACGCCAACGAACTTATCTCCGCTTTTGTTGCGCTTGAGATCGCGAGTCTGAGTATTTATGTACTGGTAGGCTACAATACCGCCAATCCAAAAAGCCCGGAAGCAATGATGAAATATATCGTTTTGGGATCGTTGATGGGAGCGCTTTTTATGCTAGGTGTTGCTCTCGTCTACGGTGAGACAGGTTCTACGATCATCGGTGATATTTATCAACACATCGCCTCGCATCCGCATACAAATCATACGCTCATCGCGGTCGGCGGGCTTTTGATGATTGTGACTATATTGTTCAAGATCGGTGCAGTACCGTTTCATGCATGGGTGATCGATGTCTATCACGGCGCACCTCTTCCTGTTGCGATGGTTATGGCTTCGACCTTTAAGATCGCACTTTTTGCTATCACTTTGCGCATATATCTGATAGATTTTGAACCTGTATATGCGGTATGGTCACAATCGTTGCAGATCATCACGGCACTTACTCTGATCGGCGGTTCGTTTCTGGCGCTTATCCAAGACAATATCAAAAGGATGTTGGCAGGCTCGTCTATTGTCCACGCAGGCTATATGATGATCGCGCTTTGCTCAATAGGAGCGGGAGACAAATTGGCGGCTTCGGCGATCATGTTTTATCTGATCTCATACTTTCTCAGCTCCGTGGGAGCTTTCGGGATTCTCAGTTTCCTCACTGCCAAAGAGCACAAACACCTCACTTTTGAAGATTTTAGAGGATTTGGCTTCAGACATCCGTATCTGGCGGTCATGATGACTATTTTCATGCTCTCTTTAGCAGGATTTCCTTCGACGATCGGTTTCATGGGCAAATTTTATATTTTTGTCAGCGCCATTGAATCTGGTCATGTTTATATCGCTCTATTGGGCGTCTTTGTCGCTTTCGTGTCTATCTTCTACTACTTTAGGCTTATCGCGATGATGTATTTCAATAAAGACGAAGGCAAAGAGCAGGAATTTGCTTTTGATACCAGTACGACGCTGATTTTTTTGATGGCGCTCTTGACGGTAACCGGCGGTATCGGTATGGGGCTCATCCCGTATCTTCCAAGCGCGGACGGCTTCATGGATATCGCCAGAGAAGCTATAGGAAGTTTGGTCAGATAGCACCACTAAAGAGCGGTACAAGGAATCTGCAGATGATCAAAGGGGTGATTTTCGATCTTGACGGGACGCTTGTGGATTCTTTGCAGGACATTGCGCGCAATGCCAATATCGTCCTCTCCGATCTAGGCTATCCTATCCACGCACTTGAAGCGTACAGGCATTTTGTCGGTGACGGTGCTAGGATATTGATGAAAAATGCACTCCCGGCACACATAGATGAAGTAGAATTGGATGCGGCTCTTGCGCAGTTTAAACTCGTCTATGAGCAAAACCTACACGCTCACACCAAAGCGTATGAGGGGATAGATGAAATGTTGAATCTGTTGGCGTGCAGAGGTCTGCATCTAGGTATCCTGTCCAATAAGCCTCACGCTTTCACGGTGCTCTATGCGCAAAATATATTTGCCGATGCGGCGTTTTCGCAAGTGCACGGACAAAAAGATCATGTCCCTCACAAACCGCATCCAGCAGGTGCACTGGCTATTGCGCAAGCATGGGGAGTCGCACCGCATGAAGTCGTCTTTGTGGGCGATACCGCTACAGACATCCGCACCGCAAAAAATGCAGGTATGCGGGCAGTTGGGGTGCTATGGGGATTTCGTACAGCGCAGGAGCTAAAAGACGCAGGAGCTGAGCATCTCATCTCACACCCTGGTGAGCTGGCACAGATCGTAGCAGATGAAGTGTGATAAGCATCTATCTGGCAAAAAAGAGCATTGACGGCAATGGTTGGTTATCCTGTCTGCCGTTTAGACTGCAGATCATTAGTGGGATGGTATGTGACATTCTTGAGTATCGATGCAATTTTGCCGCCTGCGACATTGGCAATCTCGTCATGTGATGCGTTGTCTATCGCTTCAAATGAGCCGAAGTAGTCGATAAGTTTTTTTACAGTCGCTTTTCCTATCCCTTTTTTGTCAAGCAAAGAAACCTGCAGATCATCTTTACGTTTTTTGCTTTGGTGAAAGGCGACGGCGAAACGGTGTGCTTCGTCTCTCTGTTTTTGTATCCAGCCTAGTCGTCTGTCACTGGCTTTGAGCTCCAAAATCCCTTTATCACAATAGATCCTGTCTTTTGCCGCGCCCTTGGCACGATGGGCTTTGGCATCGAGCTTCTCTTTGGCGATGGCTATGACATCGAGGTTGACCTGCGCTGCACCAAGCAGTTTTCTCGCCAAAGCCAGATGAGCCTGTCCGCCGTCTATGATCCAAAGATCGGGAGCAGGCGCAACTCCGAAATCCTCGATCCTGCGTGTCAGCATCTCGCGCATCTGACCGTATTCGTCATATTCGTGGAGTGTATAGCGGCGGTAGCTCTTCTTGTTCCAGCGCCCTTCGTCTTGCACGACCATGGCTCCGACGGTTGCTGCGCCCATCAGATGAGAGTTGTCAAAAGTTTCGATACGGTAGGGCGGTGCGGAGAGGTCAAACAGACTGGCAATCTCTTGTTCTATCGCGTCGTTTGCCTTGTCGTCTTTGAGCAGTTCTTGGCAGTTTTGCAGAGCAAGAGCGGTCAATTTGACCTTTGCTCCTCTTCGGGGGTGGAGAATGTCGATCTTGTATCCAAGTCGTTTGGATAGTGCTGATGCTATCTCTGCACTCTCTTTGACAGGGTGGGCGGTAAGGATTGTTTTGGCTATATGCGGTGTGCCGGCTGTATAAAACTCCAGCAAAGCTTGTCTATAGGCTTCGTCAGGGTCAAAGTTGTTTTGATGGCGAAAATAGCTAAAAGTGCTCGAAGCGATCCGCCCGCTCCGCACAAAAAATTTGACGACTACTCCGCGCACATCTGCTTTGAGTATGGCGAAGATGTCTATATCGGTATTTTGAGCCAGATCGATATCGGAGGTGATCGCCAGGTTGTCGATAGCCATCATCATGTCGCGCATTTTTGCCGCCTCCTCGAAGCGCTCCTGCACAGCGAGATCCATCATCTTTTGCTGCAGGGCGCTTGTCAGTTTCTTTCGTTTGCGCAGAGCCTCTTTGACCTGCTGTATGATAGAAGCATACTCTTGTTGGGTGATCTTGCCTTCGCAAGGGGCGAGACAGCGGCCTATCTGATAAAAAAGACATGCTTTTTTTTCATGGAGACACCTCTTTTTTTGTACGAGCGGATAGAGTTCATAGATGGCATCATAAAGCGCCTTGCCGCCACTCGGAAATGGACCGTAGTAGGTGATCGCCTTGCCGCTGACGACCTTGCGCGTGAGCTCAAAACGCGCAAACGGCTCATTTTCATCAATGTAGAGATAGGGGTAGGTTTTGTCGTCTCTTAGAAGAATATTGTATTTTGGTTTGAGCTGTTTTATGAGAGAATTCTCTAGTATCAGCGCATCCTCTTCACTCTCTACCACGAGATAGTCAAGGCTTTTCGCCTCGTCCAGCATTTTGAGTATTCTTAGCGAGAGTGTCGGGTTTGGTTTGAATTCTGGGATGAAACGAAAATAGCTTTTGACTCTGTTTTTGAGGCTTTTTGCTTTGCCCACATAGAGCAGCTTGCCGGTATGGTCAAAGTATTGGTAAATACCGGGGTTATCGGGGAGTTTTGTGAGTGTAGAGAGGAGCACTACTGTATCTCTTTGTTGATCAAAATATCTTTTTTTATCATCTCAAATCGCTTTTGAAGCTCTTCGTCTTCGGTGCAGATCTCAAAATCCCCACGGGCGATCTCATGGTATTTGGGATCAGTGCCGTGTAGATCCTCTTGAGGCTGAACCGAGAATCTGGAGTTGAAGATGACGATATGCTCCGCGCGCAGATGAGAGCACTGCGGATCATGCTTTGAGAGCATGGCTAATAAGCTTTTTAATAAATTTTTATTATAATCAAGCTCCATCTTGTATCCCGGATGCGAGAGGGCGACAAAAAGCGTAGATTTATCGATATAGACGAAGGCTATCGCCTGTTGGAATTTTGGGGCAAGCAGCCCTATAAACTTTTGGTAGCAGGCATATTGCGAAAGGGATTTAAATTGGGGTTGACAGCAAAGATGAGAGAGAATCGAGCGCGCATTTTTCATAGGATGATTATAGCATCTCTTTGCTGTATCGTCTTGGGAGGGTGCGGATACAAAACTTCACCTGTTTATGTAGAGGATAACGGATCAAAAGAGATCACTCAAAAAGGGTCAAGATCATGAGAAAATATGATGTATTGATTATAGGCGCAGGTATCGCCGGTCTTTATGCTGCGATGAATCTGCCGCGAAGCAAAAAGGTTTTGGTCATTTGCAAAGATGTCCCGTGGGAGTGCAATACCTTCTATGCGCAAGGCGGTATGGTAACGGCTCTTGACAAAGATGATATTCCTTTGCATATCCAAGATACGATTGAGGCCGGCGCATTTCACAACAACCGTGAAGCTGTCGAGATACTGAGCCGAACGAGTCTGGAAACTACGGCAGATATTATCGCTAAAGGGATGGAATTCGACCGAGACGAAGAAGGTCGCCTGCTCTACACAAAAGAGGCGGCTCATTCGGTCGGTCGTATCGTGCATGCCGGCGGTGATGCTACGGGACGGTATATGCACTACTTCATGATGGTACAAAACAAGCATGAACTTCAGCGAAATACTCTTGTTTATGATCTGTTGATCGAAAACGGTCGGTGTTATGGGGTGAAGGCAACTGTCAATTATAGACCCAGCACGATTTATGCCGATGATGTGATCATAGCTTCAGGAGGCGTCGGTTCGCTTTATCAGTATAATACAAATTCTCGTACGGTAAGCGCTGATATCCATGGTATATGTGTCAAAAAAGGGATTGAACTCGCCGATATGGAGATGATGCAGTTCCACCCCACCGTATTTGTCAAGACTCCATACGCAAGGAAGCTTTTGCTGACTGAGGCTCTAAGAGGCGAGGGGGCGCATATAGTCAACGAAAAAGGCGAAAGATTTCTCTTTGGCTATGACGAAAGAGGAGAATTGGCGGGAAGAGATATTGTGTCTCGCGCGATTTTTAACTACAAACGACAGTACAAAAATGAAGAGGTATATCTGGATTTCAGTATGTTTGATGAGGCAAGATTTCATCAGCGATTCCCCAATATTACGCGTACATTCGCCTCTTTAGGGTATCGTTTTCCACAGCAAAGAGTACCCATATCGCCGGCATTTCACTATGCAATAGGCGGTATCAGGAGTGATATGAACGGTTGTATCGATGGGATTGAGGGGCTTTATGTGATCGGTGAAGCGGCTTCGACCGGAGTGCATGGGGCAAATCGTCTCGCCTCCAACTCTTTGCTCGAAGGTGTAGTATTTGCCAAGCGCGCGGTTGATTTTATCATGGGCAAAGAGCAAAACACCCGCCAAATACCTCTCTTTGATGAAGATTACGGTAATATTCTTCACAAAGACAATGATGCTGCATATAAGGACAGATTGCGCCAGGTGATGTGGGAAAATGTAGGTATCATCCGAACCAAAAATGGGCTGCATGAAGCCAAAAATATGATATACGATATGAAAAGCAAGCAGATAGGGCGCTTGCTTCGGCTTCGCCTCAATACCGCTTCGGCGATCGTTGATGCGGCGCTCAGGCGCAAAATATCACTCGGAACCCATTATATAGAAAACTAACGGACTAGATCGCACAAAGAGGAATCCAATGCACGCAATTGATCTGACAACGACATGGGTAGGGATACTTTCTTTGGCTGTCTTCCTTGCGGGGTACTACTATATCGCTGCCGAAGACAGATACCGTATCAACAAAGCCAAACCGGCTCTCTTGATGGGCACTTCCATGTTTATGCTGATAGGTATCTATTTTTCTCTCATTGGTCTTGATCCGAAGCCTTTGAAGGATGAGATGGATGCATTGATTTTGGAGATCGCCGAAATCTTTTTCTTTCTTTTTGTGGCGATGACATTTATCGAGACCATGATAGAGAGAAATATATTTGATGTTCTTAAGTACAAACTTGTCTCTAAAGGCTATACCTACAAGCAGCTTTTTTGGCTCACAGGACTCTTGGCATTTTTCATCTCTCCGGTTGCAGATAACCTCACAACAGCCTTGATACTCTCTACGGTTCTCTTTACGATCAACAAGGACAACCATGAGTTTCTTGTTCCTTCGGCTATCAATATTGTCGTTGCTGCCAATGCCGGAGGGGCATGGAGCCCCTTTGGAGATATTACGACACTGATGGCTTGGGCAGCCGGAAAGGGAGAGTTTGTAGACTTTTTGACACTTTTTCCGGCCTCTTTATTGGGGTGGATGGTGACCGCCGGACTTTTGTCCTCTTTTGTTCCAAGCGGCAAGCCTCCCTTTACTGATCAGACAAACAAGATCGAGACTCTCAAGCCGGGCGCTATGGGGGTAGTTTGGCTGGGTATAGCGACGATAGCCACTGCCGTGTTGGGACATCAGTTTTTCC